>JBFWQE010000003.1:0-115881 GCA_050249615.1 Vicinamibacterales bacterium
GCCGTCCGCCTGCGCCCCGCGCAGCAGCACGGGCAGGACGACCCGCAGGCCGATGCCACGCCGGCCACGCCGGCGCCGCCCGCACCCGACCCGGCGGCGGTCGACGCGCTGGTCTCGCCTCCGTACTCGCCACGGGCGTACATCGACACCGAGAAGGGTGTCATCGAGGTCGATCTTGCAGTGCTCGACGCGCCCCGCACCGTGGCGAACTTCACGGCGCTCGCGCGAAAGGGCTTCTTCACGAACATCCCGTGGCATCGCGTGGTGCCCGACTTCGTCGTCCAGGGGGGCGATCCGCGCGGCGATGGGGAAGGCGGGCCGGGCTACACCATCCGCGACGAGATCAACCAGCGCCCGTACCTCCGCGGCACGGTCGGCATGGCGCTCGACTGGGCGGACACGGGCAGCAGCCAGTTCTTCATCACGCATTCGCCGCAGCCGCACCTCGACGGCCGCTACACCGTCTTCGGCCAGGTCGTCTCGGGCATGGACGTGGTGGATCGGCTGCAGCAGTGGGACGTCGTCCGCAGCATCAGGATCTGGGACGGCGTGGCGTGGGTCGGTGATGACGCGCGCTGACGGTCGAGGGAACTGAGCGGACCGGCGCTGGTCACCACGGGTGGGGCCGAAACAAAAGGGGGCGCACGGTGCGCCCCCTTTCGTCGATCTTCCGGCAACGAGAAGCTTACCGCTTCTTCGCCTTCTTGGCCTTCTTGGCCGCCTTCTTCGCCTTCTTTGCCATCGGTCGTATCCCCCCCTTCAGGTTGGGTTATGCGTCAGGGTTCGCCGCGCCACCTGCGGTAGCCTCTGCCGCCTGGCACTCGGCTCGCGGGTACCGGCTCCCCTGCGCCTTGCTGCGCGTCTCTCGTGGGCGCGCGATGCGGAAAAAAGGTGGGGCAGTCTTGGACAACCGCCCCTGGTAAGCGGCGAGGCTTACTTCTTCTTCTTCGCAGCCTTCTTCTTCGCCGCCTTCTTTGCCTTCTTCGCCATTGTTCCTCCTGAAGGGGCCTGGCTCCGCCTGATGGCAACCCGGCTCGAGTTAGTAGAGCTTCACAAGCCGTGGTCTGAGCCTTACGCCCTCATACCAGATGTAGATTATGGATGAGAAAATCATCTTGTCAAGCACAAAGCGTTTGTGGTTGTCAAACAAACGCCTTTTCTGATAGGCCCATCCATTCGCCGTACACATGATGTCGGCCGCTGTCACGCGCGCCTGTAGGCGTGGTCTCGGGATCAGCGCGGCGACCACGCGCGCGCGAGCCGCCGCGCGCGCGCGATCGCATCGACGGGCGCCGTGGGGGAGCGCGCCAGCAGCGCCTCGATCGTGTCGACCGCGCCCGTCCTGTCGCCGAGGCGATCGCGCTGCACCGCGATGTTCACGAGCGCGCGCACCTCCGCGAGCTCCGCGCGGTTCACGCGCTTCGATCGCGCGAGCTCGAGCAGGATCTCGGACGAGGCGAGGCTGCCGGCCGCGTCGCTGAAATAGACGCTGCGGATGTCGGCGTCGATCTGTCGGAAGAGCGGGTTGCGCGGATAGCGCGACTCCAGGTCGACGATGAGGTCCAGTGCCTCGCGGAAGCGGCGCTCGTACCAGAGGTAGGCCACGTGCAGCTGGTAGGTGGCCTCGGCGCGGACAATCACGCCCTGCCGGCTCGCGCGCTCCATTTGCCGCAGGCCTTCGGCCCGGTTCCCGCCCGGGAGCAGCAGCAGCCACCGCAGCCAGCGGAAGAAGGCCGGCGCGACCCCGGCGTAGTAGCGATAGAGGCCGATGCCGAACTCGGCATCGTGCATGGCCGGATCCAGCGCAAGTGCCCGCTCGAGCGCGTCCTTGATCTGCTTGCCGTCGCGCGCTGCCGACAGCCGCTCCCTCCGGAGGACCTTCCACTGGCTGCGCGCCCCCAGCGCGGCGCCGAGGTAGAACCAGGCCTCCTCCCGCTCGGGCTCGCGGAGGGTCCAGGCGCGTGCCTCCTGGATGGCGGCGTCGACCTCGGTGGAGAAGCGCGCGTCGAGGGCGCGGCTCTCGGGATCGAGCTGGATCTCCCACCAGGTGCCAAGGGCCCGCAGCCCAAGGCAGGCCACGCGCGGCGCGGGCCCACACGTGGCTTCGAGGATCTCCGGCAGCCGGTCGAAGTCCGCGTTGAGCACCGCGTCGTAGGCGGCGGCCACCTCGGGTGCGGCGGTCAGGCCAGGGCGCGGCGCGAAGGCGGAAGGCGGAAGGCCGAAAGCGGAAGGCCGAAGGCAGAGGGCCGAAGGCACAAGGCAGAACGCCAGAACCAGCGCCCGCCATCGGGGTCCCTTCCTATGACCTTCGGTCACGACTTCCCCTCTGCCGTGTGCCTTCTGCCTTCAACCTTGTGCGTTCTGCCTTTGCCTTCAAAACGCCGAGGTCCGCAGCCTCTGCTTCTCCGCGTGGCGCTCCATCGCAAGCCGGATGAGCCGGTCGACCAGTGCAGGGTAGGGAACGCCGCTCGCCTCCCACAGCTTCGCGAACATGCTGATGGTGGTGAAGCCCGGGATCGTGTTGATCTCGTTGACCACCAGGGCCCCCGTGGCTCGCGAGAGCAGGAAGTCCACGCGCGACATGCCGCAGGCGTCGATGGCCTTGAAGGCCTCGATGGCCAGGCGCTGCACCTCGGCGCGCTGCGCTGCCGGCAGGTCTGCGGGGACGATCGTCTTCGACCCCTCGTCCAGGTACTTGGCCTCGTAGTCGTAGAACTCGCGCGAGGGAATCACCTCGCCGGCCGTCGAGGCCTGGGGGTCGTCGTTGCCGAGCACGGCGCACTCGATCTCGCGCGGCGCCGGGACCCCGGCCTCGATGATCACCTTGCGATCGAACGACAAGGCGTGCTCGATTGCCGGCGCGAGCGCCTCGGTCACCTTCACCTTCGAGATGCCCACGCTGGATCCCAGGTTCGACGGCTTGACGAACAGCGGCAGCCCCAGCGCAAGCGCCCGCGCCAGCACCTCGTCGCCGCGCCGCGCCCAGTCGGCCGCCACGAAGGCGTGCCACGGCGTCACCGGCAGGCCGCGTGCCTCGAAGAGGATCTTCATGGTCGCCTTGTCCATGCCGACGGCCGAGGCCATGACGCCGGGGCCCACGTAGGGCACGTTCGCCAGCTCGAGCAGGCCCTGCACGGTGCCGTCCTCGCCGAACGGACCGTGCAACACCGGGAACACCACGTCGAGGCCGAGGCCGGTGACCACCGCAGGCGCGCCCGTTCCGCCGCCGCTGCCCTCCGCGTTGCGCTCGATGGTCAGCAGCGTGTCCGTCCCGGGGTGAGCCGGCATGATGGCATCGCGGCCGCCAGGCAGGGGCTTCGCGGCAGCCGCACGCGCGCTTTCGATGACATCCGCTGCCGACAGGGCCGTCGGGGGGCGATCGGGCAGCGTCCACCGGCCATCCTTCTCGATGCGGACGGGCACCGGTTCGTACCTCTCCCGATCGAGATGCTTCAGGATGGAGGCTGCCGAAGCCACCGAGATCTCGTGTTCGCCCGATCGCCCGCCATAGATGACGCCCACGCGCAGTTTGTTCACGTTAGGGATAATACAGAGGTCTTGGGACTTGGGACTTGGGACTTGGGACTTGGGGCTTGGGTCTTGGCCCCTGGTCACGGATCCAGGTGATAGCAAGCCGGGCCTGCGGCCCACGACGCGCGACCCCACAACCCACGACCCACGACCCAATGTCCTTCACGCTCACCCATCAAGACGGGGCCGCGCGACGTGGTGTGCTGACCACCGCCCACGGCACCATCGAGACGCCGGTGTTCATGCCGGTGGGCACGCAGGGGGTGGTGAAGGCCGTCACGCCGCGCGATCTCATGGACGTCGGCGCGAGCATCATCCTCGGCAACACCTACCACCTGCACCTGCGCCCCGGCGACGAGCTCGTCCGCCGCCGCGGCGGACTGCATCGCTTCATGGGGTGGGAGCGGCCCATCCTCACCGACAGCGGAGGGTACCAGGTGTTCAGCCTCGCTGACCGTCGGAAGCTCACCGAGGAAGGCGTCGAGTTCCAGTCCCACCTCGACGGCAGCCGGCACGTTCTGACCCCCGAGTCGGCCGTCGATATCCAGCTCAACCTCGGCTCGGACATCGCCATGGTCCTCGATGAGTGCCCGGCGCTGCCCGCCCCGCACGACGCCCTCGATCGGTCTGTCGACCTAACCGCCAGGTGGGCGCGTCGCTGCCGCGAGCATTTCCTGGACCGGCGGCCTTGCTCCGACACGGGGCGCGGCCAGCTTCAGTTCGGGATTGTGCAGGGCGGCTCGGAACTCGACCTGCGGAGAAAGAGTGCAGAATTGACCCTCGCCGTCGGGTTCGAGGGCTACGCCATCGGGGGGCTGAGCGTCGGCGAGGCGGCCGACACTATGTACAAGGTGATCGAGGGCACGGCGCCCCTTCTCCCCGACGACCAGCCCCGGTATCTGATGGGGGTCGGCACCCCCCTGGACCTCATCGAGGCCGTGGCCCGCGGCGTGGACATGTTCGACTGCGTGATGCCGACGCGGAATGCCCGGAACGGCCGCCTGTTCACCAGCGAAGGGGCCATCAACATCAAGAACGCCCGCTACGCCGAGGACGATGGCCCGGTGGATGCGGCGTGCGGCTGCTACACCTGCCGCACCTTTTCCCGGGCCTATCTGCGGCACTTGTTCCTCGCCGGCGAGATGACGGGAGGGACCCTTAACACCTTGCATAATCTGTTCTTTTACCTTGACACCATGCGGAGGGTGAGGGAGGCTATTGCGTTTGGGACGTTCGAGAAGTTCCGGCACGACTTCCACCGGACCTTTTCCGCCCGCCCGCAGAATGCATGACCCCGACAGCCCTTTCCGCAGCCGGACTGCTGGCCATGGGCTCGCCGCCCGATCAGGCGGTGAGCCCGTGGGTCCAGCTCGTGCCCTTCGCGCTGGTCCTCGGCATCTTCTACTTCGTCATCCTGCTGCCCATGAAGCGGCGGCAGAAGAAGGTCCAGGACTTCCTGGCCGCGCTCAAGGTTGGCGACCGCGTCGTGACCAGCGGCGGCATCTACGGCTCCGTGGCGAAGATCTCGGAGCAGTCCATCCAACTGCAGATTGCGCCCAACGTTCGCGTGGACGTGTCCCGGGCGGCCATCGTCGGTTACCAGGGACAGGCCCCGGTGGCCGATCAGAACGCATGAGCCATGAGTAAGAACCTGCGCTGGAAGCTTCTCGTCATCCTGGGCGTTGTCGCGCTCTCGGTCTTCGCGTTCTACCCGCCCCAGCAGAAGGTCCGCCTCGGCCTGGACCTCAAGGGCGGCGTGCACATGGTGCTGCGCGTGCAGACCGACGATGCGCTGCGCCTGCTCACGGAGGGCACGGCGGACCAGCTGCGGGAACAGCTGCGGACGGCCGGCCTGACGGGCATCACGGCCACGGTCACCGGCACGACCACCTTCACGGTGACCGGCGTGCCGCCGGAGCAGGACGCGGTGTTCCGGAGCGCCCTCTCCACGGTGGAGCTCTCCTACGATCGCTCGTCGAGCGGGCCCGGGAGCTACACGTTCGAGATGAAGCCGAACATCGTGGTGGACAACCGCGAGAGCACGGTGAACCAGGCGCTGCAGACCATCGAGCGGCGCGTGAACGAGCTGGGCGTGGCCGAGCCGATCGTCGCGCGGCACAGCGCGGCGGACCAGATCCTGGTGCAGCTCCCGGGCGTGACCGACGTGAACCGCGCGAAGGAGATCATCCGATCGACGGCGCTGCTCGAGCTGAAACTGGTGGAGCAGGGGCCGTTCCCGGACGAGAACAGCGCGCGGCAGGCGTATGGCGGGAACGTGCCGCCCGACGTCCAGATCCTGCCCGGCCGCGTGGAGGTCGTGACGCCAGGCCAGCCCGCCAGCGCCGTCTATTACGCCGTGCGCCGCGTGCCTGCGGTCACGGGGCGCGACCTGCGCAGCGCCAGCCCGCAGCTGGACGAGTACAACCGGCCGGCCGTCGGGTTCAGCTTCAACAGCGAGGGCGCGCAGAAGTTCGGCGCCTTCACGAGCTCGAACATCGGCCGGCAGCTCGCCGTCGTACTGGATGGCCGGGTGCAGACGGCACCGCGCATCGAGAGCCGCATCGATTACGAGGGCCGCATCACCGGCACCTTCACGTCCCAGGAGGCGGCGGACCTGGCGCTGACGCTCCGGTCGGGCGCGCTGCCGGCCTCGCTCACCTATCTCGAGGAGCGGACCGTGGGGCCGTCGCTCGGCGCCGAGTCGGTCCGCGCGGGGGTGGCCGCCGCGGCGGGCGGGCTGCTGCTGGTGGTGCTGTTCCTGCTGGTCTACTACAAGCTGGCGGGGTTCAACGCGCTCACGTCGATCGTCGTGAACCTCATCATCCTGCTGGGCCTGATGGCCTATCTGGGCGCGGTGATGACGCTGCCGGGCATCGCGGGCTTCATCCTCACCATCGGCATGGGCGTGGACTCGAACGTGCTGATCTTCGAGCGCATCAAGGAGGAGCTGGCGACGTCCAAGGGCGTCAAGCAGGCCGTGGCCGCGGGCTTCGACCGCGTGTTCCTCACCATTCTCGACACCCACGTCGCGTCGCTCATCGCCGCGGCCTTCCTGTTCCAGTTCGGCACGGGTCCCATTCGCGGGTTCGCGACCACGCTGACCATCGGCCTGCTGTCGAACGTGTTCACCGCCGTGTTCGTGTCGCGCACCATGTTCGAGCTGGTGCTGTCGCGGCGGCAGGTGGCGAAACTGAGCATCTAGCCGTATGCGCATCCTCGAGAACCCGACCTACAACTTCATCCAGTGGCGGTGGCATGCCATCGCCCTGTCGGTGATCGTCATCCTCGCCGGCATCGGCACGATCGCCACGCGCGGGCTGCCGCTCGGCATCGACTTCTCGGGCGGGACCATCGTGGTCCTGAAGTTCCAGCAGCCCGTCGGCGAAGACGCACTGCGTGGCGCGCTCGACGTCGTGCCGGGCGAGAAGGTGGTGCAGCAGTACGGCGAGGCCGGCGAGAACGAGTGGCTCGTCCGGCTGCCCGAGCTCACCACCGAGCAGGGCGCCAGCCTCGAGCAGGGCGCGCGCGCCGTGACCGACGCCGTGATGAAGGCGAACCTCGGGCAGTACGAGGTGATCAGCCAGGAGATCGTCGGCCCGATCATCGGCGCGGACCTGCAGCGCAAGGGCGTCTACGCCACGCTCGCGTCCATCGTCGGCATCACCATCTACATCGGCGTCCGCTTCCGGTTCGCGTTCGCCATCGGCGCGATCGCAGCCACGCTGCACGACATCCTGGTCACGCTGGCGTTCCTCACGTTCTTCGGCTACGACCTGTCCCTGAACATCGTCGCCGCCATCCTCACCATCACCGGCTACTCGGTGAACGACACGATCGTCATCTTCGACCGTGTGCGCGAGAACCTGCGCAGCAAGCGGCGCGAGCCGCTGGAGACGGTGGTGAACACCAGCGTCAACCAGACGCTCAGCCGCACCCTCATCACGGCCGGCACCACCTTCATGGCGGTGCTCTCGCTGTATCTCTTCGGGGGCGAGGTGCTCGAGGGGTTCGCGTTCACCATGCTGGTCGGCATCGTCAGCGGCACGTACTCCACGATCTTCATCGCTGCGGCCATCGCCATCATCCTGAGCGGCAAGCAGGCCCAGGGCCGGCCGCAGACGGCGCGCAAGGCCTCGTAGGCACGCGTGGATCTCGTCGCGGCGGCCCTGCTCGGCGTGGTCCAGGGGCTCACCGAGTTCCTGCCGGTGTCGAGCTCGGGCCACCTGATTCTCGCGCGGGAGTTCTTCGGCTGGGACGCCGGCCGCTTCGGGCTGGCCTTCGACGTGGCCTGCCACGTGGGGACGCTGCTGGCGGTGGTGGCCTATTTCCGCGGGGAGATCCTGCGGCTCGCCGTTGCGGCGCCGGGGGCGCTGGCGGGCCGGGACGGATCATGGGAGCGGCTGGGGCGCCTCATCCTGCTCGGCACCGTGCCCGTGGTGATCGTGGGCCTGCTCTTCGCCGACGCGATCGAAAATACCCTGCGCTCGCCGGCGGTCGTCGCCGTGGCACTGGCGGTCGGCGGCGTCGGCCTCTTCGCGGGTGAGTGGTTCGGTGCGAACCGCCGTGGCGACGAGACGATCGGGTACGGGGAGGCCTTCGCGATCGGAGTGGCGCAGGCCTCGGCGCTCGTGCCGGGCATCTCGCGATCCGGCGCGACGCTGACGGTCGCGATGCTGCTGGGCCTGAGGCGCGAGGCCGCGGCCAGGTTCGTGTTCCTCCTCAGCCTGCCGGCGGTGCTGGCGGCTGCCGGCAAGGAAACGCTCGAGTTCTCGAAGGCCGGCGTCGAGGGGTTGCCCGTGACGATGTTCCTGGTCGGCCTGGTGGTGTCTGGGGTGGTCGGGTACGTGACGGTGAAGTACTTCATCCGCTACCTGGCGGGCCATTCCCTGCACGGGTTCGCGGCCTACCGGCTGGTGCTGGCGGGTGTGACGCTGGCCTGGCTGGCGGTCCACGGGGGATAGGAGCGTCGTGGCCTGGCTCCGCCGCACGTTCCTGACGGGCATCGTCGTCACGGTGCCGCTCATCGTGAGCCTCGTGACGCTCGTCTGGATCTTCCGGTTCGTGGACGGAGTCGCGAAGCCCGTGTCCTCGCAGGTCCTGGGGCGGGAAGTGCCGGGGCTGGGCGTCCTCATCACCGCGCTGGTGGTGCTGCTGGTGGGGGTGATTGCCACCAACGTGTTCGGACGGCGGGTGCTGCAGCGGGCCGAAAGCTGGTTGCTCCACGTGCCCGTCTTCAAGACAATCTACGCGCCGGTGAAGCAGCTGGTGACCGCCTTCTCGCCCGACAACGACGCGGGCTTCAAGAAGGTGGTGCTGGTATCGGACGAGCGGCGCGGGATGATCCTGGGGTTCCTGACCCGCGAGTTCACGCTGGATCGCGGAAAGGGGCCCGAGGCACTGGTGGCGGTCTATGTGCCGACCAACCACCTGTACCTGGGCGACGTGGTGGTCTACCCGCGCGAGCAGGTGATGTACCCGGACTTGTCGGTGGAGGATGGCATCCGGATCTTCCTGACCGGCGGCATGGCGCTGCCGGAGAGGGTCCAGGGGCTGATGGACTCGCGCGCCGTGCCGGCCGGAGAAGAGGGACGGCACGGTGGCGAGGGTGGTCGTGCTTAACGAGGACAGGAGAACATGCTGACGAGACTTAGCGAGCACATGTTGTGGCGCCGGGTGATGGGGGCAGCGGTGCTGGCCCTGGCCCTGGCGATCGTGGCGGCGCCGGGCGTGATGGCCGCGCAGCCGGACCAGATCGAGGCCGCGGCCCAGGGCGGCGGGCATGCGCCGGGGGGCGAGATCAACATCCAGCTGCCCGACCTGAACCAGGGCGACTTCCTGGGGATGACCGGCCACCAGATCCTGCTCACCGGCCTGGTCGTCTGCGTGCTCGGTTTGCTGTTCGGCGCCTGGACCTACGTGGGCGTGAAGAACCTGCCCGTGCACCGATCGATGGCCGAGGTCTCGGACCTGATCTACGAGACCTGCAAGGCCTACCTGATCCAGCAGGGCAAGTTCCTGTTGATCCTCGAGCTGTTCATCGGCGCGATCATGATCGCCTACTTCATGCTGATCGGCCTGGAAGCCTACAAGATCGCCATCGTCCTGATTTTCAGCCTCATCGGCATCGGCGGCAGCTACGGCGTGGCGTGGTACGGCATCCGGATCAACACGCTGGCCAACTCCCGGACGGCGTTTGCGAGTCTCAAGGGGCACGCGTTTCCGGTGTGTGACATCCCGCTGCGTTCCGGGATGAGCGTCGGCATGATGCTCATCTCGGTGGAGCTGCTCTTCATGCTCGCCATCCTGCTCTTCATCCCGGGCGAGTACGCGGGCGTCTGCTTCCTGGGCTTCGCCATCGGCGAGTCGCTGGGCGCGGCGGCGCTGCGCATCGCGGGCGGCATCTTCACGAAGATCGCGGACATCGGCTCCGATCTCATGAAGGTCGTCTTCAAGATCAAGGAAGACGACGCGCGGAACCCTGGCGTCATCGCGGACTGCACGGGCGACAACGCGGGCGATTCGGTGGGCCCGACGGCCGATGGCTTCGAGACCTACGGCGTCACCGGTGTCGCGCTGATCTCGTTCATCATGCTCGCGGTCACCGAACCGGCCGTGCAGGTCCAGCTGCTGGTCTGGATCTTCATGATGCGCGTCATGATGGTGCTGGCCTCGGCCGGCTCCTACCTGGTGAACAATGCCATCGCGAAGGGCCGGTACGCCGGCGTCGAGAAGATGGACTTCGAGAAGCCGCTCACCTCGCTCGTCTGGCTGACCTCCATCGTCTCGGTGCTGCTCACCTACGTGCTGAGCTACTTGCTCATCCCGTCGCTCGGCGGCAGTTCGTCGCTCTGGTGGCAGCTCTCCACGGTCATCACCTGCGGCACGCTGGCCGGCGCCATCATTCCGGAGTTCGTCAAGGTGTTCACCTCGACCAACTCGGCGCACGTTCGCGAGGTGGTCTCCTCGTCGCGCGAAGGCGGAGCGTCGCTCAACATCCTCTCCGGCCTGGTGGCGGGCAACTTCAGCGCCTACTGGCTGGGCCTGGCCATCATGGGCCTGATGGCGGTTGCGTACTACGTATCGGGCTTCGGGCTCGGCGGGATCATGCAGGCGCCGGCCATCTTCGCGTTCGGCCTCGTCGCCTTTGGCTTCCTCGGCATGGGTCCGGTGACCATCGCGGTGGACTCGTACGGCCCGGTGACCGACAACGCGCAGTCGGTGTACGAGCTGTCGATGATCGAGAGCCTGCCGAACATCGAGAACGACATCCAGAAGTCGTTTGGCTTCAAGCCGAGCTTCCACATCGCCAAGGACCTGCTCGAAGAGAACGACGGCGCCGGCAACACCTTCAAGGCCACGGCCAAGCCGGTGCTCATCGGCACGGCGGTCGTGGGCTCGACGACGATGATCTTCGCCATCATCATGGCGCTGACCCGGGGGCTGAGCGACGCGGGCGCGATCGCCAGCCTCTCGATCCTGCACCCGCCGTTCCTCCTGGGCCTGATCACGGGCGGGGCGGTGATCTACTGGTTCACGGGGGCGTCCACCCAGGCGGTCACGACGGGCGCGTACCGGGCGGTGGAGTTCATCAAGGCGAACATCAAGCTCGAGGGCTCGACCAAGGCCTCGGTCGAGGACAGCCGTAAGGTGGTGGAGATTTGCACGCAGTACGCGCAGAAGGGCATGTTCAACATCTTCCTGGGCGTGTTCTTCTCGACGCTGGCCTTCGCCTTCGTGGAGCCGTTCTTCTTCATCGGCTACCTCATCTCCATCGCGCTGTTCGGTCTGTTCCAGGCCATCTTCATGGCCAACGCGGGCGGCGCGTGGGACAACGCCAAGAAGATCGTGGAGACCGAGCTCAAGATGAAGGGCACCGACCTGCACGCGGCGTCGGTGGTCGGCGATACGGTGGGCGATCCGTTCAAGGACACCTCGTCCGTGGCGATGAACCCGGTGATCAAGTTCACGACGCTCTTCGGCCTGCTGGCCGTCGAGCTGGGCGTCTACATCGCGGCGCAGTCGGGATCGGGCCTCACGGCGGCCCTGGCCGCGGCGTTCTTCGTGGCCAGCCTGGTGTTCGTGTACCGGTCGTTTTACGGCATGCGGATCGAGAGCTAGACGGCGCGGATGCGATGACGCACGAGGGACGTTGATGGCGCAGAAGGGATGATCGCCTTCTGCGCCATCCAGCCGGTCCGTGTCATCGTTTGTAACATTTGGAAAAGCGATGGTTTGATCGCGTTCCACCCGTTGACGCGGCCTCATCCGGCGACTAGAATCGGCGGGCGTTTGTCAGTCGGGCCCGTGGGTGGAGGTGCCGGGGCCGGGAATCGAGGGGAAGCGCCGCTCCCTCGGGAGCACTTTCCCGAAACCGGTGTCTAACCCGGTAACTGGGCGAACACGACCTGTCACCGTTCGTTGACACTCGTTTTTCGTGCTGGCTATAATCGGCAGCCCTTCGCGGCTGCTGCTGAAGGACTCTAGGAGGATACGTGCCACGCGACATGTTCGGCGATGTCGTCGACCCTTCCATCAAGATGGGCAACAAGATGTGGTACACGGTGCCACTGACGATGCTGATGCAGGCCGCCATCGTGGCCGCCATCATCATCGTGCCCCTGATGGCCGTGGGAGCCCTGCCGACGACGCCTTCGATGATGGCGTTCGTGGCGGCCCCGCCGCCGCCGCCGCCCCCGCCGCCGCCCCCGCCGCCCCCAGCTGCTGAGGCGCCGCCGCCGCCGCCGGTGGATGTGAATCCCAATGCCGCCCCGGTCGAGGCCCCGTCCGAGATCAAGCCCGAGACCGGCCTGGAGGCCGGGTTCGAGGCCAACGTCGGCGGTATCGACGGCGGCATCGTCGGCGGCGTTGCGGGCGGCATCACGGGCGGGATTCCCGAGCCCCCGCCGCCACCTCCGCCGCCGGCTGCGCCGGTCCGCGTGGGCGGCAACATCAAGGCGCCGCAGAAGGTGAAGCACGTCAACCCGATCTACCCGCCGATTGCGCAGTCGGCCCGCGTGCAGGGTGTCGTCATCATCGAGGCCACGATCGGTCCCGACGGGGCGGTGAAGGACGCGAAGGTGCTGCGCTCGATCCCGTTGCTGGACCAGGCGGCGCTCGACGCCGTGCGCCAGTGGCAGTTCACGCCGACGCTCCTCAACGGCGTGCCGGTGCCGGTCATCATGACCGTCACGGTGCAGTTCACGCTGCAGTAGGAGTTGGCCATGTTTTCAACCGGTAACACGGACTTTTTCGGGAGGAATGCGATGGAAGGTCGGAAGATGGGTCAGATCGGGCGGATCGCATATGCCGGGCTTGCAATGGCGTTTGTCGCCACTCCTGCGTTCGCGCAGGAAGGCGGCGGCCTCGACCTCGTCGAGATGTTCGAGCAGATGGGCATGGTGGCCATGGCCATCGCCGTGGTGCTCTTCATCATGTCGTTCTGGTCGGTGGGGGTCGCCATCGAGCGCATCTACACCTTCAGCCAGGCGAAGAAGCAGTCCAAGCTCTACGCCCCGCAGGTGGCCAAGCACCTCAAGGAGGGCCGCCTGAAGGAAGCCATCGCGCTCTCCTCGGCCAAGGAATACCGCTACAGCCACCTCGCCAAGGTCGTGCTCGCCGGCCTGCAGGAGTACCAGTTCCAGCAGGAGAGCAACTCCGGCCTCTCCCGTGAGGACGTGCTCGACACCGTTCGGCGCTCCATCCAGCGCGCCACTGCGCTCACCTCGAACGACCTGAAGAAGGGCGTCTCGGGCCTCGCCACCATCGGCGCCACGGCGCCGTTCGTGGGCCTGCTCGGCACGGTCGTCGGCGTCATCAACGCGTTCGTGGGTATCGCGTCCACCGGTTCGGGCGGTATCGGCGCGGTCTCGGCTGGTATCGCGGAGGCGCTCGTCGAAACCGCGCTCGGCCTGTTCGTCGCCATCCCGGCGGTGTGGTTCTACAACTACCTGTCAGGTCGCCTCGAGTACTTCAACGTGGAGATGGACAACTCCTCGTCGGAGATGGTGGACTACTTCATCAAGAAGACCGCCCACTAGTCTTTGGCCACGGGGGCCGGCGTCGGGACATCCCGGCGCCGGCCGTCGTGCGACGGCAACTGAAGGAGAACCGACATGGCAATGGACGTCGGCGGGGCAAAAGGCGGAATCAAATCCGACATCAATGTCACCCCGCTCGTGGACGTGATGCTGGTGCTGCTCATCATCATGATGATCGTGGCGCCACTGCTGCAGAAGGGCGCGGATGTCAAGCTGCCCGTCGCAGCCTACAGCTCGGACAAGCCCGAGACGCAGGACCAGACCGTCGTCGCCGTCGACTCGCAGGGCCGCTTCTTCGTCAACGGCGTGCCCGTCCGCGAGGACGAGCTGCGGCAGCGCGTCGAGGACATCCTCGAGTCGAAGACCGAGCGGATCGTCCTGATCAAGGCCGATGAGGACGCCCAGTACAGCGCCGTCATGGGCGCCATGGACCAGCTCCGCGCGGCCGGCATCGAGGACATGGGCCTCATCACCGACCCCAAGCAGCGGCCCGGCCAGGCGGGAGGAAACTAGTCATGGCCCACGCGCATCAGCATTTCGGCGCCGAAAAAGTGTTCATGGGCAAGAAGCTCGAAGTGTCGGGCGACATGAACATCACTCCCATGATCGACGTGCTCCTCGTGCTGCTCGTCATCTTCATGGCGGCGCTGCCGCTCTCGCAGAAAGGCCTGGACATCAATCTCCCGGCCGAGACCCAGCAGGCTGAGCAGCAGCAGGTGGACATCTCGCAGATCGTGCTCGAGTACACGGCCGATCGTCGGATCTCGGTCAACAAGCAGGATGTCACCGTCCAGGAGCTCGAGAGCCGCCTCCGCACCATCTTCGAGACCCGCAAGGACAAGACGATGTTCATCGCCGGCGCCGGATCGCTCCGCTACGGCGATATCGTCGAGGTCATCGACGCCGCCAAGGGCGCCGGGGTCGAGAAGGTCGGCATCGTCACCGAGGCCATGCGCCGCGCGGCCGGTGCCGGCACCGACTAGCTCGCGTCACCATCCCTTCCGACCGACCAAGGGCCGCCCGGATCAGTCCGGACGGCCCTTGGTCTTTTCACCGGACCCAGCCGCGCCCGATCGCTCCGGCGCTCCGCCGCTGCACCGCTGGACACCGACGTGGCGGGCGGTTCCGGCCGCCCATTTCCCTCGGCCCCTGCCGGGCTAGCGAGAGCTCGATGTCGGGGCGACGGCCAGGATCTCACGCAGCTCGGGCAGCGCCTTGTCAGCGCGGTGCCAGATCTTCCTCAGCTCCGTGGCTGCGGCCTGCGCCTTCTCCGCGTTCCGCACCGCCGTGGCCGCCCGGTACAGGCCGAGCAGCGACAGGGCTCGCCCCGGGGCCTTCCTGAGCGCCGCTTCGTATTCCGGTATCGCCTCGCCCGGCCGCCGCACGTCCATCAGCAGGTCACCGACGAGCTCGTGCCCGGGCTTCACCGGGAGAGGTGGACCGAACTCGAAGCTCAATCCGTCCTCCACCGCGGCCGCCTGGCGCGCGAGGACAATCGCCTCGTCCCGGCGGCCCTCAGAGAAGATGAGGATGGCCTCGAGCTGCTGTGCCATCACCGCAGCCACGCGGCGATCGTTGCCGCCTCCAGCGGCGGGCAGTCCGACCTGCGCCTGCGGGCCCTGGGCACCGGGCGGCTCCGGCCTCATCGGGCGCGGTGTCGGGATGGGAGTGACCCCCGGACGTGTCGGACCGGAACGCGGTGCGGGCGTCGGGCGGGCGGAGGTGACGCTCCGGAGCGGACGGTCGCCGTCGCCGACGAGCAAGGCCATGCGCTGGAGCGCCTCGCTTCCGCCCATCCGGTTGCCGCTCCTGAAGGAGGCCATGCCGATGGCAAACAAATCAGCCGCGGTCGCATCGGCGCCCAGGCCCTCGGGATTGACCGCGGGCTTTGCGTCCATCCACCGGCGCGTCTCCACCAGCCATGCAGCACGCGCGAGGGCCAGGTGGCTGCGAGTCCTCACCGATCCGCTCTTCGCCGCGGCCTGTTCGATCTGGCCGAGCACACCCCTGGCGTCGGCCAGGCGTCCCTGCTGGAGGTAGCTGTAGCCCAGCCACAGCAGGGCGTGGAACCCGCGGTCGTCCACACCGAGGCCCTTGCGGGCCACTCGCTCGTCGGCAGCCCGGTACGAGCGCTCGTTCATGTCACTCGCCTCGTCCCACATGCCCAGCGCGAAGTAGATGTGCGACGGCATGTGGAGGGCGTGCGATGCCGACGGCGCGATCCGGGCGTACGCTTCCGCATAACGGAGGCCGAGCGGCGCGTGAATCGGGTCGTCGTAGGCGTGGATCAGGTAGTGCGCCGCGCCTGGGTGCTCCGGGTTCTGCCGGTAGACGTCCTCCGCCAGCGCCGCCGCCCTCATGTAGGTGGCCATGTCACGGCCTCCGTGGCTGGCCCCCAGGATCGCCAGCGCGTGGAAGGCCTTCACTTCGAGATCCTCGGGAAAGCGCTCCTGCATCTGCCGCATGCGGCTCGCATAGGCTGTGTCGCGCGCCAGCTTGTCGCCCGGGCCGAACAGCGCTTCGACGGCCTGCAGCCATGCCCGCTCCTTCTCGGAACCTGCCTTGGCCTGCCGTTCAGCAGGCGTAGGTGCCAGGCGGTCGAGCGCGGCCCGTGCACTCTCCGGAAACGTTTGTCCCCACAGCGGATGGTTGTAGGTCATGGCCTCGCCCCAGAAGGCCATGGCGAAGCCCGGATCGGCCCCCTGCGCCTCCAGGAACGCCTCGCGCGCGTCGTCGTATTCGAAGCTGTGCAGGAGGAGCACGCCGCGCGTGAAGGCCTCCTGGGCCGGGCCGGTCGCCGAGGTCGGAAAGTCTATTCGGCCGAGCGAGGCCTGCTGGGCTCGCGGGGCCGTGCCCGCGATCAGTGCCAGGGCCAGCGCAAGGGTGGTAATGACGCGGCGGGACATGGACAGGGACCTCCCTGCCGCAGTCTAGCGTACGGGTGCCGGTGGGTGCGGACGGTGGCTGCGGACAGGTGCGGGCAGGTGCGGACAGGTGCCGAGAGGTGCGGGAGCGAGGGCACCGTTTGGCGCATATCAAGACGGCCCCGGCCGGTTGCTCCGACCGGGGCCGCCTTCTGGCTTACATCTGCGCCATCTGCGTCATCTGCGTTCCATCCGCGTCCTCAGTTGAACGTGTAGCGCAGCATGAACTGGATGCGCCAGACGTCCAGTAGATCGGCGGTCTGCTCGTAGGAACGGGACAGCAGATCGTTGTTCACGACCCGCAGGCGGTATTGGGCGCGGCCCTGTGCATCCAGGGGGCCGCCTTGCGCCGCGGTCGGGACGATCAGCGGCGAGTTCGATACCAGCCGCTGGGCCACGCCCCAGTTCTTGTTCAGCAGGTTGCCGAAGTTGATGAAGTCGGCCCGGAACTGGAACGAGTGCCGTCGGCCCTTCAGCGAGGCGAACAGGTCCTGCGACACGCTGAAGTCGAGGCGCTTGACGAGCGGCAGGAACACGGCGCCCCGCTGGGCGTACTCGCCGCGGTGCTCGCGCAGGTAGTCGTCCTGCTCGATGTACGCGTTCCAGGCCGCCGCCTGCTCGGCCGCCGTGTAAGTGCGGCCGCCCGACGCAAAGGTCTGGAAGTTCATTTCCGACGTATCGCGGGGAATGTAGATGAGGTCGTTCAGCGTGCCGCCGTCGCCGTTGAGGTCTCCCGAGAACACGTAGCTGGCGTTCCCGATGGTGCGGGCCTCGTAGAAGACCGACGCGGTCGTGGCGCCGAAGCCGAAGTACTCCTTGCTGTACGAGCCCGTCACGAAGAACCGATGACCGGGCGATCCGGCCGCGTAGCCCAGACCGGGATTGTTCGGGTCGCCCGGGTGCTGGTTGTTGTTCCACGAACCGAAGGCAATCGAGCCCGGGTCCACGGTGTTCTTGGCCTCACCGTAGCTGTAGGCGGCCTTCACGAAGCCGCCGGTGAAGTTCTTGGCCGCCGAGAACGCGAGATTCCACGACCGTCCCACGTTCTGGTTCTTCAGGACAATCGCGTTGTCCACCTGCGAGTTGATCCGCGTGCTCGTGAAGCGTGCCCGCGGATCGGCGCCGGCGAAGGCCGACTGTGCCTGCGGCAGGTTGGCATTGATGTAGTAGACCCCGTTGACGTCGCGGTTGTACAGGAACTCGGCCGTGCCCGTCACGCCCCACGGCATGCGCCGGTCAACCGCGATGTTCGTCCGCCACAACTGGGGGAACTTGAAGTCCGGATCCGTCAGGGCCAGTTCGAACGTCGAGGCAGGAGCCCCCGTCACGTCGGCCGGCTTGTAGCGGTTCGGGTCCGGGTTGAACGGCCGGGCGGTCGTGTTCTCGAGCCGCTCAAAGCCAGTGAGAACGCCGGTGTTGCCGACCTGGTTCGAGATCCATACGTAGGCGGGCCGGCCCGTGAAGATGCCCGTGCCGCCGCGAACCTGCGTCCGGCGCTCCGGATCCACGTTCCAGTTGAAGCCGAGGCGCGGTGACCAGAGGATGTTCGCGTCCGGCAGCTTGGCCGTCGAGTACTGCACGGGCTGGCCGTCCTCGTCCCGGAACGTCAGCGTGTCGGCCACCGCGTTCTCGTAACCCGTCTCGCCGAAGAAGGGCACGTCGAACCGCACGCCCGCCGTGAGCTTGAGGTTGTCCGATACGCTCCACTCGTCCTGCGCGTAGGCGCCCGTGTAGGTCACCTCCAGCGGCTGCAGCGGCTTCTCCTGGCCCGGGATGTTGTTCCACCGGACCTGGAACCGCCGCAAGGTCACCGGGGAAGTCGTGCGGTTCGGGTTCGCGAGGAAGCCGTTCAGGTCGGCGTAGAAGTCGTCCAGTGAGTTGTAGACGTAGACGCTCTGCGATCCCGGGAAGAACACGTTCTCGGACGTGTATCGCTCGAAGGTGCCGCCGAAGGTCAGGGTGTGCTTGCGGGTGAACTTGGTGAAGTTGTTCTGCAGCTGGAACGTCTTGTAGCGCAGCTCGTTGTTCGGCGTGAATGGCTCGAAGCCGAGTGACATGTAGCCGGTGTTGTCACCACCGAGGATGTCGATCATCGGGAAGAACTGCCCAACCGACTCGCGGCTCTCGTCCTGGTAGGTGTAGCCGACGATGAGCGAGTTCGACATGGTGTTGCCGATCACCGAGTTCCACTCGCCGACGCCCGACTTGATGTCCTCGAGCTGCTTGTAGTTGGAGTTCGCGAAGTTCATCGAGAACTGGTTCGTCCGGCGGTTGCCGAAGCCGAGCGAGCTCGAGTTGGACATGAGGATATCGGAGCTCGAGTCGAGCTGCAGGTAGCGGAACGTGATCTTGTTCGACGCGTTCACGTTGTAGTCGCCCTTCACCAGGTAGCGGCGCGCGGGCACCTCGAAGTCGTATCCCTCGTAGCCGCCGGTGTCGTAGCCGAAGTTCGACTGCATGAACTGGCTCACCGCGCTCAGATCCGACGCCAGCACCCGCGTCGTCCCGCCGCTCACGGGCTCGCCTCCGGCGTTGGCGCGGAAGGTCGTGCCTGGCTGCGTCAGGGCCTCGTCCTCGATGTTGCCGAAGAAGAAGGCCTTGTTCCGCACGATCGGGCCGCCGACCCAGCCGCCCGTGTTGGCGAACTCGAAGGTGCCCGGGTTGACCGTCAGGTCCTTCGCCTTCGTGCCCACCTGGTCCTCATTTCGGAACTGCCGGTACGCCGAGCCGGTGAACTGGTTGGTCCCGCTTCGTGTCACGGTGTTGATGCCGGCGCCCACGAAGTTGCCCTGTCGCACGTCGTAGGGGGCGACGTTCACTTGGATCTGCTCCACTGCCTGCGGCGAGATGGGCGCGACGCCCGTGCGATCGCCCGGCGAGTTGTTGAGGCCGAACGAGTTGTTGAAGTACGAGCCGTCCACCGTGATGTTGTTCAGGCGGCTGTCCTGGCCCGCCACCGACAGGCCGGCGGCCTGCGGGGTCAGGCGCGTGTAGTTCTCCAGCCGGTTGCTCAGGTTCGGCAGCGTGGCGATCTGCTCGCGCGCCACCGCGGTCGCGGCGCCCGTGCGGTTCGAGCTGAACACGGCGTCCGACTGGCCGACGACCGTGACCGTCTCCTGGACCGCGATGGCCTTCACCGTGACGTTGACGTCGGTCGCCACGCCGAGGTTGACCATCACGTCCTCGACCGTCTGCGGCTCGAACGCCGTCCCGGTACCGACGTAGGCCACGGTGACGATGTAGGGGCCGCCGACGCGGACGCCCAGAATCGTGAAGCGGCCGTCGGCGCGGGTGGTCGCTTCGTAGTTGGTCCCCGATGGCGCGTGAATGGCAATCACGCTGGCGCCCGCGACCGGCGACAACTGGGAATCGGTGACCACGCCGGTCAACGAGCCGGTGGTCACCCCCTGCGCGCCGGCGCGAGAGGCAGGCCAGGCGAGCAGGCACAACAAGAGCAGCACGTATCGGTATCGTCGAGAAGATACAGACATGGTCGTCCTCATTCACCTTTCCTCGACCACCCAAGCTACCACCCATCTGTGACGGCAGGGTAAAGGAAAACGGCCGTGCTTCGAGCCGTCTTGCGCAAGAAGAAACAGGCCGCTCCGCGATATGCGGAGCGGCCTGTTTTGGTCGATTGCCAGAGCCTGGAGGACTGACTGTCCTGTGCCGTCGGGCTACTCGGTGCCCGTGGCCTTCTGCTTGCGAAGCTCGGTGGCCTTGTCGCGGAGCGTGTCGGCTTCCTTGAGCAGGGCCTGCTGCTTCTTCGGGTCCTTTTCGAGGTTCGCCTGGAGGCGGAGCAGGAGGTTCTTGTAGGCAATGGCCTCCATGTAGTCGCTCTTGATGGAGATGGCCTTGTCGACGGAATCGAGCCCGTCCATCACGTACTGGATCTTTTCCTTGTCGGTCAGGCGGAAGTCGCGATTGGCCTTGTCCCAGTAATAGGTGGCCACCGTGTAGTGGGCCTCCGGGTTGTTCGGCTCGATCTTGATGCGCTCGTTCAGGTACTGGATGGTCTTCTCGAAGTCGCCCTGCATGTTGTAGAAGTTCGCGAGCTGCAGGTAGACGGCCGGGTCGTTTGGCCGGGCATCACGCGCCTTCAAGAAGGTCTGCTCTGCGAGCTCGTATTCTCCCGAGTCCTGGTAGAGGCGGGCCAGCGCGAAGTAGTTGGTTGGCTCGTCCGGCGTGAGGCGGATCATCTCCTGAATGATCGGCTCGGCCATCGTCGGGTCGTTCAGCTTGTCGGGCCCGTACGCCGCCACCAGGTATTCGAGCGACCGGGTCTTGAAGGTCGGGTCGGAGATCTTTTCGGAGGCCAGCTTGTAGTACTCGACCGCCTTCGTCAGGTAGGCATCGTTCTGCGGCTCGCCCTTGCGGGCAGGGCGGTACAGGTTGTCGTACGAGTTCGCCAGGAAGAAGTAGACGCAGCCCGGGCTGTTGCCACAGGAGTTGAGCTCGCCGTTCGGGTCGGCCGCAACGGCCTCCTCGTACTTGGCCGCGGCGCCTCGGAAGTCGTTGCTGGCATACAGCTTGTTGCCGTCCTTGAACGCCTTCATGGCTTTGATCTGGCCAATCTGGCTGCATCCGGCGAGCGCCACACCCATTCCGGCGACCAGCGCCAAGTACGCTCCCGCTGACCGAATCCTCATCGTATCCCCCTGCAGTGCTGTGGTGGTTCCCAAGTCGAGCCGTTACAAGCGCTTACAAACATCCGCTCCGTTCGGGCGGGAAGACCGGGAGTATAGCCCCGTTTCTTGACCCCCTGCAACCCCGACCCTATGATGGGTTCGGAAAGGCGGATCTTCCCTCTGCCTGTCTTAGACACCGCTCGCGATGATTCGCTTCGAGGACCTGCTCGACCGGGTCCGGAGCTACAGCCCGGACGCCGACCTGGAGCTCTTGCGCCGGGCGTACGTCTTCTCCGCCCTGGAACACAAGGGGCAGGTCCGCCACTCGGGTGAACCCTACCTGGTCCACCCCCTCGAGGTGGCCGACATCCTGGCCGGCATGAAGCTCGACGCCGTCTGCGTCGCCGCCGGGCTCCTGCACGACGTCGTCGAGGACACCCTCACGACCCCTGAAAAGATCCGCGAGCGGTTCGGGGAGGACGTCGCCCACATTGTCGAGGGCGTCACCAAGATCGGCGCCATCCCGTTCTCGACCAGCGAGGAGCGCCAGGTCGAGAACTTCCGGAAGATGCTGCTGGCGATGGTGGATGACATCCGCGTCATCCTCGTCAAGCTCGCGGACCGCCTGCACAACATGCGGACGCTGCAGCACATGCCCGAGGACCGTCGCATCCGCATCGCCCAGGAGACGCTGGACATCTACGCGCCCATTGCCAACCGGCTCGGGATGTCCAAGATCAAGAACGAGCTGGAGGAATTGTCCTTCAAGTACCTCGAGCCGGTGGCCTACGAGTCGCTGAAGACGCGCGTCGACGCGAAGCGCCGTGCCGCCGAAGAGAGCATCGAGGAGCTCAAGGCCCGTATCTCGGCCAAGCTCGCCGAGGCGCAGGTGCCGGTCGTGGCCATCGACGGCCGTATCAAGCGCCTGTACAGCATCTGGCTGAAGCTGAAGAAGCAGAAGATCGACCTCGACCAGGTCTATGATCTCATCGCCCTGCGCGTCGTGACCCCGTCGGTGAAGGACTGTTATGCCGCGCTCGGCATCATTCACCAGACATGGTCGCCGGTGCCGGGCCGGATCAAGGACTTCATCGCGATGCCGCGCCCCAACGGCTACCAGTCGCTGCACACCTCGGTTGTCAGCGAGCGGGGCCTCGCCTTCGAGGTCCAGATCCGGACCGAAGAGATGCACCGCCGTGCGGAGGAGGGCATCGCGGCGCACTGGAAGTACAAGGAGGGCCGCGTTGGCGCAGGGCGCGACGAGCAGTACTTCCAGTGGCTTCGCCAGCTGCTCGAATGGCAGCAGGAAGTCAGGGATCCGCAGGAGTTCCTCACCAACCTGAAGATCGATCTCTACCCGGAGGAAGTGCACATCTTCACGCCCCGTGGCCAGGTGAAGGTGCTCCCGAAAGGGGCGACGCCCGTGGACTTCGCCTACGCCATCCATACGGACGTCGGCCACCAGTGCGTGGGCGCGCGGGTCAACGGCCGCATGGTGCCGCTCCGGACCAAGCTGAAGAACGGCGATATCGTCGAGGTGCTGACCAACGCCGCCACGAAACCCAGTCGCGACTGGCTGAACTTCGTCGTGACGTCCAGGGCTCGAAACAAGATCAAGCACCTCATCCAGGAGGAGGAGAAGGCGCGGGCGGTGGAGCTCGGCCGGAAGGTCTTCGAAAAGGATGCGCGCCGCTACGACCTCAATCCCGCGAAGCTGCTCGAGGGCGAGCGGATGAGCGCGGTAGCGGCGGAGTTCGGCGCACAGCGGCCCGACGACCTGCTCGCCCAGATCGGCTACGGGAAGGTCTCGGCCCGCCAGGTGCTCGACAAGCTCGTGCCGCAGGAGCAGCTGAAGGAGAAGCCCGCGGAGCACCCGGTCGTCTCGGCGGTCAGGCGCGTGCTCAGCCCGGGGAGCGCGGGCGCTGACCGCATCAAGGTCCGCGGCGCCGACGAGCTGATGGTGTTCCGCGCGCGATGCTGCAACCCGATTCGGGGCGAGAAGATCGTCGGCTACATCACCCGCGGCAAGGGGGTGTCGGTGCACTCGGCGAGCTGCCCCAACGTCGTGAACCTGCAGTTCGACCCCGAGCGCCGGATCGAGGTCGAGTGGGACAAGGGCAGCGACCAGGCGCCCTACACCGTCCGCCTGACGATGGCCGTCGAGGACCGGAAGGGGATGCTCGCGGCCCTCAGCGCGCGTGTGGCCGAGATCAACACCAACATCACGAATCTCGAGGCGTCGACCGGCGACTCCGCACACGCCACCATCGGCATGACGGTGGAGATCAAGGACATGAAGCACCTCGAGAAGGTGATCAAGTCCCTCCGGGGCGTGCAGGGCGTGCTGGACGTCGAGCGCGCGCCGAACCGCTGAACGAAACCACGAAGACGCGAATTCCTTCGTGTCCTTCTGCCTTCGTGGCTTCTCCTCAATCCAGGACGGCGACGACCTCGATCTCGAGACGGACGTCGCGGGGCAGGCGCGCAACCTGCACGGTGGAGCGGGCGGGGAACGGGGCCGAGAAGTAGGTCGCGTACACCTCGTTCATCGCCGTGAACTCGTTCATGTCGGCGAGGAACACCGTCGTCTTCACGACGTGGCGGAACTCCGCGCCGGCGGCGGCGAGCAGCGCCTTGATGTTCTCCATCACGCGCGTCGCCTGCGCCGAGATGTCTCCCGGCACGATCTGCCCCGTCGCCGGGTCGAGGGGTATCGATCCCGACAGGAACAGCAGGCTCCCGGCCCGGACACCGGCGGAGTAGGGGCCGATGGCCGCCGGCGCGTCCGGTGAGCTGACGACCTCGCGCATGGCTAGGCAGCCTTGACGATCTTGCGGGACCGGATGCAGCGCGTGCAGACGCGCATCCGCTTCGTCGCGCCGTTCACCACGGCCCGGACGGTCTGCAGGTTCGGCTCGAAACGGCGGGGACGGACGTTGTGGGCGTGGGACACGCGGCGGCCGACGACCGGACCCTTGCCGCAGATTTCACAGCGCATAGCCATGGTTCATGACTCCTGGGACAAACCCCAATGATAGTGCACGCCACGGTTCAAGGCAAAACGACGCCCCGGACCTACGGCATGATGATGGGAGACGAGGCGGGCCTGGCCTCCGCCGGCGGAGGCGGCAACACCCGTCGCAGCAGCGTCAGGTAGCCGTCCCTCTCGTCGCCGACGCCTGGCGCCTCGTGCCGTGCCCCGCGCTCGATGCCGCGCAGCACCTCCGCGGCATCGCCCGCAAAGCGGGCTCCGGCTCCCTTCCCGATATCGGCCAGCAGCGCGTCGAGCCGGCGCCTCAGGCCCTCACTGACCGGCGACGCCCCCGCGATCTCCGCGATCAGCCCCCGGCCGGCGGCCTCGACTGTGCCGGCCATCGCCCCGGCGGCGTCGGCGACGTCCGCATCGACCAGCGTGACCGGTGCTTCGGGCCGGTGCCGGACGATGGCACTGGCCAGCAGGAAGAAGACCTGGAGCTGCGGCTCGGAGAGCCGCCGTCCCATCGAGGCGACGAGCGTCGTGAGATCCATCTCCTGCTGGCGGCGGATCACCGCCGCAGGGTGCTTCTGGGCGCTCGCCAGATGAGGGCAATCGGCCGGGCAGCGGATCTCCACCAGCCGCTTCGTGGCACAGCACGTCGGGCAGATGTGCCGACTGAGAGCAGGGCAGGCGCGCTTGGCTGGCCGTCGAGAGCAGAGTGGGCAGGACACCGTGCAGAGATTACCGCGATTCGCGGCTGTCCAGCTGCCGGGTGTCCGCTGACTGGAATCCGGCACCCGGCACCGCCCATGTGTGGACGGCTTGCCACATAGTGGGATTCATGCTACCGTTTCGCGGTTTATTGGTGTCCCCATGAAAGGACATGTGGGACGGACAACTGTCCAAGAACCCGATTGGCCGCTCCGGCGTCTAATAGGCAGTGAACGGTGTTCGACTGGGAAAATTCAGTCTGGAAGTGGCCAGTTAACTCTTTGAAAATGAGTGCTTTGCAGTAGGTCTAGCGGGCGGGAACACGCAGTCCGGGCACGGATGCCGACGACTGGGTTACCCACCTTTCATACTCCCGATCGACCGTCTGCAGGACAAGCAACCGTTTCCGGCCCAGGGGTTCTGGCCGGATTTATAGGCACCGCCTTTGCAGGGAAGGCGGGCATCATACGCCTCCCAGTAGAACGGCTGTGGAGGGGGGAGAGGAAGGAGTGGCTGTCATGGCCAAGGTTACGAAGCGCGGCGCGGCTGTCGCGGCAGCATCTCGGGGATCGCGTTACGAAGAGCTCCGGAAGATCCTCGAGGATCGCCGGCGCGACATCATGAGCGAGGTCCAGGGCCGGATCCGCGGCGTGCGCGCCGAGGGTTCCGAGAAGCCACACGAGGTGATGGATCAGGGGGAGACCAGCGAGGTCGACATCCAGGAGGATATCGAGTTCGCCCTCATCCAGATGAAGGCCGAGACCCTGAACAAGATCAACGAAGCCCTCTCGCGCCTCGAGGAAGGGACCTACGGTCACTGCTTCGAGTGCGGCGAGGAGATCGCCGAGCAGCGGCTGCGCGCCCTGCCGTTCGCGGTCCGCTGCAAGGACTGCGAGGAAGCGCGCGAGATGGCGCAGAAGCGCGAGCGGATGGCGCAGCGCCGAGGCGCGTCCAGCCTCTTCTACGAGTTCCAGGGATAATACCCGGCGTCCTTCCTGAACAGCAGGCTCCGCCGGTGGCGGGGCCTGCGCCCCTCACCGGCCCGGACCGGGCATCCAGTTCCGACGTCAAGCCACATCGCGTAGAGTCTTCCCGGGGGGTCGCATGAGCGATCACATCGAACCTGTCGTCTCCGAAGAGCAAGCCCGGCTGTCCGCGCCGATCCCGGCCGAGATCGCGGTGCTGCCACTCCGTGACACGGTGCTGTTTCCGCAGGCTTTCATGCCCCTGGCCGTGGCCCGCGAGAGCTCGGTCCGTCTGATCGACGAGGCGGTGACCGGCGGGAAGATGATTGCGGTCTTCGCGCAGAAAGAGGCCGCGGAGGACGATCCGCAGCAGAAGGACCTCCATCCGGTCGGGACGGCCAGCCACATCCACAAGATGTTCAAGCTGCCCGACGGCAGCCTGCGCATCATCGTGCAGGGGCTGGCGCGCGTCCAGCTGGACGACGTGACGACGGTGCGGCCGTACCTGCGCGCCAAGGTCACCGAGCTGCCCGAGGTCCTGGCCGACAAGGACAAGCTGGAGATCGACGCGCTCCAGCGGAACATCAAGACCAACTTCCAGCAGATCGTGTCGCTGTCGCCGCTGATGTCGGACGACCTGCAGACGCTCGCCATCAACATCACCGAGCCGGGGCGCCTGGCCGACTTCATCGCGTCGAGCCTGAGCACTATCGGCACCGAGACCAAGCAGGAGGTCCTGGCCACGCTTGACGTGCGCGCGCGCCTCGACCTGCTCAACCGGCTGCTCATCAAGGAGCTGGAGGTCCTCGAGCTCGGGTCGAAGATCCAGTCGCAGGTGCAGTCGGAAGTCGGCAAGAACCAGCGCGACTACTTCCTGCGCGAGCAGCTGAAGGCCATCCAGAAGGAACTGGGCGAAGGCGACGACCAGACGCGGGAGATCGACGAGCTGCGGGAGAAGATCGAGGCCGCCGGCCTGCCCGACGCCGTGAAGAAGGAGGCGCTGCGCGAGCTGGACCGCCTCTCCAAGATGCCGCCCGCGGCCGCCGAGTTCACCGTCGCGCGCACCTACCTCGACTGGATCGTGGCGCTGCCGTGGTCCACGCGCACCGAGGAGGTCATCGACCTCAAGCGCACGAAGGACATCCTCGATGCCGAGCACTCCGGGCTGGACAAGCTGAAGGACCGTATCCTCGAGTACCTGGCCGTCCGCAAGCTGAATCCGGCGCTCAAGGGCCCCATCCTGTGCTTCGTGGGCCCGCCGGGGGTGGGCAAGACGTCGCTCGCGCGGTCCATCGCGACGTCGCTCGGGCGGAAGTTCGTCCGCATCTCGCTCGGCGGCGTGCGCGACGAGGCCGAGATTCGCGGCCACCGGCGCACCTACATCGGCGCCCTGCCGGGACAGATCATCCAGGGCCTGCGCCGCGCGGAGTCGAAGAACCCCGTGTTCATCCTCGACGAGGTCGACAAGCTCGGCGCCGACTTTCGCGGCGACCCGTCATCCGCCCTCCTCGAGGTGCTCGATCCCGAGCAGAACAACACGTTCCGCGACCACTACCTCGACGTGCCGTTCGACCTGTCCGAGGTGCTCTTCATCACGACGGCCAATGTGCTCGACACGATTCCGGGGCCGCTGCGGGACCGCATGGAGGTGCTGGAACTCGCCGGCTACACCGAAGAGGAAAAGCTGGCCATCGCGCGCGACCACCTCGTGGGCAAGCAGATCCAGAACCACGGCCTCACCTCGAAGCAGGTGGCGTTCACCGACCAGGGGCTGCGAACCATCATCCGCGGGTACACGCGCGAAGCCGGCGTGCGCAATCTGGAGAGGGAGATTGGAGCCATCTGCCGGAAGATTGCCCGCCGTCGCGCCGAGGGCGACGAGTCGAAGGTGCGCGTGACCGCCGACCTCGTGCACGACCTGCTCGGCGCGCCGCGGTTCATGGACGAGGAAGTGGAACTCCGCACGAAGCAGCCCGGCGTCGCCACCGGCATGGCCTGGACGCCCGTGGGCGGCGAGGTGCTGTTCGTCGAGACCTCGCGAATGGCAGGCGGCGGATCGCTCACCCTCACCGGCCAGCTCGGCGACGTCATGAAGGAGTCGGCCCGCGCTGCGCTCTCCTGGGTCCGCGCGCACGCGACCGAGTGGAACATCGACCCCGACTTCTTCAAGTCGTCCGAAGTCCACCTGCACGTGCCGTCCGGCGCGATCCCCAAGGACGGCCCGTCGGCAGGGGTCACCATGGTCACGTCGCTCGTGTCGGCGCTCTCGCGACGCCCGGTGCGGAGCGACGTGGCGATGACCGGCGAGATCACGCTCTCGGGGAAGGTGCTGCCGGTGGGCGGGATCAAGGAGAAGGTGCTGGCGGCCAGGCGGGCCGGAATCAAGGAAGTGATCCTGCCCAGGATGAACGAGAAGAACGTGAAGGAGGACCTGAACGAGGAACTCCGGCGCGGGCTGACGATCCACCTGGTCAGCACCATCGACGAGGTGCTGCTGCTGGCGCTGCTCCCGGCCACCCGCGCGGCTGCGAAGGCCAAGGCCGCACAGGGCCGGCGTGCCCATGCGGGCCTGCAGTGAGGGTCCACGGGAACACGAAGAACACCAGGGACACGAAGTACGACACGACGTCTACCGCATTCACCATGAGGAGCCTGGTGTGTGAGGAGCCGCCTTCGTAATCTTCGTGTTCGGGTCTACACGCCTGTTCGGCCCCCGGGCTACGCCTCGACGAGCGCCAGCCCCGCCACCGTCTTCAGATCCACGATCTCGCCCGAGGCGACGAGCGCCCGCGCCTCGGCCAGCGTGAACGTCCGCGGCTCGATGTCCTCGTCCTCGTCCTGCCGCGCCGTGGAGCCGGGCGCCGGCGCGCCGAGCTCCGTGCACCGGTAATAGATCATCAGCTCGTCGCAGAATCCCGGCGTGGGATAGAAGCCCTGCAGCCGCTCCACGCGGGCCGGGACCAGGCCGATCTCTTCCTCGCATTCCCGCACCGCGGCGGCACCGGGGTCCTCCCCGGGCTTGAGGCTGCCGGCGGGCAGCTCCCAGATGTACCGATCGAGGGTGTAACGATACTGGCGAACGAGGATGACCTGGCCGGGCGAAGGCTGCGGCAGCAGCACGACGGACCCCGGATGCCTGATGACCTCCATGTCCATGGTGTGGCCGGTCGGCAGCGTCACCCGGTCCAGCTCGACGCGGAAGATTCGCCCTTGGAAGATCTCGCGCCGGCTAACGCGCGTGACCGTGTTCTTCAGGCTCATCAGGACTCTCCCCAAACAGGCTCGCCCGCATGTCGGGCGGGGTCACGTCTCGGAGCACCTCTTCGAGATCCGCCGGCAGGGGCGCGACAAACGCCATGCGCTCGCCGGACCGCGGGTGGGTGAACGCCAGGCGCTCGGCGTGCAGGAACGGGCGCGTGAGCCGCTGCACCGCCCGGAACTGTCCCGGCACGCGCCGGTGCACGCCGCCGTAGAGCGCGTCACCGACGATGGGGTGGCCGATGGCGCTCAGGTGCACGCGAATCTGGTGCGTGCGCCCGGTGGCAATCGCCACGCGCAGCAGTGTCAGGCCCTTCAGGTCACGGGCCCAGGTCACCCTGGTCACGGCATCGCGCGCCCGCGTGGCCCGCGTCGACATCTTCTGCCGGTGCTTCGGATCGCGCCCGATAGACGCCTCGATTCGCTTCCGCTGCTGCACCAGGCCCCAGACGAGAGCGACGTACTCCTTCTCGACTTCGCGATCGTGGAACTGTCGCGACAGCTCCTGGTGGGCCCGGTCGTTCTTGGCCACCACCATCACCCCGCTCGTTCCCTTGTCGAGCCTGTGCACGATGCCGGGGCGCAGCTCGCCCCCAATGCCGCTGAGGTCCTTGACGTGGTGAAGCAGGGCGTTGACGAGCGTGCCCCGCGGGTTGCCCGCCGCGGGGTGTACCACCATGCCGGCCGGCTTGTTGACCACGACCACATCCTCATCGTCGTGCAGGATGTCGAGCGGGATGTCCTCCGCGGCGGGGGCGGCGGGGGCCGCGTCCGGCAGCGACACCTCGATGACATCCCCCTCGCGCAGCTGGACGTTGGCCTTGGTCACCTTGACCCGGGGCACACGGACGCGCCCTTCATCGATCAGCCGCTGGATCCGGGACCGGGAGTACTGCGGAACCTCTCCCGCGAGGTAGCGGTCGAGCCGCTCGCCCTCTGCCTCGGCCGGCACGGTGAACACGTGACTCGTCATGGGATCAGAAGGGGCGATCCGCGTCGAATCCGGGAGGCTCGGACGCCCGTGCCTCGAACCGCGTGCCTTGAACCTTCGAGCCTTGAACCCTCGTGCTGTGAACGCTCGTGTGTCACGCGAACCGCGGCTTCCGCGGCCCGCGCGGCGCTTCCGCAGCAGGCGGCTGCTCGGGCCGGCCCAGGTACCACAGCATGAACAGGCTGAGAGGCGCAAGCACGAGCGAGATGGCCTGCGAGGTGGAGACCATGTCGAAGACGAACCCTCGATCGTCGCCGCGGTAGAACTCGATGATGAAGCGCGAGACCGAGTAGAGGAGGACGAACATCCAGAAGGTCCGGCCGGGGAACGTGCGGCCGCGCTTTTCGAACGCGAGCAGCGCGACGAAAATCACGAGCCCGGCGATGGACTCGTAGGCCTGGGTCGGGTGCAGGGGCACGTTGAGCGGCGTCCCCACGTTCAGGTTGGCCGCGGGATCGGTGAAGGTGATGGCCCAGGCGACGTCGGTCGGCCGCCCGTAACAGCAGCCGGCGAGCAGGCAGCCCATGCGGCCCACCATGTAGCCGAGAGCGATTCCCGGGGCGAAGAGGTCGCCAGACTGCCACAGGGGCAGCCTGTGCTTGCGGAGTTGGTAGATGCACACGACAACGGCGGCGATCAGCCCGCCGTAGAAGACGCCGCCCGACCGCAGGAGCGTGGTGAACTCCTCCCAGCTGCTGGTGAAGTGCCCGAAGTCCACGACGAAGAGCAGCGCCTTGGCGCCGACCAGCGCGGCGATGATGACCCAGATGCCCAGGTCGAGCACGCGATTGCCATCGAGCCCCACGGCGCGCGCCCGGCGGACCGCCATGCCCAGCCCGAGCAGGTAGGCGGCGGCGAGCAGCACGCCGTACGAGTAGATGGTGATCGGCCCGAGACTAAACAGGATTGGATGCACGGCGGCCCAGCCCCAGAATATCGAGAATCATGCAGCAGACGCCAAGGGTGATGGCGGCATCCGCCACGTTGAACGCCCAGAAGTGCCACCCGCCCCAGTACGCGTCCACGAAATCGAGCACGTAGCCGACCGTCGCCCGGTCGATCAGATTGCCGACGGCCCCGCCGGCCACGCCTGCGATGCCGACCCGCGCCAGTCGATCCGAGAGGGGCACGCTGAACGCATACCAGGCGACGCCGCCCAGCGCTGCGACCGCCACCATGGACATCACGACCGCCTTGAAGGCGAAATCCACGCTGTTCAGCATCCCGAACGCCGCACCGGTATTGTGGACCCGGGTCAGGCTCAGCAGGTTCGGGATGACGTCGATGCTTTCGTGCAGTGCCAGGGCATCGCGGACGAGCGCTTTCGTGAGCTGGTCGAGCACGATCACGACGAGCACGATCCCGATCTCGAGCCTCCGTTCGTGGAGCCTGCTCAACGTCCGGCCACCGGCGCAAGCGCCTCGACGCAGCGCGAACAGAGTCCCGCGGTGGCGCGCTCGGCGCTCACCTCCAGCACGAACCGCCAGCAGCGTTCGCACTTCACGCCGTCCGCCCGCGTGACGGTGGGATGAATCCAGCCCGTTCCGTCGTCGAACTGCCAGCCGCCGCCCTCGGCCGGATCCCCCTGCAGCAGCACGACGTGGGAGACGCCGAACAGCGTGGGTAGAAACTCAGCATAGGGCGACAGGTTTGCATATGCCTGCGAATCGGCGACGAGCCGGACCTGAGCCGACAGACTGGCGGAGATCTCCTTGGCGGCCCGCTTCTCTTCCAGAGCCGCGTTGACGACGTCACGAGCATGCCTCAGCCCTTGCCAACGCGCGAGCACATCCGCGTTGCGAATCCTGGCCGTCTCGTCGCCCATCGGGAACAGGGCCATGTGCACCGACGGCACCCGCTCGCCCGGCAGCGCGCGCCACAGCTCGTCCATCGTCACCGAGAGGATGGGCGCGAGCAGCCGCGCCAGGCCATCCACGATGGTGAACATCGCCGTCTGCCCCGATCGCCGCGCCTCGGAGCGGGCGCCAAACGTGTACATGCGGTCCTTCGTGACGTCCACGTAGAACGCGCTCATGTCCACCGTGATGAACGTGTTGGCCGCCTGGAAGATGGCGGGGTAGTCGTAGTCGTCGTAGGCCTTGACGATCCGGTCCGCACACTCGGCGTACGTCGCCAGCGCCCAACGGTCGATTTCGAGCATTCGCTCGTGGGGGATGGCGTGGGCGTCCGGATCGAAGTCGTACAGGTTGGCGACCAGCACGCGGATCACGTTGCGGATCTTGCGGTAGGCCTCCACCGTGCGTGCGAGGATCTCCTTCCCGAGGCGGATGTCCTCGCGGTAATCGACCATGGACACCCAGAGGCGCAGGATCTCGGCGCCGCTCTGCTTGATCACGTCCTGCGGGGCAACCGAGTTGCCGAGGGACTTGGACATCTTGCGGCCCTGCTCGTCGACGACGAAGCCGTGCGTGAGCACCTGGTCGAACGGGGCGCGGCCGCGCGTGCCGATGCCGACGAGCAGCGAGCTGTGGAACCAGCCGCGGTGCTGATCGCTGCCCTCCAGGTAGATATCCGCGGGCCAACGATGGTGCTCGCGGAAGGGCAGCACGGCCTCGTGGCTGGACCCGGAGTCGAACCACACGTCCAGGATGTTGTGCTCGCGTTCGAACGACGTGCCCCCGCAGGAAGGGCAAGCGAACCCCTCGGGGACGAATTCCTCGATCGGGCGCTCGTACCACGCGTCCGCGCCGAACTCGTCAAAGACCGTTGCCGCGCGATCGACAAGGGCGCCGGTGAGAATGGCTTGCCCGCACTTCGTGCAGTCCATGGCAGGGATGGGGACACCCCATGCGCGCTGGCGCGAAATGCACCAGTCCGGGCGGTTGGCGATCATCCCCTCGATGCGCGCCTGGCCCCAGGCCGGGATCCAGCGGACGCGCTCGCGGATCTCCTTCAGCGCACGGGCCCGGAGGTCGTGCGCTTCCATGGCGATGAACCACTGCGCCGTGGCGAGGAAGATCACCGGGTTGTGGCAGCGCCAGCAGTGCGGGTACGAGTGGTCGTAGTCCTCCCGGTGCCAGAGGCGCCCCCGCCCGGCGAGGGCCGCCTCGACCGTCGGGTTCGCGTCGAACACCTGCAGGCCGCCGAACAGGCTCACCGTCTCGGCGAAGTGGCCGCCGGCATCGAGCGGCGCCAGGATCTCGAGGCCGTACTTGACGCCTGTCTTGTAGTCGTCCGCGCCGTGGCCGGGAGCGGTATGAACCGCGCCGGTCCCGGCCTCGAGCGTCACGTAGTCGGCCAGCACGCCGAGGGAGTCCCGTTCGTACAGCGGATGCCTGAAGATGAGGCGCTCCATGGCCGTGCCCTCGAAGACCGCGAGCGGCTCCCCGAACGGTCGCCCGACCTTTGCTCCCACGGCCGTCGCCAGGTCCTTCGCGACGATGACGACGGTGCCGCCGACGTCGTATGCACCGTATTGGAACTCAGGGTGGAAGGCGATGGCCAGATTCGACGGTATGGTCCACGGCGTTGTCGTCCAGATGAGCACCGACACCGAGGACGCAGAGGCCGGGGCCGCAGATGACGCAGACGATGCCGGGGCCGCAGATGGCGCAGGTGACGTTTGGGCCGCAGATGGCGCAGATGACGCAGATGGCGCGGACAGCCTGGCCGCCAGGGCCGGCACGCGGCGGGCCAGTTCGGCGCGGCTCGACTCGGCGAGCGGGAACTCCACGTAGATGGAGGGCGAGGTGTGCGGCTCGTATTCGACCTCGGCTTCGGCGAGCGCCGTGCGGCAATGCGTGCACCAGTGGACGGGCTTCTTGCCCTTGTAGACCATGTCCTGCTCGACGAACCGGCCGAGCGCGCGGACGATGGACGCCTGGTAGCGGAACGCCATCGTCTTGTAGGGGTCGTCCCACAGGCCCAGGATGCCGAGCCGCTTGAAATCGCGGCGCTGGATGTCCACGTACTTGTCAGCGTAGGCGCGGCAGGCCCGGCGGAAGTCCGCCGTGCTCATCTGCTTCTTCTTTGGGCCCAGCTCGCGGTCCACCTTCAGCTCGATCGGCAGGCCATGGCAGTCCCAGCCCGGCAGGTAGGGGGCATCGAACCCCGCCATGTTGTGCGACTTGACGACCAGGTCCTTCAGGATCTTGTTCAGGGCCGTTCCGATGTGGATTTCGCCGTTGGCATAAGGAGGGCCGTCGTGCAGCAGGAAGAGCTCTGCGCCCTTCCGGGCCGCGCGAATCTGGCCATAGAGATCCATCTCGTCCCACCGGGCAATCGTCTCGGGCTCGGTGGTCTGGAGGTTGGCCTTCATGGCGAAGGCGGTGCGCGGCAGGTTGCAGGTGTCCTTCCACTCGGGCATGGCGATTTGACTATTGTAATGTCAGGGATCAGGGATCAGGGATCAGGGATCAGGGATCAGGAGTCAGGAGTCAGGAGCCAGAATGACGGCGGGATCGCAGGTGCGGGAGACGGTGCTCGGGAACGGGCTGAAGGTGCTGGTCCAGGAGGTGCACACGGCGCCGCTGGCCTCGGTGTGGTGCTGGTACCGGGTCGGGTCGCGCGACGAGGGGCCCGGGGTGACGGGCGTGTCGCACTGGGTGGAGCACATGAACTTCAAGGGCACCACCAACATCCCGCGCGACCAGGTCAAGGGCATCATCGAGCAGTTCGGCGGGAGCTGGAACGGGTACACCTGGATCGACCAGACGACCTACCTCGAGACCGCCTCCATCGAGGCGCTCGACCGGATGCTGTTCATCGAGGCCGAGCGGATGGACCGCTGCCTCTACGATCCGAGCGAGTGCGAGTCGGAGCGAACGGTCATCATCTCCGAATTGCAGGGCGGCGAGAACGACCCGGAGCAGCTGCTCGACATGGAGGTCACCGCGATGGCCTTCAAGGTGCACCCGTACCGGCATCCCACCATCGGCTGGCAGTCCGACCTGGAAGCCATGACGAGGGAGGACCTCTACGGCCACTATCGCCGCTTCTACACGCCGTCGAATGCCACCCTCGTCATCGTGGGCGACGTGGACGGCGACGACGTGCTACGGCGCGTGGAGCGGGAGTTCGGCGGCATCCAGGGGGCGCCGGCGCCCGAGCGGCGTCGTTTCGTCGAGCCGCCGCAGCAGGCCGAGCGCCGTGTGACGCTGCGCAAGGAGGGCACGACCGCCTACTGGAAGGCGGCGTTCCATGCACCGGCCTTCGGCGACCGCGCGTTCTTCCCACTGCTCGTAGCTGACGCCGTACTGAGCGGCGCCGCTGGCCTCAACATCTGGTCGGCCGGCCGCGTGGCGCGCCCGCAGCGCAGCGCGCGGCTCTACCGGGCCCTGGTCGATTCGGGGCTGGCCTCGTCGATCGGGGGGGCGCTCATGCCGACCGCGGAGCCGTTCCTGTACTCCGTGAGCGCCACGGTTGCCGAAGGACAGTCGCTCGCCGCCGTCGAGGACGCCGTTCTCGGTGAGCTCGAGCGGATATCGCGCGAGGGCATCACGCCGCGCGAGCTCGACAAGGCGCGGGCACAGCTGCGCGCGCGCTTCGTGTTCGACATGGACGGCGTCACCGACATCGCCCATCAGCTGGGGTACTTCGAGACCATCGGCTCGTGGCGTGACGCGCTGGACCTGGAGGGCCGGCTGGCCGCGGTCAGCCTTGCGGACGTGCACGAGGCCGCACGCCAGACGTTCATGTCCTCCAACCGCACCGCGGGCTGGTTCGAACCGCAGGCCGACGCATGCCGCTGAACCCGCTCCGGCAGGTGCTCGCCAACGGCGTGACCGTCGTCGTCCAGGAAAACCACACGATGCCGGCGGTGTCGCTGCTGGCCGCCCAGCGTGCCGGGGGCTACGACGATCCGGAGGGGCGGGAGGGCACGGCTGCACTGCTGGCGCGCGTGCTCGACCGTGGGACCGCGGCGCGGACCGCCGACCAGATTGCCGACGACCTGGATGGGCGAGGCGCGTCGCTTTCCGTGTCCGCCGGGCGGCACCATGTCGGCCTTTCCGCGACCTGCCTGGTGGACGACTTCGTCCCGGTCCTGGCCATCGTCGCCGACGCGCTCAGAACCCCAGTGTTTCCCGAGCACGACGTGGCCACGCGGCGCGGAGAGATCGTCACCACCATCAGGCAGGAGGAGGACGACCCAGCCTCGGTGGCCGTGAACCGGATGTTCCGGGAGCTCTACGGGCCGCACCCCTACGCGCGGCGAGTCCGCGGCACGGTGGATTCTGTCGAGCGCCTCACGCGCGACGACCTGGTCCGCTTCCACCAGCGGCATTTCGTGCCCTCCGGGCACGTCGTCGTGGTCGCGGGCGGGCTGGACGCGGCCCGGATACTGGGCGCGGTGGCCGAGGCCCTCGGCGACTGGCCGACCGGTCCCGCGAGGCCGCTGCTGAGCGTTCCCGACGCGCCGCTTTCCACCGCGCGCTGCCAGGTGGAGATCGCCATGCCCGACAAGTCGCAGTCGGACGTCGCGTACGGGTTCGTCGGGATCAGGAGGGCGGATCCCGGCTTCATGGCAGCGTCGGTGATGAACAACGCCCTCGGGCAGTACGCCCTTGGCGGACGGCTGGGCGACAGCATCCGCGAGCGGCAGGGGATGGCCTACTACGTCTTCAGCTCGCTCGACGCCGGGCACGGGCCCGGCCCCGTCATGATCCGGGCGGGCGTGGCCGCCGCGAACGTCGCGCGCACCATTGCCTCCATCGACACCGAGATCGATGCGATCCGGGCGGAAGGGTTCACGGAGAAGGAGATCGCGGAATCGAAGCAGTACCTGGTCGGATCGTTGCCACGGCAGCTCGAGACCAACGCGGGCATCGCGGGCTTCCTGCTGAACGCCGAGTTGTTCGCCCTCGGGCCCGACTACGACCAGAGGCTGCCGGGCCTGATCAGGGCCGTCGCCAGGGACGCGGCCATCGACGCCGCGCGCCGGCTGCTCGATCCCGCGCGCGCCACCGTGGTGGTCGCCGGTCCCCCGGCCGGGGAGCCCGGCGCTTGAGCGCGCCCCCGCGCGTGACGGCGGTCTTCTTCGACGTCGACTTCACGCTGATCTATCCGGGTCCCACGTTCCAGGGTGAGGGCTACCAGCGCTTCTGTCATGCGCACGGCATCGCCGTCGACACCGCCCGTTTCGACGAAGCGGTCAAGGCGGCCTCGTTCATCCTGGACGAGGTCGAGGAACCGCTGTACGACGACGGGCTCTTCATCCACTATACGGCGACGATCATCGAGCACATGGGTGGCCGCGGGCCGAACGTCGTGAGGGCGGCGCGCGAGATCTACGAGCAGTGGGCGGGTAACCACCACTTCGAGATGTACGACGACGTGGAGCCGGTGCTGCGGACGCTGGTCGATCGCGGCCTGACCGTCGGCGTCATCTCGAACAGCCACCGCAGCCTGGACGCCTTCCGCGACCATTTCGCCCTGGGCGGGCTGATCCACGCGGCCGTGTCATCGTTCGAGCACGGCTATCTGAAGCCGCACCGCAGCATCTTCGACGAGGCGCTCGAGCGCGCCGGCGCGGACCGGTCCTCGTCGATGATGGTGGGCGACAGCCTGAGAGCCGACGTCCAGGGCGCCCTGGCGGCCGGGATGCGCGCCATCCTCCTCCGGCGATCGGGCGACGTGCCCGGCGACCTGCCGTCGTCCGTGCCGGTGATCCGGGCGCTGACCGAGCTCGCGGTGCTCCTCTGAGCGGGGCGGCTGCCGGGATGGCGGGCGAGGAGTGAAGACTTCGTGAAATACTTCGTGTGCCTGGTGCCTTCGTGTTCCCGTGTCTATGTCCACTATCACCATTCGCAATCTGACGACGTTCGATGAGTTCAGGCAGGTCATGGAGCTGGAGCGCCAGGTCTGGGGGTTCTCGGACATCCTCGACATGGTGCCGCCGGTCGTCTTCCGCATCACGGTCAAGCGCGGGGCCATCCTGCTGGGCGCTTTCGACGAGCGCGACCGCATGGTGGGGTTCTCCTACTCACTGGTGGGCATGAAGCAAGGGGGAAAGGTCCTGCAGTGGTCGCATATGACCGGCGTGCTCCCGGAGCACCGCGGCGGGCTGGGGCATCGGTTGAAGCTGGAGCAGCGCCAGCGGGCGCTCGAAATGGGCTTCGACCTCATCGAGTGGACGTTCGACCCGCTTCAGGCCATGAACGCGCACTTCAACATGACCAAGCTGGGGTGCGTGGCCGAGGAGTACCACCGGAACGTGTACGGCGAGTCCACGAGCGCGCTCCACAAGGGGACGCCGACGGATCGGCTCGTGGCCCAGTGGCACATCGCGAAGCCGCACGTCGTGCGGCGGCTCGAGTCGGTGCCGGAGCTGCGCTTCCGGACCCACGAGGTGGCCGAGGCGCCGCTGGTGAATCGCACGGCGATGGCGGGCGCGTGGCGGACGTGCGCCAGCATCGATCTCCAACGGGAGGATCGGCGACTGTGGGTGGAGATCCCGACCGGCTTCACCGAGATGCAACACCAAGCGCCGGACCTGGCGCTGGCCTGGCGGATGCACACGCGCGAGATCTTCGAAACCTACTTCGCCCGCGGCTATCGCGTCGTGGACTTCACCCTCGACCGCCCGGCCGGCTTCGGGCGCTACCTGCTGGTGACGGACCGAGAGGCGGATTGATCAACCAGGGGGCCAGGCCATCGCGCGCCCGCCCAGGACGTGCAGGTGCAGGTGGAACACCGACTGGCCGGCCTGCGCATTGCAGTTGAACACCGTGCGGTAGCCGCTGCCGTCGTAGCCACGCTCCCGGGCGATGGCCGCGGCGCGGCGCAGCATGGTGCCCACGAGCGCATCGTGTCCCTCCGCGAGGTCGTTGACCGTCGCGATGTGCTCTCTCGGGACGACCAGCACGTGCATGGGCGCCTGAGGATTGATGTCGTTGAACGCCACCACCTGGTCGTCCTCGTACACCTTCGAGGCCGGGATCTCACCGGCGATGATGCGACAGAACAGGCACGACATGGGTCACATGGTTGATCAGAGCCACGCGGCGCACAAGCCATCCCCGGCCTGATCCGTCCCCGACAGACGCTCGTCATCCCGACGAAGCAGCGCCCGGTCGTGCCGAGGCGATCACCGCCACGCGCGGGATTCCCTGAAGATCCTCGCGGACACGGAGGAGCCGCAGGCCTTCCGTCTCCCCTACGATCCGTGTCACCGCGGCCGCCTGGTCGTAGCCGATCTCCATCAGCAGCAGGCCAGCAGGTGCCAGGGCCGGGCCTGCCTTCCTCACGATCTCCTGGATGACGTCCAGGCCCTCGGCGCCCGCGACCAGCGCCTCCACCGGCTCGTGATCGCGCACTTCCGGGGCGAGCCCGGCGTGGGCCGGCGCGGCCACGTAGGGCGGGTTCGAGACGATGAGGTCGAACGAGCCCGCAAGGTCCGCGAGGTCGTTTCCCAGCCGGACGTCGATGGCGGCCCCCAGCCGATCGGCGTTCGCGCGCGCGATGGCCAGCGCGGCGCTGGAGACATCGGTGGCGGCGACCTGCGCGCCGGGGATCTCCAGGGCCAGGGTGACTGCGAGGCAGCCGCTCCCGGTGCCGATGTCCAGCACGCGCAGGGGGGCGGCACCGGCCGCGCGGGCGCCCGCCCATGAGAGGGCTTCCTCGATGATGAGCTCGGTTTCGGGACGCGGGATCAGGACGCCGGGACCCACCCGGAACTGGCGGCCCCAGAACTCCTGGACGCCGGTGATGTAGGCCAGCGGCTCCCGGGCGGCACGCCGGTCCACGCACGTTGCGTAGTCGGCAGCGAAGCTGCCCGGCGCCTGGTCGCGCAGGCGGGCCACGAGGGCCACGCGATCCCAGCCGAGCACGTGCCGGGCCAGGAGCTCGGCATCGAGGACGGCTTCCCCCCGGGGAATGCCCGCGGCGATGAGCCGCTCCCGCGCCTCCCGCAGGTATTCGTGGAGCGTCATGGCCTCGGGGCCGTCAGAGCCCGGTCTCGACCGCGGTGACTTCCTTCAGCTTCTCGGCCGTGTAGTAGGTGGTCAGCGCGTCGATCAGCTCGCCGATGTTGCCGTCCAGCACCGAGGTGAGCTGGTGCGTCGTGTAGTTGATCCGATGGTCGGTGATCCGGCTCTGCGGGTAGTTGTAGGTCCGGATCTTCTCGGACCGGTCGCCCGACCCCACCTGGCCGCGGCGTTCCTTCGCGATGGCATCCTGCTGCTTCTGCATCTCGAGCTCGTAGAGCCGCGAACGCAGCACCTTCAAGGCCTTCGCGCGGTTCTTGATCTGCGACTTCTCGTCCTGCTGAGACACGACGATGCCGGTGGGAAGGTGGGTGACGCGGACGGCCGAGTACGTGGTGTTCACGCTCTGCCCCCCGGGCCCGCTCGAGCAGAAGGTGTCGATCCGCAGGTCCTTGTCCTGGATCTGAATGTCGATCTCGTCCGCCTCGGGCAGGACCGCCACCGTCGCCGTCGACGTATGAATGCGCCCCGAGGCCTCGGTGGCGGGCACGCGCTGCACGCGGTGCACACCGCTTTCGTACTTCAACCGGCTGTAGGCGCCCCGGCCCGTGATGCTGACGATGACTTCCTTGAGGCCGCCCTGCCCGGCCTCGCTCAGATTCAGGATCTCGAGCTTCCAGCCCTGACGCTCCGCGTAGCGCGTGTACATGCGGTACAGGTCGCCCGCGAACAGCGCCGCCTCCTCGCCGCCCGTTCCCGCGCGTATCTCGACGAGGACGTTCTTCTCGTCGTTCGGGTCCTTCGGGATGAGCAGGATCTTCAGCTCGTCCACGATGCGGCCTTGCCGCATGCTGAGGTCGCTCAGTTCCTCCTGGGCCAGGTCCCGCATCTCGGGGTCGCCGGCCTTCGTCATCTCCTCGGCCTGCGCGATCTCCGCGGCCACGGCCTTGTACTCGCGGTACTTCTCGACCAGCGGCTCGAGATCGCTCAGCGTCTTGGCCTGCTTGCGGTACTCGGCCGGGTCGTTCTGCACGGTCGCCGTGCCGAGCGAGGCCATCAGCTCCTCGTATCGGGTCTCGACCGCGGCCAGCTTGTCAAACACGGCCGTTCCTCCGGATCAGGTGTGGGGTGCAGGGGTGCGTGGTGCAAGGGTGCATGGGGGCAGGGTTCATGGGTGCCAGGTGCAAGGGTGCAACGGTGCAAATGGTGCATTGTGTGGCGGCGCGTGGCGGCTCCCCGGCCGCGTGCGCACCTAACCGCCGGATACGGGCGGCATGAAGGCCACTTCGTCGCCATCTGCGACGGCGGTCGTGAACTTCGCGTACTCCGCGTTCACGGCGCACGACAGCGATGGCCGATAATCCGCGAACCCCGGAAAATCCTCGACGAGCGACTGCCAGACTGACGAGACGGTGGCGCCGTCCGGGACGTCGCGCACGAACTCGCCCGAGCCACCCAGCTCGCGCAGCCTGGCGAAGAGGCGCACTCTCACGCGCATGCAATCCTCAGCGCCTGCTCGCGGGCCTGGACATCGTCGGGGTCGGCCGTGGCGCCTTCAATCCAGGTGTCGCCGCCCTCGAAGAACTCGTGCTTCCAAATCGGGACGATCTGCTTGATGCGCTCGATCGCGTACCGGCAGGCAGCAAACGCATCCGCGCGGTGCGCCGAAGCGGCCGCGATGGCCACGCTGGCCTCGCCAACGGCCAGCCGACCCGTCCGGTGGTGAATGGCCATGGTCACCGAAGGCCACCGCTCGGCGGCCTCGCGGACGATGCGCTCCAGGGCCTTGACGGCCAGCGGCTCGTACGCCTCGTAGACCAGGTGGGTGACGCGACGGCCATGGTTGTGGTCCCGCACCAGGCCGATGAACGTCACCACGGCGCCATGGCCCGGCCCTTCGACCAGGCCGGCCAGCGAAGCCGCATCGAGCGCCGAGTCGGTGACCGCCGTCCGCGCGTTCATGGACTCAATCGAGTATAGCGGACGCCGGGAACCTCCAGAAGTGATCGAGCGGCTGGTGGCCGTGGCCGACGTTCACGCCGTGCCGCATGGCCCCCGCCACGTAGGCCTTGGCGGCCTTGGCGGAGGCGACCAGATCTTCGCCGCGCGCCAGGCCGGCGGCAAGGGCCGCGGCGAGCGCGCAGCCCGTGCCGTGCGTGTGTCGCCCCTCCACCCGTGGTCCCGCCAGCTCATGGAAGACGCCCTCCACATAGACCAGGTCCACGACCTCGCCGCCTGGCAGGTGGCCGCCCTTGACGAGCACCGCGCCGGGGCCGAGCGCGGCGATACGCCGGGCCGCCTCGCGCATGTCGCCGCGCGAGTGGATGGACATGCCCGCCAGCGCTTCGGCCTCGGGGATGTTCGGGGTCACCACCCGGGCCACCTTGAGGAGCGAGGCCCGCACGGCGTGCACGGCGTCGGCATCCAGCAGGTGGTCGCCGCTCTTGGCGACCATCACGGGATCGACCACGAGGTTCGGCAGATCCAGCGCCTCGACCGCGGCCACCACGGCCTCGACGATGGCCGACGTGGCGAGCATGCCCGTCTTCACCGCGTCGCAGCCGATATCGCTGACCACCGCTTCGATCTGCGCCGTCACGAACTCGGCCGGCACGACATGGATCGCGGACACGCCGAGCGTGTTCTGGGCCGTCAGGGCTGTGATGGCCGAGGTCCCATACACGCCAAAGGCGGCGAATGTCTTGAGGTCTGCCTGGATGCCGGCCCCGCCACCCGAATCCGACCCCGCAATTGTCAGCGCCCGGGGCCCACCGGTAGAATCGTTCGTCATGACTTCACGCGCCTCGTCTGCCATCCACGCTTCAACGCTCGTCGAGCGGATGACGTCTTCATCTTCGTCCCCCGCGCCGGGTGTCCGGATGCTGGCGGTGTTCTTCGTCACCGCCCTCACAGCCGCGTTGTCGCAGGTGAGCTTCCCCCTGCCGTTCACGCCCGTGCCCTTCACGCTGCAGCCCGTGGTGGTGCTGCTGGGTGGCGCGGCGCTCGGGGCGCGCCTGGGCGCGACCAGCCAGATCCTTTATCTCATGCTGGGCATTGCCGGTCTGCCGGTGTTTGCGCACGCACCCGAGCTGCCGCAGGGCGCGCTCCGGCTGGTGGGGCCCTCGGGCGGGTACCTGATGGCCTACCCGTTGGCGGCGCTCGTCACGGGGTGGCTGGCCCAGCGTGGCATGGATCGCCGCATATTGACCGCTCTCCTGGCCATGGCCGCCGGATTGGCCACGGTATACGCCGGCGGCGTGCTGTGGCTGGCGAAGGATCTGGGCCTCGCCGGAGCGGCGGCCGCCGGTCTCTACCCTTTCGTGCTGGTGGACGTCATCAAGATGGCGGCGGCGGCCCTGGTGCTGCCGGCTGCGTGGCGGATGCTGAGGGCTTGAGCCCAAGACCCAGGACCCAAGACCCAAGACTCAAGACCAAGACTCACTGCTTCCCGAAGATCAGAAAGTACTGGTACGGCAGGTACGTCTCGGTTCCCACCACGCGCAGGCCGGCGCTGTCGGCGTCTCTCGCGACGACGTCCGGGCTGACGCGCTCGTCGGCCTCCGGACCCGGCCCGCTGCCCTCCAGCTTGAAATCCACGACACCCAGGCGGCCCTGGGGCTTCAACGCCCTTGCGATGTTCGCCAGCATCGTCACGCGATCCTCGATCTCGTGGTACGCGTCCACGAGCAGCACGGCGTCGAGGCTCTCGCGGGGCAGGCGCGGATCGCTGCCGCGTCCGAGGACGGTCCGCACGTTGGCCAGCCCTTCCCGCTGCACGCGGCGCGTGATGGCGTTCAGCATTTCCTGCTGGACGTCCTGCGCGTAGACGATGCCCTGCGGGCCCACGCGGCGTGCCAGCCGGACGGTGAACCAGCCGCTGCCGGCGCCCACGTCGGCCACCACCGAGGCATCGGCGATGCCGAGGGCGTCCATGATGCGATCCGGGCGCTGCCACTGGTCGCGATCCGGCGCCTCGAGCAGGCCGAGATCCTGGGGAGGGAACAGGCGCCCGTGCGGTCGCGGTTGCTGGGCCCTGAGCGCGCCGCCCATCAGCACCGCAAGCGCACACAACGCCGTGGCGGCTCGAACGCGCATGCTGAGCCGATTATAGAGTGCCCAAGACCCCAAGACCCCAAGACAACAGGACCTCAGGGCCTCGAGACCCCTCCTACTCCGACCGGAGCGCAATGGCCGGGTCCACGCCAGCGGCTTGGCGTGCCGGCAGCCACGTGGCCAGCAACGTGACACCCGCCAGGATCAGCGCGACGGACGCGTAGGTGAGCGGGTCGAACGGACTGACGCCGAACAGCAGCGACCCGAGGAATCGGGTGACCGCCAGCGCGACGCCCAGTCCAAACAACACGCCAAGGCCGGCCAGCTGCAGCCCGCGCCGGACGAACATTCGCTGCACCTCGGTGCCGCCTGCGCCGAGCGCCATGCGGATGCCGACCTCGCGGCGACGCTGGGTCACGATGTAGGCGATGACGCCGTAGAGGCCCACCACCCCCAGCAGCAGCGTCACGCCCCCGGCGATGGCGATGATCACGAGCGCGAACGACGTCTCGGCCATGGACTCGTCGTAGATCGCGGCCATGGTGCGCGGGCGCGCCAGCGGCAGGTTCGGGTTGACACTCCAGACGGCCTGCTGCACGTCGTTGATGAAGCCCGCGGTGCGGACGCGCGGCGTGCGAATCGCGTAGCTCATCCACCGCTGGACGAACGTCTCCTGGTCCCAGTAGTCCTTCATCGACATCGGCCAGTAGACCGTCGAGACCTCACCCCGCGTGACGCCGTCGTCCCGGACGTCGGCGACGACGCCCACGACCTCGCGCCACGGGTTCTTGGGGCTGTTGCGGATGCGTCGGCCGAGTGCGGCCGCGGCACTGCCGAAGTACTCGCGCGCGAGGGAGTCGCTGATGACGACGACCGGTTGCAGGTTGTGCAGGTCGTCCCAGGTGAAGTCGCGCCCTGCGACGAGGGGCGTTCCGACGGTACCGAAGAAATTGGGTGTCACCCACTTGTAGCGCCGGATGGGCGGCATTTGCCCTTCCGGGCCGGGCTTGTCCTCCACCCAGACGGGGTCGTTGCTGTTCAGGCCGTCCATCGGCATCGATGACGCGAGGCCCACCGAGGTGACGCCCGCGATGGCCTCGATGCGCCGGAGGATCTGCTCGTGCGTCGCCGCTGCCTGCAGCGGATCCTCGACGACTGTCTCGGGAATCGCGATCCGCATCGTGAAGATCTCGTCCTGGCCCCTGAAGCCGGGGTCCACGTCTCGCATCGCCACGAACGTGCGGATCATGAGACCCGAGCCGACGAGCAGCACCAGTGCCAGGGCCACCTGCGCGACGACGAGCGCGTGACGCGCGCGATGCCGCTGTCGTCCGTCGCTCGAGCCGCGCCCGCCCTCCTTGAGGGTGGTGCTCACCTGCGGGTTGGCATACTTCACGACGGGGATGAGCCCGAAGAGCAGCGCGGCCAACAGCGAGGCGACGAGCACGAACGCCATCACGATCGGATCCAGAGCGATCTCGTCGAGGCGAGGGAGTTGCGAGGGGTTGAGGGCGAGGAGCGTCCGAATTCCCCCCGCCGCCAGGGCGAGGCCGAGCATGCCCGCCGCCAGGCTCAGCATGAACGCCTCGGCCAGGAGCTCCCCGATGACCTGACCGCGGCTGGCGCCGAGTGCCGAGCGGATGGCGAGCTCCTGCTGCCGGCCTTCGGCCCGCACCAGGAACAGGTTCGCGATGTTGGCGCAGGCGACGAGCAGCACGATGGCCACCGCACCCAGCAGCACCCAGAGGATGCGGCCGATGTCGCCGACGACGTCGCGCGCGAGCGGCCGGAGGTTTGGCGCAAGCCTCACCTTCTCGAGCATTTCGCGGCTGAATCCGGGCGGCAGCGCGAAACGATCCGGAAGCGTTGGAATGAGGCGGGCAATGTCCGCGCTGGCCTGCGCCATGGTCGTGCCAGGCTTGAGCCTCGCCAGCCCGAAATAGCTGAAGTTGCCGACGAAGACTTCGGCTCGATTCAGGCGGAAGGGCAGCACGAGGGCGGGGCGCTCGCGGAGGAACCGGAAGCTCGCCGGCAGCACGCCAATCACCTGCGTCGGCGTGCCGTCGATAACGAGCGACTGCCCGAGCGCGCCAGGGCTGCCGCCGAACACCCGCTGCCAGTATTCGTGGCTGAGCACTACCGATGGGGCGCTGCCCGGCGCATCGTCCTCCGGGGTGAAGATACGGCCCAGGGCGGGCCGGATGCCGAGGAGCGGCAGCGTGCCCTCGGTGACTCGCAGGGTGTCCACGCGCTCCGGCTCTCCGTGCCCGGTGACCGAGGCGGCTTCGTCGCGCCACATGCCGATGTCCTGGAAGACACGCTCGTCGCGGTACGCCAGATACGTGGCCGGTGACATGTTCAGGTCGCCCGCCATCACGCCGGGGGCGAAGTGCCACACGGCGACGAGCTGTTCGGGGCTGGCAAACGGCAGCGGCTTCAGCAGCACACCGTTGACCACGCTGAAGATGAGGGCGTTGGCGCCAATCGCCACCCCCAGTGTCACGAGAGCGGTGAGGCTGAAGACCGGACTGGCCAGCAGGCGTCGGAGGGCGTGTTTCACGTAGCCGTAGACGACCGGCCGCCCGGGGAAGTTCGCCCGGCCCCGGTGCGCCGGAGGTAGACTGTCCGGATATGCTGCCGCACTTCTTCGATTCCGTCCTTCAGCTCGTCGTCAAGACGTCCACCGACCTGCCGCCGGACGTGCGGGCGGCGGTCAAGGGCGCCATGGGCCAGGAAGAAGCCGGCTCCCGGTCGGCGCAGGCCCTGACGATTGTCGCCCAGAACATCGACCAGGCCGCCGAGGGTGAAGGAGCCATCTGCCAGGACACCGGCATGCCCACCTTCGAAATCAAGACACCCGTCGGCGCCAACCAGATCTGGATGAAGCAGCAGATCAAGTCGGCTGTGGCGGAGGCGACGAAGCGCGGCAAGCTCCGGCCCAACTCGGTGGACTCGCTCACCGGCGAGAACTCCGGGAACAACCTCGGGCCCGGCATGCCCATCCTGCACTTCGAGCAGTGGGAGCGCGACGAGGTGGAGGTGAAGCTTGTTCTGAAGGGTGGGGGCTGCGAGAACATGAACATCCAGTACTCGCTGCCGACGGAGCTGCCCCACCTCGGACGCGCGGACCGCACACTCGAAGGCGTGCGCAAGTGCATCCTGCACGCCGTCTGGCAGGCCCAGGGCAAGGGGTGCGGCCCTGGCGCGATCGGGGTGTGCATCGGCGGGGACCGCACCAGCGGCTACGTCGAGGCCAAGCAGCAGCTGTTCCGCACGCTCGACGACGTCAATCCCGACGAGCGACTGGCCGGGCTCGAGGCCGAGATCATGCGCACGGTGAACACGCTGGGCGTGGGCACGATGGGCTTCGGCGGGCGCACATCGCTCATCGGCTGCAAGGTGGGGGTCCTCAATCGCCTGCCGGCCAGCTTCTTCGTGTCGGTGGCGTACGACTGCTGGGCGTTCCGCCGCCTGGGCGTCACGCTCGACCCCCAGACCGGCGCCATCAAGCGATGGCTCTATCGCGACCCGTCGGTGCCGACGGTCCCGATGATGGACCAGGCGGGCTTCCAGCGCACGGGCCGCGAAGTCGTGCTGCGCGCGCCGCTGGACGAGGCCACGGTGCGCTCGCTGAAGGTGGGCGACGTCGTCATCATCAGCGGTCCTGCCTACACGGGCCGCGATGCCGTCCACCACCACCTGATGAGCCACGAGCCGCCGGTGGACCTGCGTGGCTCGGTCCTCTACCACTGTGGTCCGGTGGTGACGAAGAACGAGGACGGTTCGTGGACGGTCACGGCCGCCGGCCCGACCACGAGCATCCGCGAAGAGCCCTACCAGGCCGACATCATCGGGCGGTATGGCATTCGAGCCGTGGTGGGCAAGGGAGGAATGGGGGCGAAGACCCTGGCCGGCCTGGAGCAGCACGGAGCGGTTTACCTGAACGCCATCGGCGGCGCGGCCCAGTTCTACGCCCGCTGCATCGAGCGGGTGGACGGGGTATCGCTGATGGAATTCGGGACACCGGAGGCCATGTGGCACCTCCAGCTCAGGGATTTCCCGGCGATCGTGACAATGGATTCGCATGGGAACAGCCTCCACAAGGACATCGAGGTCACCTCGGCCGAAAATCTGGCGAAACTGGCCTGAGCGGTGGGACATTCCATTTGTTAGAATTGAGCCATGCAGACTGAAACCCAGACGACGACTCCCGTGGCTGACGTGCTCCCGGCCTTCATCACGGTGACCGAGGCGGCCGCGACGAAGATCAAGGAACTGCTGGCCGAAGAGGGCAAGGCCGAGAGCGGCCTCCGCGTCTTCGTGCAGGGCGGCGGCTGCTCCGGCTTCCAGTACGGGCTGATGATCGAGGAGGCCGGCGCCGGCGTGGGCGACCAGTCCTTCGAGTCGAACGGCGTGAAGCTGTTCGTGGACCCGGTCAGCATCAGCTATCTCAAGGGCGCCGAAGTGGACTTCGTCGACACGATCACCGGCGGGGGCTTCACGATCAAGAACCCCAACGCGACGTCGACCTGCGGTTGCGGGCAGTCGTTCAACGCGTAACGGCAGCACACCAGGCAAGGGAGGGAACATGGCCACAGCGTCGGCCATTCCCGATCTCGATCGTCTCCGGCCGGCTGGCACCAAGCGCTCCAGCAAGCGCGACCTCATCGTCAACGTGTTCCTCAGGCAGGAGGGGCACCTGAGCGCTGACGATCTGGTGGCGCTGATCAAGCGCGAGGATCACCGGATCAGCCGCGCCACCGTCTACCGCACGCTGCAGTGGATGGTGGAGGCGGGCATCGCCCGGAAGGTCGATTTCGGCGAGGGGCGGTTCCGGTTCGAGCACTCGTACCGGCACCCGCGCCATTTCCACCTCATCTGCAAGACCTGCAATCGCTCGTACGAGTTCCTGAGCTCGGACATCGAGGCGCTGGTGGAAGAGGTGGCGGCGGCCCGCGGCTTCCAGGCGCGGCAGAGCGTCGTGCAGATCTACGGGACGTGCGAGGCGTGCCGGACCGGCCGGGCGCCTGCGGAGGAAGGGGCGACCTCGGAGCTGCTGTTCGCGCGCGACGCGCTCCGCATCGCCATCGCCACCGAGCGCAGCGGCCTGGAGTTCTACACCCGCGCGGCGCGCATCACCAGGGACCCGCGCGGCAAGCGCATCTTCCACGAGCTGGCCGAGAAGGAGAAGCACCACCTCGGAACGCTCGAGGATCGGTATCGCAAGCTCCTCGAACAGGATCCGCAGCTCGAGTCGCGGCCGACCTTCCTGTTCTTCAAGGGCGCCGCGAACGGGTTGTTCGCCGCCGGTGCGGATCAGCTGCGCCGGGACGGCGTGGACGATCTCGAGGCGCTTCGCATCGGCATCCGCTGCGAGCGCGGGTCGCACCGGTTCTTCAAGCGGTACGGCGAGCGCTTCGAGGACTCGGAGGGCAAGCAGATCTTCCTGGAGTTCGCCGAAGAGGAGCGGCAGCACCTCGAGATGCTGATCCGCGAGTACCGGCTGCTGCAGAAACGCCAGCGGAAGCCCGCCCCGGCACGCCGGCGCGGGGCCGCCCGCACGGCGTGATCGATCTCCATCTCCACACCACGGCGTCGGACGGGCGTCTGTCGCCGGCCGCGCTGGTGGACCGCGCCTCCCAGGCCGGCCTGACGACGATCGCCGTCACCGACCACGACACCGTGCAGGCCGTTGACGAAGTGACGCGGCTCGGCGCGCCACTCGGGATCCGGGTCGTGCCGGGCATCGAGATCACCGCGGTAGACGACGGGCGCGATGTCCACATGCTGGCCTACTTCGTCGACCACACGGACGTGACGCTGAGCGCCTTCCTGGTGGCACAACGCGGGCGGCGCATGGCGCGGGTGCGCGAGATCGGGGCACGGCTCGCCGCGCAGGCCGTGCCGGTGGACGTCGAGGCGCTCCTCGACGAGGCGCGCGCGACGCCCGGCACGTCGATTGGCCGGCCCTGGCTGGCGCGGGCCCTGGTGCGAGCCGGGCACGCCGACTCGGTGGCTGACGCGTTCGACCGCTACCTGGGACAGGGGCGGCCCGCATTCGTGCCGCGGCTCGGGCCCTCGCCCTTCGACGTGGTCGCCCTGATCCACGCCGCCGGCGGCATCGTGTCGTTTGCCCACCCGGGCGTGACCCGACGCGACCACCTGCTGCGTCCGCTCGCCGAAGCGGGCCTGGACGCCATCGAAGCGCATCATTCCGATCACTCGCCGGACGTGCGCGATCACTACCGCGCGCTGGCGTCGGCGCTCGGCGTTGCCACGAGCGGCGGATCCGACTTTCACGGGTTCGGCGACACGCGCGCGGCACTGGGCCTGGTCGTGTTGCCGGATCGAGAGTTCAAGGCGCTGGAGGCGCGGGTGCCCGCTCGCCCGGCCCGGCCGGTGCCATGACGAGACTCCTCGACATCAGCGGGCTGGTGAAGGACTACCAGGGGTTGAGGCCGCTGCGCCTGCGCGAGCTCACCGTTGAGCCCGGCCGCGTGCTCAGCCTCGCGGGATTCGACGCGCCTGCAGCCGAAATGTTCGTGCACCTGGTCACCGGCGCGGCCCTGCCGGACGAGGGTGACATCACGTTGTTCGGGACCAACACGAAGCACATCCCGAGTGCCGAGGCGTGGCTGCGATCGCTGGACGGGCTGGGCCTCGTCAGCCATCGCGCCGTCCTCCTGGACATGCTCACCGTGCTGCAGAACGTGGCGATGCCGCTCACGCTGGAGGTGGATCCGATCGATCCGGCGCTGCGGCCGGAGGCGGAGGCGCTGGCCCGCGAGGCCGGTATTGCCGAGACGATGTGGAATCGGGCGCTGGGGCAGGCCGACGCCGAGACGAACCTGCGCGTGCGCCTGGCACGCGCCATCGCGGCACGCCCGGCACTCGTGATTGCGGAGCACCCGTCGGCGACGCTGCCACGGGACGCGGTGGCGCGGGTCGCCTCCGATGTGTCACGGATCCTGCGGGCACGCGACGTCGCCCTGCTGACACTCACAGCCGACATGGAGTGGGCAGGCGCGTCTGGAGGCGATCGGCTGACGCTGAACCCCGCCACGGGAGGGCTGGCGTCTGGTGGCGGGTTCATGGAACGATTCAAGCGAGCACTTGGAGGGCGTTGACATGCCGTGGGGCGAGGTTATCCGCATCGAGTCGAACAGAGGGTTCGGGTTCATCCGGGACGACTCCGGCATGGACTGGTTCTTCGTCGCCGAGGACGTGCGCGGGGGCCGGTTCGAGAACATCTGGGTGGGCGAGCGCGTGGGCTTCAGTGCCGAGGCTACTGCCGGCGGCCCCCGCGCGGCAGATATCCATCACGAACAGCTCGACTGAGTGAGGGTGCCCATTGACGATTGCCGATTGGCGATTGACGATTCATTGGGTGATCGAGTGATTGCGCATTGTTCATTGGATTGGGCGATTGAGTGATTGGGTGATCGAGGGATTCCGCCGTCGTTGAGCCGCTGGTCGCCGGTCGCCGATCGCCCTCAATGTCCCAGTCCCCGAATGCCCCAATGCCCCAATGCCCCAATGCCCCAATCCGAATGCCCAATGCGACAATCGACAATCGCGAGATGAATCGCTCAATCGTCAATCGGCAATCGTCAATGAGCCCGCGGCCGGCGCTCGTGCTCTTCGACATCGACGGCACCCTCCTCCTGACCGGTCGCGCCGGCGTACGAGCGATGTCGGCAGCCTTCGAAGCGCTGTTCGGCGTGGCCGATGCGTTCGCGGGGATCTCGATGGGCGGCCGCACCGATTCGTGGCTGGTGTCCCAGGCCTTCCTCCGGACGGGCGTTCCTGACACGCCCGAGAATCACGCCGGCTTTCGTGATGCCTACGTGCCCCGCCTGGCAGAGGAGATCCTGCGTCCGGGCACGGGCACCAAGGGCGTGATGCCCGGCGTCCACGCCCTGCTCGACGCCGTGCGATCGCGGCCCGACCTGCACCTCGCGCTGCTGACCGGGAACTACCGCGACGCGGCGGAGATCAAGCTCGGTCACTTCGCGCTGTGGGACTACTTCGGCTGGGGCGCGTTCTCGGACGACTCGGCGGATCGCAACGCGCTGGTTCCGATCGCGCGGGAGAGAGCCGTCGAGCGCGGCGTGCCAGACGCGGCCCGCGCGCGCGTGGTCGTCATCGGGGACACGCCGCACGACGTGGCGTGCGCGGCCGTCGCGGGCGCCCGGTCCATCGCGGTGGCAACCGGGGGACACACGCGCGCGGATCTCGTGCAGGCCGGCGCCGACGTCGCCCTGGATGACCTCTCCGACACCCGGGAGGTTCTTCGTCTGTTGGGCGCGCTCTGAGCAGGTTCACCTCCCAGGTGGCCCGCGGGAGCGCAGGCGGACTGTTATGATCGAACTGGAAGCGACCGGGGCCCGGTGGCCCTCCCGGTCTTCAAAACCGGCTGCTGCCCCCTTGCGGGGCAGGATGGGTTCGACTCCCATACGCTTCCGCCAACACCGATGCGGGGCCGCAGATGGCCGCAGAGATCGAACTGCTGACTCGGCAGAACTTCAGAACCCCGGAACCGCAGAACCAGACCCGAGCCCAAGTCCCGAGGCGCCGCCCGTGCGAAATTGTCGTGTGGATTGAGACTCCGGCCCCAGGGAGCGGGGCCGGTCGGGAAGCAAGTCTTACAAGAACAAGAAGCAGCGCCGTGCGCTACTCGATCAGCCGGATGTCTCCGGCGCGGGGACCCTTCTGCGATTCTTCAGGAGTGAACTCGACGCGCTGCCCCTCTCGAAGCAGTTCGAACACCGTCCCCCGCACCGAGCTGCGGTGGAAGAAATGCTCGAGGCCGGACTCATCCCGGATGAACCCGAACCCCTTGTCGATGAGGAGTCGTGCGATCGTTCCGGTCGGCATACCCGTATCCTCCGATTCCTAGCTCCTGGGAACATCCAGGAACTGCCGCACCCGCAGATACCGGTGGTATCAGACAATGAGGCCAGGAATGGCCGGCGCCGGGGAGCGTTGGGGAACCTTTGAGTTGGGGAGTCAGTGTAGGCAGGTCGTTCGCGGTAAGTCAAGCATACGCTCGAGTCGGGCGAGCCGTTTACCGGGGGTGTGCAGGAGTGTGCAGGTGCTGTTGATCCCGGGGGGCGCCCGATGATTGGCGCGGTGGTTCTGGCGGCCGGGGCCTCGTCTCGGATGGGGCAGCCGAAGGCCGGCCTGCCGTTGGGGCGTGGCGGCCATACGGTGTTGTCGATGGGGGTGGCCACGCTGCTCGCGGCGGGGGTGCCCCGCGTGATCATCGTGGCCGGCGCGCACCCTGAGGCGGTCCGTCACGCCCTCCGGCTGCGCGACCGCCGTCTGCGGGTGGTGGTTCACCCCGGCTGGGCCGAGGGCCAACTGTCCTCCACGCTCTGCGGCCTCGGCGCGCTCGGCCATCCGCTCCTGGAGGCCGCGCTGATAACACTGGTGGACGTGCCGCTGGTCTCGCCGGCGACGGTGCGCGCCCTCATGCGCGCGTGGCGCGAGACCGGTGCGCCCATCGTCCGGCCCGCACGGGGTGACGAGCATGGGCACCCCGTGCTGTTCGATCGCCGGCTGTTCGCGGAGTTGCGGGCCGCGGATCCGGCGGCCGGCGCAAAACCCATCGTGCGCGCGCACGCGAGCGCCTTGCTGAATGTCGCGGTCGACGACGAGGGGGCGTTCCTGGACCTGGACACGCCGGAGGACTACGAGCGGGCGAGGCGTGCGGCGGGAGGGCCCGAGGGAACTTGGAACCGGGAGCCGGGAACCGGCTCCTGATTCCTGGTTCCTGACTCCTACTTCATGACCGTGAACGGGGCGCTGGCGCGGGTGGTGCCCCAGTCGATGTGCAGTGTGCCGCCGGCCGGCGTGTCCTCGATGGAGATGGTCACCATCTCGGCCGGCGCGGGCGGTGCGCCCATCCGCATCGCGACACGGCCAACGTCCTCGCCCTTCGGGTACGGGATGCCCCACTGCCCGGTCTTCTTGCTGACAATCAGCTGCCAGCCCTTCTCGCTCGGCAGCGTGTAGAGCGTGTAGGTGCCGGGGTTCACGTGCAGCATGCCGAACATCAGGGCCTTGTCGGTCTTGATCGTCGTGGCCTCGTCGGCGCCAGTCCGCCATTCCTCACCGTAGGTCGCCACCTCCTTGCCGACGGTGCGTCCCTTCAGTGACGGGCGTCCGTACTCGATGGAGATGTTGGCGCCGTCAATCGTCCATTCGCTCAGCACGTGAGGGCTGCCGCCGCCGCCGACCTTCAGCTGTGTGGTCTTCTGAGCGTGGATCGCGGTCGTGCACAGGGCCGCCACTGCCATGGCTGCCAAAGGGAACATGAGTCGCCGCATTCAATGCCTCCTGGAGGTGCGTCACCGGGCCAGTCGAGCTGGTCGGCCCGTCGCCCAACCTCCGACTATAGCAAAGACACGCGGGGCTATTGCGACGGCGCACTGCGCAGCGTGCCATAGAGGTGCCCGCCGGCGCCGTCGCCGTGCTGCCAGGTGCCGGCGTATCGATTCCCGTAGAAGAACACGCGCGCCGTGAACGTGCCCAGTGACGGGATGCTGTAATCGGTGAGCATCACGACGGGCGTGTCGCCCAGCCAGCGCATGGGGACGACGACGGGCAGGGTGACGTCCGTGCCCTCGTGCACCAGGCGCGCGCGAAAGCGCCACAGGCCGTCTCCGACCTTCTCCGCGCTGGCGATCTCGTAGCGATCCGGTCGCGGCGGCGCCTCACGGCCGTCCAGGGTGAACCATCCATCGAGCACGACGTTCTGCATCCGGGCCACGAACGCGCGTTCCCGCTCGTCGAGCGACGCGGGATTTACGGCCATGCCCAGGCCGGCGCGGCCGGCCAGCCAGCCCGCACCGAATGCGGCGAGCGCCAGCACGAGCGCCGCGAGCCCCCAGCCGATGTTCGCGCGGTTGCCCATGGCGCGAATTCTAGCCGGTGAACTGGATTTGACTGATGAGTTTGTTATACTGACTATCTGGTCATGAACATGACTGACAAGTCATCGGCCGCCGGCCCCTCGAAGGAGGATGTCGTCACCGAGTTCCGCCGCCGGTCGATTGTCGACGCGGCGCAGCGTGTCTTCGGCGAGCGTGGCTTCGAGCAGGCGACGGTGGAGGCCATCGCCGAGGCGGCGGCCGTGGCGAAGGGGACGGTGTACCTCTATTACCCCTCGAAGCAGGCCATCTACGAGGCCACCTTCGCCGCCGGCATGGCGGAGCTCGAGCGCCTCATCCTCGAGCGCGTGGAGCACGCGGCCACGGCCCGCGAGGCCATCCAGGGGTTCGTGGCCGTCCGCGCGGAGTATTTCCAGCGGCACCCCGATTTCTTCCGCATCTACGTCGCCGAATTCGCCCGCCAGGTGGCTGCTTCCGGAACGCTGCGCGGCGCGTCACAGCAGGCGCTGGACCGGCAGACGCGGGCGCTCAGGAAGGTCATCGCCAGGGCCGTGGCGTCTGGCGAGATACGGCCCGTGGATGCCGAGGCGGCCGCGATGGCCGTGTTCGACATGAGCAAGGGACTCGTCGCGCGGCACCTGCTGATCGGCTCGAAGGCGAGCGCCTCCCGTGACATCGAGTTCCTGACCGATCTCATCTGGACGGGCCTGCGGCCCGCACGAGGACCGAAGAAATGATCGTTCGACGACTGGCCGCGATCGCCGTTCTGGTGATGGCGCCCGCCTCCATCGCGGGGGCGCAGTCCACCCAGGGGAGCGATCCCTTCCACGGCAGCGTGCCTGCCGGCGAGGTGTCGGCCGCTCCGCTGCGCCTCACGCTGAAGGACGTCATCACGCGCGGCCTGCAGCACAATCTCGGGTTGCTGCTGCAGGACGAGGCCGCGCGCGCCGCGCACGGCGCGCGGTGGCGCGCCCTGTCCGATCTGCTGCCACAGGTGAGCGGCGCCGCCGGCGAGCGCCGGCAGGTGATCAACCTCGAGGCCTTCGGCTTCCCGGCGCCGGACCCCATTGTCGGGCCCTTCAACGTCTTCGACGCGCGAATCAGCGTGTCGCAGCCCCTTCTGGACCTGGCCGCCCTGAACGACGCCCGGGCCGCCACCCGCCACGAGCGCGCGGCGCTGCTGGGCATCCGCTCGGCGCGCGAACTGGTGGTGCTGGTGTCGGTCAATCTGTACCTGGAGGCCGTCACCGCCGGCAGCCGCGTGGAGGTGGCGCGCGCCCAGCTGGCCACCGCCGAGACGCTGTTGACCCAGGCGTCCAACCTGAAGGCGTCTGGCCTGGTGGCCGGCATCGACGTGGTGCGGGCCCAGGCGCAGGTGCAGGCGCAGCGACACCGGCTGAGCGTGACGGAGAACGACCTCGAGAAGGCGCGGCTGCGGCTCGCCCGCGCCATCGGCCTGCCGCTGGGCCAGGCGATCACGCTCGAGGATGCCATGCCCTACGCGCCGATGGCGTCGGTGTCGGCCGAGACGGCGCTGGCCGAGGCCCTCGCGCGCCGCCCCGATTTCCTCGCTGCCGCCGAGCGCCTGGCCGCGGCCGAGGCCACGGCCAGGGCCGCCTCGGCCGAGCGGCTGCCGAGCCTCCACCTCGACGCCGATTACGGCGTCATCGGGCAGCAGGCGTCGAACGCGCATGCGACGTACACGATTGCCGCCACCGTCCGGGTGCCGGTGTTCGAGGGTGGCCGCGTGCACGGCCGGCGGTCCGAGGCCGAGGCCGGCGTGCGCCAGCGCCGCGCGGAGTACGAGGACTTCAAGGGACGCATCGATCTCGAGGTGCGCACGGCCCTGCTCGACGTGCGGGCGGCGGCGCAGCAGATTGAAGTCGCCGACATCGCGGTCACGTTGGCCGCGCAGGAACTGGACCAGGCGCGCGACCGGTTCGCGGCGGGCGTGGCCGGCAACATCGAGGTGGTCCGCGCGCAGGAGTCCGTGGCGGCGGCCGCCGAGACGCGGATCGCGGCGCTCTACCACCACAACGTCGCCAAGGCGATGCTGGCCCGCGCCATCGGCATCGCCGAGCAGGCCGTGTCGAACACCCAGACAGGAGCGAAGTAGATGTCAGAGGCCCCTCAACCCTTCCGCGGCCCGGCACGGTGGATCGTGCTCGGGCTGGCCGTCGTGGCCACTCTCGTGGGCGGCATCCAGTGGCTGCAGGCTGGCCACGAGTCGACCGATGATGCGCAGATCGAGGGCCGGATCACGCAGATCGCGACGCGCGTAGGCGGGCCCGTTTTGGCGGTGCACGTTGCCGACAACCAGTTCGTGCAGAAAGGGACCGTCCTCGTCGAGATCGATGCGCGCGAGTACCAGGTCGCGGTGGACCGCGCCGCCGCGGAACTGGCCGACGCCCAGGCCAACGCGATGGCCGCCGACGCGGGCATCCCCATCGCGAGTGTCTCCACGGCCAGCGACGTGCAGCTGGCCTCTGGCGGCATGGTCGAGGCACAGGCCGGCGTCACGGTCGCCGACCGGCAGGTGGAGGCTGCCGCGGCCCGGCTGCTGGCGGCCGAGGCGCGGGCACGGGAACACGAGGCTGCCGCCGCCAAGGCCGCGAAGGACGTGGAGCGCCTGCGGCCGCTCGCCGCGAAGGAGGAGATCGCGCAGCAGCAGTTCGAAGCCGCGCAGGCCACGGCGGACGCGTCCAAGGCTGCCGTCGATGCCGCGCGATCCGAAGTCGTGGCCGCCCGCACAGCGGTGTCCGTGGCCGAGCAGCGTGCCGTGCAGGCGCGCGCCGCCGAGGCCCGTTCGCGTGCCGTGCTCGCGTCCGCGGAGACGGCACCGGAGCAACTGCAGGTGACGCACGCCAGGGCAGCGGCCGCCCAGGCGCGCGTCAAGCAGGCGGCAGCCGCGCTGGCGCAGGCCCAGTTGAACCTCGAGCGCACGAGGATCACCGCCCCGTCCGACGGCATTGTCGGCCGGAAGGCCATCGAGGTGGGACAGCAGGTCCAGCCGGGCCAGCCGCTCCTCGCCCTCATCAACCGTGACGATGTGTGGGTGGTCGCCAACTTCAAGGAGACGCAGCTTGGCGGCATGCGGCCGGGCCAGGAGGCGGTGGTCGAAGTGGACGCCCTCGACGGACAGGCCCTGCACGGCACGGTGGAAAGCATCGGCGCCGCCACGGGGGCGAAGTTCAGCCTGCTGCCGCCCGAGAACGCCACCGGGAACTTCGTCAAGGTCGTGCAGCGCGTCCCCGTGAAGATCGTGCTCGACCCTGGCCAGGACCCGGAGCATCACCTGCGGCCCGGGCTCTCGGTCGTCCCCACCGTCTACACGAAGTGACCCGATGAGCGAGGCGCGGCCGGTCAACCCGTGGATCGTGGCGGTCGCGGTGATGTTCGCGACCTTCATGGAGGTGCTTGACACGACGGTCGTGAACGTGTCGCTGCCGCACATCGCGGGGAACCTCTCCGCGACGATCGACGAGTCCACCTGGGTGCTCACGTCGTACCTGGTGGCCAACGCCATCGTCCTCCCGCTCACGGGATGGCTGGCCTCGACCTTCGGGCGGAAGCGCCTGCTGATGGTGTCGGTCACCGGCTTCACACTGTCCTCGCTGCTCTGCGGGCTCGCGCCGAACCTGCCGCTGCTCGTCCTCTTCCGCCTGCTGCAGGGGGCGACCGGCGGCGCCATGCAGCCCCTCTCGCAGGCCGTGCTGCTCGAGGCCTTCCCACCGCACCAGCGCGGCAAGGCCATGGGCTTCTGGGGCCTCGGTATCGTCGCCGCTCCCATCCTGGGGCCGGTGCTGGGCGGCTGGCTCACCGACACCTACTCGTGGCGATGGGTGTTCTACATCAACCTGCCGGTGGGCATCGCGTCGCTGGTGATGACGAGGCTCTACGTGTTCGACCCGTCGTACCTCCGGCGGGAGACGACGCGCGTGGATTACTGGGGGATCGGGCTGCTGGCGCTCTGGGTCGGCGCGCTGCAACTGGCGCTCGACCTCGGCCAGCAGCGGGACTGGTTCTCGTCTCCGCTCATCACCACGTTGATCGTGCTCTCGGGCGGCGGCGTCGTCGCCTTCCTGGCGCGCGAGCTCATGGCCGCCGAGCCGGTGATCGACCTGCGCGTGTTCAGGCTCCGCAGCTATGCGACCGGCGTCTTCCTGATGACGTCGCTCGGCTTCGTGCTGTACGGAAGCCTGGTGCTGCTGCCCATCATGCTGCAGACGCTGCTCGGCTACCCGTCACTCGAGGCCGGCATCGCGATGGCGCCGCGCGGCATGGGGTCGCTCATCGGCATGCCGACGGTCGGCATGCTGATTGGGCGGCTCGACCCGCGCAGGCTGGTGGCGGTCGGCCTCACCCTGGGCGCCGGCACGCTGTTCTGGCTCGGACAGCTCAACCTGGACGCCGGCTACTGGGAGATCTTCTGGCCCCAGTTCCTGCAGGGCATTGGCCTGTCGATGGTCTTCGTCCCGCTGACGACCATCGCCATGGACCCGGTGCCGCGGGAGAAGATGGGTAACGCCACCAGCCTCTTCAACCTGATGCGCAACCTGGGGGGCAGCGTCGGCATCGCGGTCACGGCGACCATGCTGGCGCGCAAGCAGCAGGTGTATACGAGCACGCTCGGCACGCACGTGGACGTCTACTCCCTTCAGGCCCAGGGCATGCTCGAGTCGATGCGGCAGGCCTTCATCGCCGCGGGTTCCGATCCGGTCACGGCCTCGCAGCGCGCGTACGCGGCGCTGCACGGCACGGTGCAGCGGCAGGCCGCCATGCTGTCGTTCGTGGACCTGTTCCGCGGGCTGGCGGTCATCTTCCTGTGCCTGGTGCCCCTGGTGATCCTCATGAAGCGTCCGCGGGCAGGAAGCGGGCCCGCGGGGGCTCACTGACGAACAGAAATGTGAGAAGGGAGAAGGGTGCCCCGAGAGGTCTGAGGGCTGCCATCTGAAACGGGCGCAACCTCCGGGTCCTCGAGGACATCGTTGATACCCTCCACTATCCCTGCCGCAGTTCCTCGGCGGGGGCGAGCCTGGCGGCGCGGCGGGCCGGACGGTAGCATGCCACGACGGCGACGAGCACCAGCACGAGACCGACGATGGCGAGAATCCGAGGGTCGCTCGCTCTCAGGCGGGGCTGACCGGATGGGAAAGCACAGTCCCAGGCCATCGCACCCGCCAGGCCAAGGCCGAGGCCCAGCAGCAGCGGCAGCCGCACCCCTGCGACCACGAGCCGCGCGATCCGGGCGGGGGTGGCCCCGAGGGCCATGCGGATACCGAGTTCGTGCTGGCGAAGGCTCACGGCGCGTGCCGTGACGGCATACAGCCCCACAGTGGTCAGCAACAGGCACAGTAGTGCCTGGGGTTCTCGGGTTCTCAGGTTCTCAGGTTCTCGGGTTCTCGGGTTCTCGGGTTCTCGAGTTCGGGACGACTGTTCCCGGCGCGATTGCGGTCCAGGCGCCAGCCTCTCCCGTCAGTCCTCAATCCCGTCGCCCGCCTGGCCGAGGGTACGGCGGCAGCCCGACCTCCCGATTCCCACTCCCGACTCCCGACGTGATCAGAAGGTCACGCCCGCGCTCACGCCGAAGGTGCGCGGCCGGCCCATCTCGCCGATGAAACCGGACGGCGTGAACCCGGGATACGGGAACGCCACCGGCACGTAGCGCGTGTCGAACGCGTTTCGCACCCACGCCTCGGCAAAGAAGTACTGGCTGCGGAACCCGCCGCGCACGTTCACCAGCGAGTACGCCTCCTGGCTGGCCGTGTTCGCATCGTCGAACTGCATCTCGCCATAGAAGACCGCATCCGCTCGCCCGAAGAGCGTGATGGCATCGGTGAGAGGCCGCTCGACACGGGCCCCGAGGGCCGCGGTGTAGTCCGGCGCGTTCGGAAGGGTGTTGCCCGACACGTCCGCGCCTGACGAGACGCTGCCGTCGCCGAAACGCGCGTGGGTATAGCCGAAGTTGCCGAACAGCTCGACCTGCGGATGCGGCTTGGCGGCCAGCTCGAATTCGACGCCGCGGCTGCGGGCCTCCCCGACGTTCGCAATGTAGAACTGCCCGGGCACGAAGGGGTTTGGCACGTTGAGCTGCATGTCGTTCCAGCTGATGTGGAAGGCCGCGGCGGACGCCGAGACGCGGCCCGCCGCGAAGGTACCCTTCACGCCGCCCTCGGCGTGCCACGCCGTTTCCTTGTCGTAGCCCTCGGCGCCCGGGGGGGAGGCCGGGTTCCAGCCGCCGGCCTTGAAGCCCTGGCTGAGGGATCCGTAGACCATCAGGTCGGGTTGCGGGCGGTAAGCCAGCGCCACCTGCGGCGAGGTGTTCGTGTACGAGCGCTCACTGTTGACCAGCGAGGCCGGGACGAGTGCCGGCACGAGGTAGTTGCCGAGCACCGCCTCCTTGTCCTCGTGGTCGAACCGCGCACCGAACATGAGATCCAGCTGGTCGTCCAGGATGAGCGTGGCCTGCCCGAAGATGCCCATGCCGAAGTCGTCCAGCGACGCTTCCGGCGAGTACTGCTGAATGGGGAAGTCCACGAATGGAGAGAAGACGAACGGGGCAATGGTGTTCACCGCCAGCTGGTCGTAGCCCTGCGTGAAGAGCATCACACCCGCCTGCCACTTGAGCGCGAGCGCGTCGGTGAGCTGGAGCGGGGCGTTCACGGGCGAGGCGGCGCGGACCTCCTGCGTGAACTGCACGCTCTCCTCGGCGTTGTTTCGGGTGGCCAGCGGCAGCGGGGAGTAATCGAGATCGGTGGCATCCTCGGTCTGCCAGCTCACGAAACCGGTGCTGCTCGTGAACGTGACCCGCTCGCCTTCGCCGCGCAGCATCACCGTCGTGGCCTTGATGTCGCGGTGCGTGTAGCCCTCGTAGTCGCGCGCGACGCGGAAGGGCGTCGCGCGCAGTTGATCGAGATCCCCCAGCGCGTAGTCGCCGTCGCGGTCACGCTCGGCGCTGAAGATGACGCGGGCCTCCCAGTTCTGCTTCGGCACCCACATGAGCTGCGCCTTGCCGAACGTGCCGGAGCGGAAGTCCAGGTCGTTGCCGGTCACGCCGTTGGTCGTATAGCCCTCCCGCTCCTGCTTCCCGAGCGAGAAGCTCACCGCGACCGAATCCGAGAGGGGACCCGACACGCTGCCACGCACCTCGCGCGACGCGACGTTGGCGAACGGCGCAGCGATGGTGCCCGTCCAGCCCGAGAGGGACGGCCGCACGCTCGACACGTTCACGACGCCCCCGAGTGCGTTCCGGCCATAGAGGGGGCTCTGCGGGCCACGCACGAACTCGATCTGCGAGACATCGAGCAGCTCGATGCTGGACGAGTTCGCGTTCAACTGCGGCACGCCGTCGATGTAGGTGGTGACCGCGGGGTTGGCCGGGCTGGCGCCGATGCCGCGGAACCGCGGGTTGCTCCCCTTGCGCGCCGTGAACTCCGTGAAAAACGTGTTCGGCGCGAAGAACGCGGCGTCGCTGACGATGCGCACGCCGGCCGAGGCGAGCGTCGCCTGCGTCACCGCGGTCACGCTCCCGGGAATCGATTTCACGTCCGCCGGCTCCTTCTGTGCCGTCACGACGACGGTCGGCAGGGTGATGGAGGGCGGCTGGTTGGACGACTGCGCACCGGCCACGCGGGGAAGGAGAAAAGAAGTCAGGGCCGCTGTCAGGACGACTGGCGCACGGCGCGGAAGATCGCGAGCAGGCATCGGGACATTATGACGGTTCTGAGGTTCTCGGGTTCTCAGGTTCTCGGGTTCTCGGGTTCTCGGGTTCTCAGGTTCTGGGGTTCGGGTTCAGTGAAGGGCGAGCGTCCAGATGTTGCCGCGGAGTTCGCCGCGTTCGAAGACCACCACGTCGTTCCGCGGCGACCATTCGGGGTAGCGGAGATAGACGTGGGGTGGGACGGGTGGTGTGATGGTGCCCTGACGGCCAGTGGCCACCTCCACCCAGCGCAGGCTCCACGTCCCATTGCGAAGTGCGGCGACGGCCACGTTCTTCCCGTCCGGCGACCAGCTGCGCACCCATGTCTGGCCCCGCTCCCGGGTGATCTGCCGATGCTCGCCCGTGCGGGCGTCCACGACGACCAGGTGCGTGGAGCTGCCGTCTTTGAGCTCGGCGGCAATCTGGCGCTCGTCGGGCGACCATGCGGGATAGCCGATCCAGTACGCCGGGTCGGTGAGCCGCCGGGGCGCAAAGGCGTCGACGGGGCTGACGAAGAGCGTCCGCCGTCCTTCAGGGGGACTGGCTACCGCGACCACGGCGCCGGCCATCGAGGGCGAGAGCTCGAACTCGTGGGGCGTTGCGCCGGTGAGGCCGGTCCGGGCGGACGCACCGAGCTCGACGAAGGGCTCCTCGCGGCGAGTCGTCACGTCCACCGACCATAGACCGTAGCTCTCGTTGCCGCGGTTCGTGAGATACGCCAGGCGGCGGCTGTCGGGAAACCAGGCGGGCTTTCCATCGGACGTTTCGTTCGAGGTGACCTGCACGCGGTTGGCGCCGTCGATGTCCATCACCCAGACGTTGGGCGGCTCGCCGCGGCGCGTGGACATGTACGCGATGCGCCTGCCGTCGGGCGAGACGACCGCCGCGGAGTTCCGCCGGCTGGTGTCCGTGGTGACGGCGCGCGCGGCTCCCGACGGCGAACCGTCGGCCCTGATGGGCTGCGACCAGATCTGGCTGTTGAGGCCCAGGCCTCCGAACGCAAGGCGCCTCCCATCGGCGGAAACCGACAGGCCCCGCACGCCGGGCACGCCGGGGATGGGAATGGTCTCGATCGGTCCCGCGAGGCGCCCGTCCTTCGGATCCAGGGGCAGGCGATGAATGAGCGCCTCGCCGCCGGCGGCATAGAGGGCCGAGCCATCTGGCGCGAACGCCACCTCGTACAACCCACGGCGGTTGACGAGCGCGGTGACGTCGCCGGTGCGAAGCGAGACCACCCAGACCCCGTTGTTGCGACCCCCGTCTGCCACCGTGAACGCCACGTGGTGGCCGTCCGGGCTCCACGCCGGAGCGGCGTGGCCGCCGATGGGGTGGCCCACGCGGGTCAGTGGCCGCAGGTTCGTGCCGTCCGCCCCCACCATCCACAAGGTCGAGCCGTTCTGCGCGCCGAACGCACTGGGCGTGACGTCAGCGTGCTCGTCCGACTGGAAGGCGATGAGCCGCCCATCCGGTGACCACGCGGGGTTTGCACCCTCCACCGCGATCTGCCGCGGCACGCCGCCGTGCGCAGGGACGACCCAGATACCGCCGTTCACCGAGGAGTGATACGCGAGCTGCGTGCCGTCGGGGGACCACGCCGGCTGCAGGTTGTGCCCCCCGTCGCTGGTCAGCATTCGATCGACCGCCGCGTCGGCGAGCGGCCGGACGTAGATCTCGATGGACCCACTGCGATCCGACGCAAAGGCCAGGGCGTCGCCCCTTGGCGAGAGCGCGGGGTGCAGGTCGAGGCCGTCGTGCGTGGTGACCTGCACGGGCCAGGCGAGGTCACGCCGCGCGGCAGGCGGCGGAGCAGTCCCGGCTTCCGCGCCCGGCGCCGAGCTGTCGGTGCCCGATGTCCAGAGACCCGCAGCGAACAGGACGACGAGAACGGTGGCCAGACCAACCGGCCAGGCCCGCCATCGGCCTGGCCCGGGCAGGCCTTGCGGGATCCCTTTGGCAGAGGCCGGACTGTCACCACCGTCCTGCGCGTGCGCGCGGGACTGACCGGGCCCTGGCGCGCGTGGCGCCGAGGTTGGTGACGAGGCGCCGGTCGCCTGAACCAGGCTGACCGGGCGGAGCCAGCGGTAGCCGCGCGTGGGAACGGTCTCTATGTACCTGGGCTCGCGGGAATCGTCCCCGAGGACGCGCCGCAACTGGGCGACGACGCGCGTGAGGGCGTGATCGGTGACGGCGGTGCCGGGCCAGACGCTGTCGAAGATCTCCTGCTTCGTGAAGAGATGGCCGGGCTCGGCCACCAGGAGCGCCAGCAGGTCGAGCGCCTTCGGCTCCACGGCCAGCATCTCGCCCCGGCGTTCGAGCCGGAACGCGTCCAGGTCGAGCCTGAAGTCGTCCCACTCGTATCGTGCCGATCCCGCTCGTCGCTCCACCGTTTCGCCCTTTCCGCCCGCTCATCAGGGAATCGTCATCGTAAGGTCAGGCTGCCCTCAGGACTTGCCCCTCGGGCCACTCGCATGGTCGAACCATGCGATTCCTCCTCACCTTCCTGGTGATCACCTCGGCGACGGGATCAGGACTGGCGCAGCGGGCCATGGCCGAAGGTCCCCATACCACCTTTGTCCTACAGATGGACGGCGGTATCAGCCTTCCGGTTCGGATCGGTGGCGCAGGCCCGTTCAGGTTCCGACTGGACACCGGCGCCAGCCGGACGGTGGTGGCCGCCCACGTGGGGGAACGGCTCGGGTTGCGCCCGGCGGGGGATACCCTCGTTGTGACGCACGTGGGCCGGGTACGGCGGTCGCTGGTGAGGCTCGAAAGGCTGACCATCGGAGACCGCGAAGTCGAGGGGGCGCCGGATGCGCTGCTGCTGCCGGCCGGGGACCTCGACCCAGCCGGCCGCGTGGACGGGCTCGTTGGATGCGACGTTCTCGGGGCGCTGGCCTTCACCATCGACTACGGGCGGCGGCGAATCGTCTGGCACGGCGAGCCGGTCCCGGACAGTCCAAGCGGGACCCGCGTGGCGCTCGAAATCACTGGCGGAAGGGCCACCGTCACCCTGCCCCAGCGGTCGGGCCCCCTGAGCGCGCTTCGCATGGTGCCCGACACGGGAGCCGACACTCTCGTGCTGCTGGCCCGGCCCGGCCGCGCCCTGCCGTTCGTCACACCGCTCGACACCGTTCGGGTGAGGGGCGTGGCCGGGAGCCTACCGGCCAGGCGCGTGCTCGTGCAGAATCTGGATGTCGGGACCATCCGGCTCGGCGACCAGGTGGGGCTGCTGCTGGACGGGGCATCCGCTGGCCCGTTCATGGGTGACGGCTTGCTGCCGCTTCACCTCTTCAGCCGCGTGACATTCGACGGGCCGGGGGGCTATGTGATTATCGACGGAAGCGAGTGAGCGATATGGCGACGGTGCGATTCACGCGCAACATCCAGCGTCACGTGGCTTGCCCCACGCTCGAGGTGCCCGGCTCGACGCTTCGCGAGGTGTTCGACGCGTACTTCGCGGGCAACGAGCGCGCGCGCGGGTACGTGCTGGACGATCGTGGCAAGCTGCGTCATCACATGGCCGCGTTCATCGATGGCCGCCAGATCGACGACCGGGAGCGGCTGAGCGACCCCGTTGCGCCCGGGGCGGTCATCGACATCGTGCAGGCGCTGTCAGGAGGGTGACGTGATGGTCCCGCGATGCCACGTGTCCACGCGCAAAGGCCTGTTCACCATCGAGCGCGGCGCCGGCGCGTGGAGCATCACGCGCACCAGCTTCCTCGGCGACAACGTGACCCTGGCGCTGCACGACCCGCGCACCGGCCACCTGTTCGCGGCCCTCAATCACGGCCACTTCGGCGTGAAGCTGCATCGCTCCGAAGACGGCGGCGCCACGTGGAAGGAGATTGCGGCGCCGACGTACCCGCCGAAACCGGAGGGGTACGTCCCGAAGATCCCCGCCGAAGGGGCGCCGGCCGACTGGTCGCTCAAGCTGATCTGGGCTCTGGCGGCCGGTGGTCCGGGCGAGCCGGGCGTGCTCTGGTGCGGGACCCTGCCTGGCGGACTCTTCCGATCGGAGGACAACGGCGACTCCTGGGCGCTCAACCGCCCACTCTGGGACGATCCGCGTCGCGAGGAGTGGTTTGGCGGCGGCGCGGATCATCCGGGGATCCACAGCGTGCTGGTGGATCCACGTGACGCGCGGCACGTGACGATTGGGGTGTCGTGCGGCGGCGTGTGGACCACGCGTGACGCGGGAACGAGCTGGGAGCTGACGGCCACCGGCATGCGCGCCGAGTTCATGCCGCCGGAGCGCCAGTTCGAGCCAAACATCCAGGACCCGCACATGCTGGCGCGGTGCCACGCGAACCCCGACGTGATGTGGGCGCAGCACCACAACGGCATCTTCAAGTCGGACGACGGCGCGCGCACGTGGACCGAGATCACGGGCGTGCATCCCTCCACCTTCGGCTTCGCGGTGGCGGCCCATCCGCGTGACGAGCGCACGGCGTGGTTCGTGCCGGCGGTAAAGGACGAGACGCGCTACCCGGCGGAGGGTCGTGTGGTGGTCACGCGCACGCGCGACGGAGGCCGCACGTTCGAGACGCTCAGTCAGGGCCTGCCGCAGCACCACGCGTACGACCTGGTGTATCGCCACGGGCTGGACGTGGACGAAACCGGCGACTGGCTCGTGTGCGGCTCGACGACGGGATCGCTCTGGGTCAGCGAGGACGGGGGCGACACGTGGTTGACGATCGCGGCGAACCTGCCGCCCATCTATGCGGTGAGCTTCGAGTGAAACGGAGTCGCGGCGCGGCCCGCGACGCCATGAGGAAACCCGATAGGTCTCGTGACATTTCCGCATGTGAGCGGCCCGTCGGGCCCGCGCCTTCGGCCGTAAACGCCTGCCGCCGCGCGGCGTAAGTCTGGTCAGGGCCCCCGCGTGAAACCGGGGGGCCAGCAGGGCCGGTCCGCGCTAGAATACACACGCGTCCGGGAGTCTCTCGCCGGACGGCTGCCCGTTCGTGAGTCCCTGTCAGGAGTAAACCGATGAAGCGCATCGCAATTCGAGTCGTGCCGGTGGTGGCGCTGCTCGTCGCGGGTGTCGCGTGGCTGACCCCGCGCGTGTCCGGACAGAGCGGTTCGATGCCGAGTACCAAGAACGGCGACTGGCCGATGTACACCGCCGACATCCACGGCAGCAAGTACTCGCCGCTCGACCAGATCAACGCCGGCAACTTCAGCAAGCTCGAAGTGGCGTGGCGGTTCAAGACCGACAATCTCGGCCCCCGTCCCGAGACCAAGCTCGAAGGCACCCCGGTGAAGGTGGGCGACACGGTGTACGCCACAGCGGGCACGCGCCGGGCGGTGGTGGCGCTCAACGCCACGACCGGTGAGATGAAGTGGATGTACTCGATGGACGAGGGCGAGCGTGCGACGCGCTGGGCGCCCCGCCAGCTCTCGGGCCGAGGCCTGTCCTACTGGACCGACGGCAAGGGCGACGACCGGGTCGTCTACGTGACGACCGGCTATCGCCTGGTGTCGCTCAACGCCAAGACCGGCCAGCCCATCCCGACCTTCGGCGACAAGGGCGTCATCGACCTGAAGGTGGGCGTGGTCATCGGCAAGGACAAGCAGATCGACCTGGAGAAGGGCGAAATCGGCCTGCACTCCACGCCGCACATCGTCGGCGACGTGATCATCGTGGGCTCGTCGATGTTCGAGGGCCTGGGCTACGTGTACAGCACGAACGCCAAGGGCCTGGTCCGCGCCTATGACGCGCGCACCGGCAAGCAGCTCTGGCGCTTCAACACGATCCCGTATCCCGGCCAGTTCGGGAACGAGACGTGGGAGAACGGGTCCTGGGAGTGGACCGGCAACGTCGGCGTGTGGACGGAAATCACTTCCGACCCGGAGGCCGGGCTCGTGTACCTCCCGGTCGAGACGCCGACCATCGACGAGTACGGCGGCAACCGGCCAGGCGACAACCTCTTCGCCGAGAGCATCGTCGCGGTGGATATCAAGACCGGCCAGCGGAAGTGGTACTACCAGTTCGTGCACCACCCGCTGTGGGACCACGACATGTCGGCGTGGGGCCTCGTGATGGACGTGAACATCGACGGCAAGCCCCGCAAGGTGTTGGCCGTGCCCTCCAAGCAGGGCTGGCTGTACGTGTTCGACCGCATCACCGGGCAGCCCATCTGGCCGATCGAGGAGCGCCCCGTGCCGCAGAGCACCATGCACGGCGAGAAGACGGCAAAGACCCAGCCGTTCCCGACCAAGCCGGCGCCGTACTCGCGGACGCACGTCACGGAGAATGACCTCATCGACTTCACTCCGGAGCTGCGCGCCCAGGCGCTCAAGAACCTTCAGAAGTTCCGCTGGGAGCCCATCCCCTACGTGCCACCCGTCGGCCCGGAGACCGACAAGTTCGGCACGATCAACATCGCCAACACCACCGGCGGCGTGAACTGGCCGGGCTCGGGCTTCGACCCGGAGACGGGCATCTTCTACACCCACGCCCACAACTCCGCCATCACGGTGGCGAAGTACGACCATGAGGAGTTCGACAAGGTCAACCCCGACCAGTTCAAGAACAAGCCGCGCCTGCCGCGCTGGGAAGCGGAGCCGGACTACGGCCTGCGCCGCGAGCGGCCGGCCGGTGGCCCGGGTGGCGCTCCCGCCGTCCAGTTCCCGGGCATGTCGGGCCGTCGCGCGCTGGTCGAAGGATTGGACGGACTCTCCATCATGAAGCCGCCCTACGGCGTGATGGCCGCCATCGACGTGAACAAGGGCGATCTCATGTGGCAGGTTCCGCACGGCGACACGCCGGACGTGGTCCGCAACAACCCGCGACTGCGCGGGATGAACATTCCGAAGACCGGCCAGCCGGGCAACGTGGGCGTGCTCATCACCAAGACCCTGCTCATCGCGGGTGATCCGCAGGTGACCAACATCGAGCCGCGCGGCCGCGGCGCGATGCTGCGGGCCTATGACAAGAAGACCGGCCAGCAGGTCGGCGAGGTGCTGCTGCCGGCGCCGGTGGTGGGCCACCCGATGACCTATTCGGTGAACGGCCGCCAGTACATCATCGTCGGCGTGAGCGGCGGCAACTACACGGGCGAGTACATCGCGCTGCGCGCGCCGCAGACCGAGGCGACGCCGACCGCGCCGCGCCAGTAGGCAGGCACGAGGCAGAAGGCAGAGCGAGGGGCGGGAGCAATCCCGCCCCTCTTTCTTTTCAAATCGAGGACATCGTGGAGGTGATCGCGGCGCCCAGGCGCCGCGCCCCCTCTTCCATCCGTGCCGGCTTCATCAGGCTGAACGCCAGGCGCAGGCACCCGCGTCCCCGCCCATCAATCGAGACGCGCCGCCCGGGGATGAAGGCCACGCGATGCGCGTCCGCCGCGCGCAACACGTCGTCCGCATCCACGCCCGAGGGCAGCGTCACCCAGATGAAGTAACCGCCCCCGGGAGTCGCGAACGTGCAGCCCTCGGGCAGGTGCCGTGCGAGCGCGGCGGCCAGCGCGTCGCGGCGCTCCCGGTACGTGGCCCTGAGACGGGCGACATGGGCATCGAAGTCGCCGGACCGACAGAGCGCGGCCACCATCATCGCGGCCGTGAAGTTCGGGGCGCCGCCGCTGTCGCGCAGTCCGCCCTCGGCAAACCGCTGCGCGTGCTCCGCGCTGCAGTTCAACCATCCGAGGCGCAGCCCCGGTGCGAGCGACTTGGCGAACGAGCCCATCCTCAGCACGACGCCGCGGGGTGCCAGCGAGAACAGCGACGGAGGCGACGGGTCGTCGTACGACAACTCCCGGTAGACGTCGTCCTCGAGAATCAGGAAGCCGTGACGGACGGCCGTGTCCACCAGCGCGCGGCGACGATCCATCGCCAGGTTCACACCGGTGGGGTTGTGGAAGGTCGGGATCGTGTAGAGGAGCCGGGCCCGCGTCCCTTCGCGATCCAGTTGAGCCAGGATGGCGTCGAGCGCGTCCATGCGGAGGCCGTTCTCGTCCATGGGCACGGCCCGCAGGTCCAGGTGGTGGTCGCGAAGGATCTTCAGGCCCAGGTGGTAGGTGGGCGATTCCACGATCGCCACGTCGCCGGGCCGCGTGAACAGCGTGCATGCCTGGTCGATGGCGTCGGAGTTGCCGGCGGTCCCGATGCACTCATCGAGCGCCACCGCCACGCCCTCCTGCTCGCGCACGCGCTCCTGAATCCACGCGAGCAGCGGCCAGGCGCCCTCGGGGGCGCCGTACGCGAGCATGTCGGGGCCGAACGTGTCCAGGGCTGCGCCGGCTGCGCGCCGCAGTGCCTCGACGGGGAGCAGGTCCGGGTCCGGCTGGCCGTAGTTGAACTCGCAGTAGCCCTCACGCAAGACCATCTGCGTGGGCGGCGGAAGCGGCGTGGACATCAGTTCTCGGGTCTCAGCACCACGTCCACGCGTCGCGTGGAGACGATCGGCTTGCGGTTGCGGCGCGCGGGAAGGCATTTCCAGGCCTTCGCCGCGGCCAGCAGTTGGGGGTCGTACGCGGGATGGATTGGCTCGAGGACACGCACGGAGGTGACGTTGCCCGCGCGGAGGGCACGTCCAGTGTGGCGAACACGACGGGCGAGCCGGGAATGGACACCAGCTGGAGCAACTCATCCAGGATCTGCCACTCGTGCGTGGCGCGCCACGCGGAGACGGGCGAAGGCTGTGCCGCACCGGTCGCGACGATGACGACGGAGGCCAGGGCAGCGATGATGAAGCGCCTCATGGCCCACAGTCTAGCCGAGTGGCCCGCCCTTCGGCCGGGTGGACGCCCGTCCGCTCGACGGTCTACCGCTTCCGGTCGTCCGGAGGGTCGAGCAGCGACTGCAGCTCGGCGAACGGGTCGGGCGCCTGCTTGACGCTGGACGGCCGCGAGGCAGCGGGCCGGGTTCCCGACAGCCGCATGGCGCCGGTAGGCGGGACGCGGTGGGCGCTCGGCGGGGGGCCCGGGCGTGCACTGCGATGCCGGAACCACAGCATCAGGGCGAGGCCACCGGCCAGCCACAGTGCCCAGCCTGCCAGGAGCTCCGGCGGCAGGTCGCTCAGGGCACCCATGTGAACCTCTCTCCCGCGCCGAGCGAGTAGTCGGTGAGCAGCGAATCGAAGATGGGGGCGCGCCTGGACTCCTCCTCCATGGCCGCGCGCAGCGACTCGTCGAGGTTTGCGCCCTCGTCGTGGTCGAGCACCAGGATGACGACGACGCGCCGCTGATCGGACGTGTCCCTGGCCGTTCGGGTCGGGGTGTGATGGCCGATGTTCAGCTTGCGGACCGGGATGGGCTTCGAGACGGCCTGCCGCACCCAGAGCGCGATCCGCTCGGCCCGCTTGGCCGCGCGCCACTCTTCCTGCGCGCGCCCGGCCTTGAAGCCGACGCCCGCGGGAATCTCCTGGGAACTCGCGCCGACGCAGATGATCTCCCGCGCGCTGTTGAGGACCGCCTTCATCTCGTCGGTGAAGCCCGGGAAGGTCGCGCCGTCCTCGATGGTGTCGTACGAGTTCAGGCGCCAGCGGAACTCGTCCGTGAAGAGCAGGATGCGAAACGAGGCCCGACGGCCACCCCGGTCCACGGCGTTGCGGACGGTAACATCGGTGGCGACTTCGGGCGGTGTTGGCGGCGTCAGGCGGGCGCGGACGTCCATGGCGGTCACGCCCGCGAGGCCGGCGCCGGCGGACAGCCACGCCACGGTCAACAGCCACCGTGCGGGACCAGCGATCGAACGAGTCATCGACCACCGGATGTGCAGGAATGCTGCCAGCAGCGGGTTGCGCGCGGCTGGCCGCGGTTGCACACGCGGACTGACAACTATTGGCCAGCCCGCGTGGCGCGCGGACCGAATCTGTCACAGGACTAGAGGTGACACTCCTTGTGCATGCAGTTGCAGTGCAGCTCGGTCTCCGGCGCCTTCCTGCAGTAGTCGCTGCAGTACTTGGTACCAGCCGGCACCACGCACGCGCAGCTTGGGTGAGCGCACTTCTGCTGGGCTGGAGGGTCGGTCTTCGGCTCGGCCATGGCTCGCCTCGCTTTCAGCGTCATTATGCGCCCGATTCGGAGGCGCGACGTCAGCGCCAGTTGCGGCGCTCGAGGAATGTGCGAGGCTCGAGCCGCCGGCCGGCGGGCGCGAGGCGCGCCTCGCGGCGTGCACTCCAGAGGAGCACGGGACCGACGAGGTGGTCGATGGCCCGGGTGACTCCGCCGAGCTCGCGCTCGACCTGGAGGCGAAGCGAGCGGATGCGCTCGCTCACGGCCCTGTTCGAGTCCCGGAGGTACTTCTCCATCGCGAAGAGGACGGCGCCGTGCCCCCAGCGAAGCTGCGCTGCCTCGGCCGCCACCCGGGCCCGCACGCGCGGATCGGGATCGTCCCGGTAGCGCCGCCACCCGACGAGCATGTTCTGCATCAGCCGGAAGAGGCTGGGTCCATTCACCTCGTAATCGCGCCTGAAGGCGCGGTCGAGCATCTGCTTCGATTCGTCCCGGGAGATGGCGGGGTGGCGGAAGTTGAACTTGAACTGCCCGTGGATGTCGGCGAGGTCCACGTCCGGCAGCAGGCGCCCGCTCGCCTCGACCTCCCGGTACAGCGGCGTGCCCGGCACCGGCGTGTAGAGCATGAACTGGTGGAACACCGTGTCGTGGCTCACTGCGTGCTGGATTTCGGCGTCGATATTGTCCGGCGTGTGGTGCTCGAGGCCGATGATCGTGGAGCCGTGCACGCGGATGCCGTGCGACTGCAGTTCGCGCGCCAGCGCGACCGTGTCGGTGCCTTTCAGTTTCTGGTAGCCCGAGGCCGCCGACTCCAACCCGAGCCAGATCCACTCGACGCCGAGCTCCACCAGCTGGCGGATGTCGTACTTGCGGACGGCATTGGCGGACGAGAACACGTAGAGCGACCAGGCCTTGCCGCCCGCCTTCATGAGGTCCAGCAGCTCGAGGGCGCGCTTCCGGTACAGCAGGAAGTTCTCGTCCATCATGAAGAAGGCCTTCGCGCCCAGGCGCCGCTCGGTCTCGCACATCACCCGGTAGAGGTCCTCTCCGCGCTCGAAGAAATTGACGAACGTCCCCTTGCCACCGAAGAACTCCGACGTCGTGCAGAAGTTGCAGCCCATCGGGCACCCGACCGACGGGATGATCGTCGCCGACGCATTGCCCCCGCCGCGCGGGGCCCGCAGGCCCATGAGGCGGAAGCCGAACGAGGACGGGATCATCGGGTGCTCCACCGGCTTCGCCGGGTCCTCGCCGAGGAAGGCGCGGAGCCAGCCAATCCCCTCCCCTTTCACGATGTGATCCGCGTCGATCATCCGCTCGATGCCCGGGATGGCCGTCACGTGACCGCCGACCACGATCGCCGACTTCGGCGAGTGCCGGCGGATCAGCCGGCACATCTCCCGAATCTTGCCGACGTTGACGATGATGCCCGAGAGGCCGACGACGTCGTAGTCGTGCCTGGTGAGCTCGCGGACGAAGCGCTCGCGCGTCGGGAAGTCCAGGAGCGTGCACGGCGCGGAGATGTTCTGCTGGAGCAGCATCAGGCTCCACGTGCGGTGGAACAGCCGGAGCGAGAACGGGCCCTGCTCGCGCGTCACCTGGTTGTGATAGAGCTCCACCGGGTTGATGGCCCGGCTGCCGAACTCGTCGTCCCGGGCGAAGGGCTTGAAGACCGACGACAGGAGGACGCGGGCGCGCGTGCCCTTGGAGTGCCGCTGCATGAGAGTGCTCCCTCAGCGGCGATGGTAGCGGGTCCGGCCGCGGCGGATTGTAATGGTTCTGTACGCGGGCCCCGCCGATCAGCGAAGCCGCACGCGCCCGGCCGTCCGGGCCAGGCCGGCCGCATCCGGCACGGCGGCGAATGTCGTCACGAAGGGCCGCGCGGCGGCCATCCCGCGCGAGGTGGGCTCGTATCCTGGTGTCTCCAGCAGCGGATTGAGCCACGTGATGCCGGCAGCCCTGCGATGCAGCTCGCGCATGGCTTCGCGCAACGTCGCGGGATCGCCGACGTCCAGGCCGTCGCTGACGATGATGACGAGGGTGTCCTGGGTGACGTGGCGTTCGCCGTGCAGGTGAAGGAACCCGCGCAAGCTGGCGCCGATGTTCGTGCCGCCTCCCCACGTATCGCGGCCGAGATCGACGATGACGGGCCGGCCAGCCGCCGCCTGCCGAACCTCGCGCGTCACCGATCGCAGCGCCGTCGAGAAGACGAAGACCTCGACGCGCCCGGTCACGCTGGCGATGGCCACCGCCAGGTCCAGTGCCGCGCGACCCGCGCCGGCCATCGACCGGCTGCCGTCGACGAGCAGCACGAAGCGCGGGCTGCGCCTCCGGCGATGGAGCCACCTCGCCGTGAGGGCTTCCCCTCCAGTCTGAAGGCTGGCGCGCCAGGTTCGCCTGAGATCGAAGCGGCGCCCCCGACGTCCCGGCCGCCATCGGCGCGAGAGCCCGAGGTGAAGGCGCCTCACCAGCGCGCTGGCCGCCTGACGCCACTCGCGGCTCACCGGCTCGATGCAGATGGCGGCAGGGCCCTCGGCTTCGAGCGGACTGTAGCTCGCTCGCTCGGTTCGAGCCGCCTGTGGCTCGGCTTCGCTTTCCTCGTCGTCGTCCAGGACGGCCGGCCCGGCGCCACCGTCGCCTTCCTCGAGATCCGCGTCAGCCTCGCGGTTGCCTGAGGGTGGCCGCCGCGCGTCTTCGGGCGCACCCTCGCCGGCAGGCTCGTCGCGACGGCGCGACACCGGCAGCCCTGGCTGTGGCACGCCTTCCGGACCCGGAAAGAAGAACGCGTCGAACGCGTCGTCGAACACGCGGACGTTCTCGATGCTGCTGCTGAGGATGGCGCGCAGGGCATGGCGCACGCGGGTCTCGTCGCCGACGTCCACGACCTCGAGCGCGCGCGAGGCATCGCGGAGCTCGCCGGGGCCGAGCCGGAACCCGTGCTGGTCCCGGAGCGCGCTGCAGAACGCCGCGAGGTTGCCGGGCAGGTCGCCGTAGGGATACATCAGCTGCGCGTGACCGACCCGATGCCAAAGTCCGTGCGCAGGCTGTAGCCGCCGGGCTCGAGCGACTCTGCGGCGCCAGACAGGAAGGGGTCGACGGCCTCCCGGTGCTCTGCCAGCACGGCGCGGTCTTCGTGGACCTTGAGCACGCAGCCGAGCGTCTGCTCGAGCGTGCGCGCGTCGAGGTGCTCGCGGTGGAGGCTCATGAGCGCCATGGCCCAGTCGAGGCTCTCGGCCACGCCGGGCGCCTTCTGGAGCGGAAGCGCACGGAGCGCGTGCATGATGTGCGCAATGCGGTCGGCCAGGCGTTCGGACAGGCCCGGGACGCGCGCGCGGAGGATCTCGATCTCCTGCTCCAGCGACGGGTAGGGGAGCCAGAGGAACAGGCACCGGCGCCGGAGCGCGTCGGAGAGCTCGCGCGTGCGGTTGCTGGTGAGGATGACGTGGGGCCGGTGCGTGGCGCGGATGGTGCCGAGCTCCGGGATGGTCACCTGCCACTCGGCCAGCACCTCGAGCAGGTAGGCCTCGAACGCCTCGTCCGCGCGGTCCACCTCGTCGATCAGCAGGACCGGGGAGCGGTCCTGGGTCAGCGCCTCGAGGAGCGGCCGCTTCAGCAGGTATGCGTCCGAGAAGATCTCGGCCTCGCGCTGCTCCAGGGTGCCGCCGCCCGACTCGCTGAGCCGCGCGTGCAGCATCTGCCGCGGGTAGTTCCACTCGTAGAGGGCGGACATGGCGTCGAGGCCCTCGTAGCACTGCAGGCGGATGAGGCGCGTGTCGAGAGCCTCGGCGAGGACCTTGGCGCTCTCGGTCTTGCCCACCCCGGCCGGGCCCTCGATGAGCAGGGGCTTCTGAAGCGCGAGCATGATCTCGAGCGCTGTCGCGAACGCGTCGTCCACGACGAAGCCTCGGTCGCGAAAGCGGGTGCGGATATCGTCGGCGCTGATCATGGCGTGGCGGAGAGGTAACGCTGCGGATCCTTCACGAAGCGCGCGCGGCAGCCCGGGCAGCAGAAGTAGTAGGTGATGCCCGCGACCTCCGCCGTGTGCTTCGCGCCGGCCATCTCCACCTCCATGTGGCAGACAGGGTCGATAGCGACGGCGTCCGCGCCCGGTGCCGGTGACACCGGGGCGGGAACGGAGGCCATGGGCAGTGTGCGCCCGACGCCCGTCGCTCGCGCGGCGACCTCGGGGGCGGGCGCCTTCGCTGGCCGAGCGGCGCCGAGCTGCACGATCTCTCCGAGGATGGACAGCGCCACCTCCTCCGGCGTGCGGCCACCCAGGTCGAGACCCGCGGGGTTGCGCAGGCGACCGAGCCCGGGGACATCGCTTCCCTCGAGCCACGCACGCACGCTGGTCCCGCGCTTGCGCGAGGCGACCAGGCCCACGTAGGGAACGGCGCTCTTCAGGGTGACCTCGAGCGCAGGCTCGTCGTAGTGGCCTTGTGACGCGACGACGACCGCGCAATCGCCCCCGTTGGCCAGCGCATCCGCCACCACGGCCTCCAGCGAGTCGAGGCTCGCGACGCTGGCGCCCGCCTCCGCGGCCTCCGCCTCGATGTCGCGGCGCTCGTCGGCATCGACGACCCGGACAACGTCGTACCGCATCGCCCGCGCGAGGCGGGCCAGCGCGGCGGCTACGGGCGTGGCGCCGGCCACGACGAGGGCTCGCGGCCGGACAATGGGCTCCACGTAAACGTCCACGGCACCCTCCGAGGCACAGGTCATCGGGACGACGATGCGATCCATCCCGCTCGTCGATTGTTCGCCGGCTTCCGGCCGGATGGAGACCAGCCGCGCCTGTCGCCCCCGGATGGCCTCGAGAGCCTGCTTGCGGATGATCTCGCGCGAGCAGGCGCCGCCGACGAAGCCCTCCATGCGGCCGTCGGCGAAGACGATGGCGCGGTCGCCCAGGTGCGCGGACACCGGTGCGCGCCGGGCCACGACCGTGGCAATGGCAAACGGCTGCCCCTCGCGCCGGAGCGTGGCGACCCGTTCGAAGAACGTCGAGGTGTCGGACATCAAGGCCATCCTCGCGCGCGGATCTCCCGCAGCAATCCCGTGGCGCGATCCTTCAGCGGCTCGAGCCGCTTCGCCAGCTGCCCCTGGAACTCGTGCGCGATGAGCCTGGCCGGGCGCAGGTCGCGCCCGCCGGTGTTCTCGAAGAGGGTGTTCAGCAGGGCGAAGGTCTCATCGTCCCGCCATGCGGCCTCCTTCTCCAGCCGCTCGAGGAAGGCCCACTGGAACCGCTCTTCCTGCAGGCGACCCTCCGTGAAATCCTCCAGCAGCTCGATGTACGCCGCCAGCGAGACGACCTGCGGGTTCACCACGCGCGGGCCGATGGAGGCGGGCAGGTGTTCCTGCAACAGCGTCCGTATCGGCTCCGGCTGGATGGCCCGATCATCCAGGTGCCCGATTGCCCGCCCCCGGTGAAGGAGGATGAGCTGGGGGCTCTCGTGGACGATGCCGGTGCGGGCGGCCACGTGATCGCTGGCCGCCCGGCCGGAGGGGACCTGGATGAGGGCCACGGCCACGTCCACGCGCGGCTCGAAGGCCTTCTGCACCAGGGACCACGCGTCGAAGGTCTTGTCGCTGGTGCCGGCCTTGAAGACGACGCACCACTCGACCGCGTCGAGCAGGGCGTCCACCTCGGCGGGCTGTGCCAGCGGGAAGAACCGCTCGGGGAGCGTGATCCGCGGCATGGCGGCCGTGATCATCCGCTGGCCGCCGACAGGCGCTCGCGGACGTTGGCGAACGTCTGCGAGATGAGCTTCTGGGCCTGCGCGTCGAGCACGCGCCCGCCCACGGCGGCGACGGGCCCTCGGGCCACGGCCTGGCCGCTCCAGTTGAGCTTCGTCGTTCCGGGCCCGGCCTCGATGACATCGGCACCGGCCGTGAGATCGATGGCGCTGCCGAAGCCGCCGCCGGTGATCTTCATGTCCATGCGATCGCCCGCCGCGCTCGGCTGCAGCTCGAACTTGAACTTGAAGTTCCCGCGCACGGGTCCCACGCCCACCTTGGCGACGGCATCGAAGTGCGTGGGGTCGTGGACGGTGACATCGACCACGTCCGGCAGGCAACGGCCCACCTGCTCGGGGTCGTTGATGAACGTCCAGACCGTGGCCTTGTCGGCCGTGATGGTCTCCTCGCCGCTGTACTGTAGGTTCACGGTTCAGCCTTTCTTCGCTTCCGCGTCCCGGATGGCCCGCCAGACCTTGTCGCGGGTCACGGGCATGTCGATATGACGCACGCCGAGCGGCGAGAGTGCGTCGATGACGGCGTTGACGAACGCCGCGGGGCTGCCCACGTTCGGGCTCTCGCCGACGCCCTTCGCGCCGATCGGGTGGTGAGGGCTCGGCGTGATCGTGTGGGCCGTCTCCCAGTGCGGCGTCTCGAGGGACGTCGGCACGAGATAGTCGGTGAAGTTGGTGTTCAGGTTGTTGCCGTCCTTGTCGTACTGGATCTCCTGCATGAAGGCGATGGCGAAGCCCTCGGTGAGGCCTCCGTGCACCTGGCCTTCCACGATCATCGGGTTGATGATCGTGCCGCAGTCGTCCACCGCCAGGAAGCGGCGCACCTTCACGTCGCCGGTCTCCCGGTCCACGTCCACCACGGCGATGTACGCGCCGTTCGGGAACGTCATGTTGGGCGGGTCGTAGTACTGCGTGGCTTCCAGGCCGGGCTCGTTCTGGCCCATGTTCGTGTAGGCGGCGAACGCCACTTCCTTCATGGTGACGCTCTTCGCCGGCACGCCCTTCACCTGGAACTTGTAGTCCTTCCACTCCACGTCGCCTTCGCCCACCTCGAGCAGGTGCGCCGCGATCTTGCGCGCGCGCTCGCGCACGCGCCGCGCGGCCATCGCAAGGGCGGCGCCGGCCGTCGGCGTGCTGCGGCTGGCGTAGGTGCCCAGCCCGTAGGGCGCCGTGTCCGTGTCGCCTTCCTCGACGAGGATGTTCTGCGGGTCGAGGCCCAGCTCCTCGGCGACGATCTGCGCCCACGTGGTCTCGTGCCCCTGGCCCTGCGACTTCGCGCCGGTCCGAACGATGCCCGAGCCGGTGGGATGGATGCGGATCTCGGCGCTGTCGAACATCTTGATGCCGAGGATGTCGAAGTGCTTCGACGGCCCGGCGCCCACCACCTCGGTGAACGTCGAGATGCCGATGCCCATCAGCTCGCCCTTCGCGCGCTTCTCGGCCTGCTCCTTCAGCAGGGCCTGGTAGCCGATCTTCTCGAGGGCCGCCTCGAGCGTCTTGTGGTAGTCGCCGCTGTCGTAGGTGAAGCCCAGCACCGACGGGAAGGGGAACTGCTCCTTCCTGACGAAGTTCTTCCGCCGCAGTTCCACGGGATCCATGCCGAGCTCGTCGGCCAGGATGTCCATGCCGCGCTCGATGGCGAAGCTGGCCTCGGTGACGCGGAACGAGCAGCGATAGGCGATGCCGCCGGGCGCCTTGTTGGTGAAGTACGCGTCCACCTCGGCGTGCGCGGTCGGGAAGGTGTAGCTGCCGGTGACGATGCCGAACATCCCGGCGGGGTACTTCGTGGGATCCGCCGCGCAGTCGAACGCCCCGTGATCCGCGGTGGTGGACACCTTCAGCGCGGTCACCGTGCCGTCGGCCTTCGCGCCGATGTCCACGTCCATGTGGTAGTCGCGCGCGAAGCCGGTGCTGGTGAGGTTCTCGGTCCGCGACTCAATCCACTTCACCGGTCGCCCGATCTTGAGCGCCCCGACGATGGCGCACACGTAGCCGGGATAGACCGGCACCTTGTTGCCGAAGCCGCCGCCGATGTCCGGCGAGATGACGTGGATCTTGTCTTCAGGGATGCCGGTGACCAGCGACACCGCCGTGCGGTAGACGTGCGGGGCCTGCGAGGTGACGTGGAAGTGCAGCCGTCCCATCTTGTCGAACTGCGCCACGCACCCGCACGGCTCGAGCGGAGCCGGGTGGCAGCGCTGGAACCACATGCGCTGCTTGATCCGCTTCTCGCTGGCCTCGAGCGCCTGGTCGGTACGATCCCGATCGCCGACCTCCCAGTGGTAGATGTGGTTGGTCTTGGCCTCACGGTCGGGCCTGAGCAGCACCTCGTCCTTCTTCGCGGCGAACGGGTCGGCCACCACCGGCAGGGGGTTGTAGTCCACCTGCACGGCCTCGGCGCCGTCCGCCGCGGCGCCGCGCGACTCCGCGAAGACCGCCGCCACTTCCTGGTACTGGAACAGCACCTTGCCGATCGCCAGGACCATCTGCTTGTCCAGGCCGTGGAAGGTGGGGAGCCACCCGAGGCCGGCGGCCTCGAGGTCCTTCCCGGTGATGACGGCCACCACGCCCGGCACCTTCATCGCTTCGGAGGTGTCGATGTTCGTGATCTCCGCGTGTGGATACGGGCTCCGGACCAGGACCATGTAGAGCATGCCCGGGAAGGAGAGGTCGTCCACGTAGTTGCCCTTGCCCTGGATGAAGCGCGGGTCCTCCTTGCGCTTCATCGGGACGCCCAGCGAGCCTTTGACGGTCGATTCGGTGCTCATGATGCGTCTCCGTCGGGCTACTTGGCGGCCGGGGCCGCCTGCAGCGTCTCGGCCGCCTGCCGCACGGCCTTCACGATGTTGTTGTAGCCGGTGCACCGGCACAGGTTGCCGGCGAGCTCCTCGCGGATCTCGCCCTCGCTCGGGTTCGGCTTGTGCTTGAGCAGCACGTACGACGTCATCAGCATGCCCGGCGTGCAGTAGCCGCACTGCAGCCCGTGCTGATCCCAGAACGCCTGCTGCAGCGGGTGGAGCGCGCCGCCCTGGGCGAGGCCCTCCACCGTGAGGATGTCGTGGCCGTCGGCCTGCGCCGCGAACATCGTGCACGCCTTGACGGCACGATCCCCATCCATCACCACGACGCAGCACCCGCAGCTCGACGTATCGCACCCCACGTGGGTGCCGGTGAGGCCGCAGTCCTCTCGCAGGAAGTACGCGAGCAGCGTGCGAGGCTCCACGTCCTTCTCGTACTGGACGCCGTTCACCTTGATGCTGACCTTCATGACTGCACCCCCAGACGCGCCAGGGCCTGGCGCAAGCCGCGGCTGACGAGCACGCCCGCGAGGTTCTTCTTGAATTCGACGCTGCCGCGCAGGTCCGCCTGCGGCTCACACTTCTTCGAGGCCGCCTCGCCGGCCGCGCGGATCAGCTCGACCGTGGGCTTCTGTCCCTTGAGCAACGCCTCGGCGTCGGCCACGCGGACTGCACACGGCCCGGCCGACGAGAGCGCAATCCCCGCCTCGCGCACCGTGCCGTCGGCGTTCAGCGACACCTGCACGGCCGCGGCGGCCGTGGCGTAATCGCCGACCTTGCGCTCGACCTTCTGATAAGACCCCGCCGTCCGGTCGTCGGGTGCCGGAAACCGCACCGCAAGGGCCATCTCGCCCTCCTGGACCGCCGTGGTGAAGCTGTCCACCAGGAACTGGTCGATGGGGACCGTCCGCTCGCCATCCTTGCCGCGCACCACCACCTCGGCGCGCGCCGCCAGCGCCACCGCCGGCCAGTCGCCCGACGGATCGTTGTGGCACAGGCTCCCGACCACGGTGCCCATCTGGCGGACCACCGGATCGGCGACGACGCGCGAGACGTCGTGGATGAGGCTCCAGCCGCGCTCGCCAATCCAGGGGGCGCGTTCCACGTCGCTGTCGCGCGCGATGGCGCCGAGCGTGAGGGCGCCGTTCATCGTGATGTAGTTCAGCTCGGCCACGCCGTTGATGTCCACCAGCACGGCCGGGCGCGCGAGGCGGAAACGCATGGCAGGAATGAGGCTCTGGCCGCCGGCCAGCACGCGTGCGTCTCCGCCCAGCTTCTGCAGCTGCGCGAAGGCATCGTCGGCGGAACCGGCGCGGAGGTAATCGAAGGCTGCGGGTATCACGGGGGCATCCTCCTCTGACGGTTGGCTGCGGGAGTGGCACCCTCGCGTTGGCACGGAGGATACGCGCTCGGGGATCTCGCTACTTATATCTCAGATTCACGGCCGCCTTCGGCGGTGGGCTCTCGCGGTTAGACTCCAGAGATGGTGAGTGCGGTTCTGCTGGCCGCGGGGGCTTCGACCCGGATGGGCGTCCCCAAGCTGCTGCTGCCCCTGGGCGGCGAGCCCATCGTCCGGCGCACGGCGCGGCAGGTGTGCGCGAGCGGGTTCGACGAGGTCATCGTCGTGTCGGGCGCCGAGCACGAGCGAATCGTCGAGGCGCTCGAGGGCCTCCCCGTTCGGCACGCCGTGAACCCGGACTTTGCGACCGGCATGGGTAGCTCGTTCCGCACCGGCGTGGCGCACCTCGGGGACTGCGAGGCCGCCATGTTCGCGCTCGCGGACCAACCGTTCCTGACGTCCGCCGAATACGGGGCGATCCTGACCACCTGGATGCTGCACCATCCCCTGATCGTCGGCTCGCGATTCGGGGAGGTGACGGCCCCACCTCATCTGTTCGCGCGTGCTCTCTATCCCGAGTTGGCGGCGCTCCAGCACGGCGCGCGATCGGTCCTGCAGCGCCATGCGAGCCGGATGATCGTGATGCACTTCGCGGCCGAGCTGCTGATGGACATCGACACGCCGGACGACTACGAGCGTGCGAAGGTGCGCGTGGCTGCCGGCCGGTGAAGGCTGCCGGTCGTGCCCTTGAGGAACCCGCCCTCGAATCCGCGAATGACCGCCAGGATCTCCGCGAGAATCGAGAGGGCCACCTCGTCTGCCGTCTCGGCGCCCAACGACAGCCCGATGGGGCTGTGCACGCGCGCGAGCATGTCGGCGGAGGGGACGACACCGTCCGCCTTCAGCTGGTCGAGCAGCTTCTCGTAGCGGGCGCGCGGCCCCAGCACTCCGATGTAGGCGGGCTCCGCCTCGAGCGCGAACCGCAGCGCCTGCCGGTCGCGCTCCATGTGGTGGCCCATCACCACGACGAAGCTGCCCGGCCGAAGGGCCAGCGCCGCGGGCAGCGCGTCGAACCCCGTCAGGACCAGTCGGGCGCCGTGGAACAGGTCCGGCTGGAGGTACGCGCTCCGCGGATCGACGACGGTGACGGCCAGGCCCAGCGACCAGGCCAGCCGGGCCAGCGGGACGGCGTCCTGCCCGGCCCCGAAGACCACCAGCTCGATCGGCGGGACATTGACCTCGAAGAACAGCTCGACGTCGCCGAACCGCTCTGCCGCGGACTGCGCCTCGCGCGTGGCGAGCATCTCGCGGGCGCGCGCGTCGGCGTCGCGATCGAGCGAGGGGCCCGCAAGGTGTCCGACCGCGGTGCCCGAGGCGAACACGATGCGGCGCCCCGAGGTGCCCGAAAGGGGCGTGACGAGCACGGCAGCCTCGCCTCTGCCCAGCACATCGAGCCAGGCCGTGGTCACCTCGTCGTCCTCGAGGCGCTCGATGTGGATGTCCACGGCGCCGCTGCAGCCGACGTTCAGGCTCCAGATGGAATCGTCCGCCAGATCGTAGCTGACCGTGGCGGGCTCGCCGGTGGCGATCACGCCTGCGGCCGCGGTGGCGACGGCCGGCTCGAGGCACCCCCCGGACAGGGCGCACTCGTAGGTGCCGTCCGGACGGACGAGCATGCGGGCGCCCTCGCGGCGATAGGCGCTGCCGTGCACGCGCACGACCGTCGCGACGGCGGCCCGCCCGCCGGAGGCGCGCACGTCGGCCAGGGCGGCGAGGAAGCGTTCGGCCTCGCGCAGGTTCATGATCCGACTCTATCAGGACCGCTGGCCGCCACCGGCCTGGCGGGCCAGTCCTGCCGCCAGGCGTCGGGCGGCGCCTCGCCCCTGTAGCGGATGCGGACGGGCATCGCGGCGAGCCGATCGAAGTTGCGCGCCTCCGCGCGGATGGGCCACCAGTCGTAGAGGAAGACCTCGATTGGCCGCCACATCGCCACCCAGCCGCCGATGAGGAAGCCCTCGCGCAGGATGCCGGCGACGCGGTTCTCTGGAAAGTAGGCGGCGAGCAGGTCGCCCGCCGCGACCGAGGCCGCCAGGAACGCGAGGGCGATCAGCAGGCTCATGCGCCCGCGGCGCAGCAACTCGCGCAGCTTCCGTCGCGTGACCTCGGCGCGCTGACCGAAGAACTCGTGGATGGCGTCGCGGAGGATCTCGGCCTCGTCGGGGCGCCCGGGGGCGCGGTCCAGGTGCACGAGCAGCGCGAGCGGCGCGTCGTCGGGAAGGTCGGCGCTCCAGCCGACGATGAACTCCTCGGCGCGCGGATCGAGATCGCGCTCGTGAAAGGGCGACGGATCGATCGCGTTGAAGAGCTGGCGCAGCTCGGTGACCCGCACCTCGATGGCGCGGAAGTGCGCGGGGATGAGGTCACCGGCATCGGGGGGCTGGCTCACGGCCCCACGATAGCGCGGATTGGCCGTCCACTATCATTGGCGGGACATGACACGGATTGCCATCCTGAGCACGCCGAAGACCGGCAACGTCTGGCTGACCTCGCTGCTGAGGGAGGCCTACGGCGTACCGCTGCAGCCGGTCGACCCGATCCTGAGGACCCTTCCCGTCGACGTGCTGGAGTCGTACGGCGACGACTGGATTGTCTACGCGCACGTCTATCCGGACGGGCGGGCGGTGGACTGGCTCAGGACCAACGGCGTGCACGTGCTGACCACCGTCCGGCATCCCTGCGACATCCTGGTCTCGCTTCGCCATTTCGTGGCGTGGAATCCCGACAACCAGTCGGATCCCGCGCGAGCCATGCTCGCGGACGGCGACGCCTACGGTGAGGCCTCGGCGACCTACGTGCGGGAGCACTTCGCCAACGTGATCGGCATCTCGGCGTCATGGGCCCGCCTCGGGGCCCTCGCGGTCCGCTACGAAGACATGATTGCCGACCCGGTGCAGGGCCTGCGACGAATCGCTGGGCGCGTGGGGGCGCTGCCGGAGGCGACGATTCGAAAGGCCGTGCTGCTGTCGCAGTTCAAGCGCATGCGCGCAGGCGTGGACCCGAACCATGGCCTGCAGCCCTGGCGCGAGCGGCACTTCCGGGCCGGGCGGGCCGGCGGGTGGCGAGAGGCCCTCGGCGACGGCCCGATCGTGGAGGCGATGCGCACGCGCGAGCCCTTCATCAGCCAGTTCCAGGCGCTCGGCTACAGTGTGGATGCCCGCGACGTGGTGGATGTGGTGCCGTTCTCGTATGGCGACATCGATCCATTCCGCGATCGGGATCACTTCGACAACGGCGTGGCGATCAACCCGTGGCTGATGCGCATCTACCTCGAGCACCCCGACGCCGAGCGGCAGTGGCCCGACCCGGTGGCGACCGGGGGCCGGTCGTCGTTCTTCAGCTGGTTGAACGCACCCGCGGAGGAGCTCGACGGCGCGCGGCCCGGGGAGGTCATGCTCACCAACCTGGCGGCCAACGTCTACGGCCGCCGGCCCGACGTCCAGGCCGCCTTCCCCGACATCCGTTCCGCCGATCGGCTGGCGTTCGCGTGGTGGTTCCTGACTTACGGCGTCACCGAGCACCGGCTCGCGCCGGAATTCGCCGCGCCGGTCCAGGCCTCGCTCGCGCGGCTCGCGCCGCGACTGCCCTCATGACGGGACCGGCGACGCCTCGGCCGGTTGGGCGTGGGGGAGCCCGGCGGCGGCGTAGATCTCGGCCTCGTCCAGGCTCTCGCGCTCGAGCAGCTTCTCGACGATGGCGTCGAGCTTGTCCCGGTTCTCCCGCACCAGGCGGCGCGCCTCGGCGTAACACTCGTCGGTGAGGCGCCGCACCTCCTCGTCCACGGCGTTCAGCAGGACGTCGGACACGCCGAGCATGCGCGGGTCTCCTTCGACGGGCAGCACCGACAGCGGACCGATGCGTTCCGACATGCCCCACCGGCCCACCATCGACCGCGCGATGCGCGTGACCATTTCGAGGTCGCTCTCCGCCCCGCTGGTGACGACACCGTACACCTCCTGCTCGGCGGCCATGCCGCCGAGCGCCCCGACGATGCGCCCGCGCAGGTAGTTCGCGTCGTACCCGTAGCGGTCGGTCTCGGGCGTGGAGAGCGTCACGCCCAGCGCGCGCCCGCGCGGGACGATCGAGACCTTGCGCACCGGGTCCGCTCCCGGCTGGAGCATGCCGATGAGCGCGTGGCCGGCCTCGTGGTAGGCCGTGCGCCGGCGCTCGGGCTCGGGAATGACGACGTTGCGCGCGGTCCCGAGCTGCACCTTCTCGAGCGCGTCGGTGAGGTCGCGGTGGGTCACCGCGGCTTCCTGCCGCCGCGCGGCCAGCAGGGCCGCCTCGTTGACGAGGTTCGCGAGATCGGCGCCGGTCATGCCGGGCGTGGACGCCGCGATCTTCTCGAGCTCCACATCCGGGGCGAGCGGCACCTTCCGCGTGTGCACCTTCAGGATCTCGACCCGTCCCTTCTGGTCGGGGGCGTGGACGACGATCTGCCGATCGAAGCGGCCCGGCCGGAGCAGCGCCGGATCGAGGATGTCGGGGCGGTTCGTGGCGGCGAGCACAACCACGCCCTCGTGGCCCGAGAAGCCGTCCATCTCCGTGAGGATCTGGTTGAGCGTCTGCTCCCGCTCGTCGTGTCCGCCGAAGGCCCGCGCCCCGCCGCGCGCGCGGCCGATGGTATCGATCTCGTCGATGAAGATGATGGCCGGCGCCACCTTGCGTGCCTCGGCGAAGAGCTCGCGCACGCGGCTGGCGCCGACGCCGACGATCATCTCGATGAACTCGGAGGCGCTGGCGCTGAAGAACGGCACGTTGGCCTCGCCCGCCGTGGCGCGAGCGAGCAGTGTCTTGCCCGTGCCGGGGGCACCGGTGAGCAGCACCCCCTTGGGCGCGCGGGCGCCAAGCTTGCGGTACTTCTGCGGGTCGCGCAGGAAGTCCACGATCTCGTTGATCTCGCCCTCCACCTCGTCGATGCCCGCCACGTCGTCGAAGGTGACGCGGACCGATTCCCGGTCCACGGGCTTGCGCGGGCCGGCGCCCAGGATGCCGCCGCCCATGCCGCCCATCAGGTTCCGCTGGCGCCGGAAGATCCACACATAGAACGCGATGAGGAGGAGGAAGGGCGCCACAGAGATGAGGAGGTTCGTCAGGATTCCCCGCTCCTGCACGAGCGGGGTGGCGCGCACGGTCGCGCCGCCGGCGGTGAGCTCGGCCAGCAGGTCGTCGCTGGCGAAGGTGGGACGCTCCGTCGTGAAGCGCTCGTAGGTGCGGCCCGGCTCGCCGGGGACGGGCACGGGCTTCTTGAGCCCGCCCTGGATGGAGTCGCCGCGCGCGAAGAGCTCGGCCACATTGCGTCCGGCCACCTGCGACTTGAACTCGGTGTAGGGCACGGCCTCGGGCCCGGCCAGGCGGTCCTGGACGGTGAGGACGCCGAACACGATCAGGTAGCCGAGCGCAAGCAGCGCGAGAACGGGCCACCTGGGGCCCTTCGGCGCGGGCTCGCCCTTGGGAAGGCCCTCGGTGCGCCACGGGCGCGAGGAAGGCTGGTCGGCGGTTGGACCGGGCCCGCTCGGCTCGGTTGCCGGCGACGGGTTGTTCGGCTCGGCCATGGCGTCCCTATGATGCCCAGCTTGCCTGCTCCGCGCCAGTACCCATATTGTCAGGGGAGTCGAAGACTGGAGGATGCGATGCCACGCAAGACCGGAGATCGTTACGCGTGCGAGAAGTGCGGCGCGCAGCTGGTGTATGAGAAGCCCTGCCCGTGCCCGGAGGGCATGCCACACTCGGAGATCTGCTGCGGCGAGCAGATGAAGAAGGTGGAGGCCGCCAAGGGGTAGGCCGAGGAGGGGTTGTGCGTGCGCGGGTGGCCCGGCCGTGGCCACCCGTGCACGCGTTCCCCTGAAGGGGCCGTCCCTAACGCCCGCGGGCGGCCCGGTAGAAGTAATAGTCGGCGGTATACGGCACCAGGCTCAGCTTGCCGACGTCAGCCGATCCACTGCATCCGGTCGTGGGTGCAAGGCCGCCGGAGGTGTTCACGCGGTGGATGTAGACCGTCCGCGCGAGCGTCAATCCGCCTGTCGGGCCGGCTGCGGCGCCCGCGGCCTCGAGCAGAAGCCAGGGCACCGCGCCGGGCTCGACGTAGGCGGGATCGGTGGACGAGGCGAGGGCGCGCGCCCAGACGCGGCTGGTGTCGAACGAATGCTGCCACGTCGGGCGGGCCAGGCCGTTCTCCGCCGGGTTCGCGCTGAGGAAGTGCGTGGCGTTCTGCTGGTCGAACTCACCGGCGAACGACTGGAACAGCGTCGCCTGCGGCCCGAGGAACGTCCATGCCATCCCCGACGCGGTGTTCATGCAGATGAAGTTCTGCGTGCCCGTCGCCTGTCCCTTGAAGAAGACCGAGTGACCGGCCGGGACCTCGAGGTTCGCGGGCACTTCCGGAACCTCGATGGGCGTGCGGCGGCGCGCTTGCGCCAGGGTCACCGCGGAGGTGCAGCCGAGCACCATCAACCCTGCTGCCACCAGTCGTCGAACGTGCGTGCGCATCATCTTGTCCTTTCTCGAGCAGCAAACGTGTCACCGATGACGTGACGGGCGCGTCACACCCGCACACCAACCGCCACCCAGTACGAGCGCGGGACCGAGATGCCCAACTCGGTCCGGAACCCCTCGTGGAAGGCGATGAAGTCCGCGCGCAACCCGTCGAGGCGGGCTGGGTCGAGACTGTCGGCCAGCGCTTTCGTGGGGCCATAACCGCGTGAGAAGGCTTCCCAGGCGGCCTCGGCGCTCGGCTCGCGGTAGTAGGACACGCCCGGCTCGAAGCGCAGGTCGAACGCCTGTCCGAGGAGCTCGCGCATGCGGTCGACGCGCCCCCACTCGAAGGGTGACGGCGGCGCGGGATTCGGCGGCGGCGGCATGTAGCGCCGCATCACCTTGAACATCTCGAAGACGTTGCCGTCCGGCGTCCACGTGGTGAGGGCGACGCGGCCACCCCTGCGGCAGACGCGTGCCAGCTCCGCGGCCGCGGGCTCGGGACGCGCGGCGAACATGACACCGCAGGTGGAGATCACCGCGTCGAACGTGCCATCGTCGAAGGGCAGATCCTCGGCATCGGCGACGTGGTACTCGATCGACAGGCCCTCGGCCCTGGCTCGGGTGCGTGCGGAATCCAGCACGTCGGCCGCGATGTCCACGCCCACCACGGTGGCCCCGTGCCGCGCGACCCGGCGCGACGTCCAGCCCGTGCCGGTGGCGAGATCCAGGATGCGCTCGCCCGGGCGCGGCGCGACCCGCAGCACGGCGTGCTCGATGGAATCGGCGATGCCCCGGCTGATCTGGTCGTAGTCGCTGCCGCCCGCGCTCCACACCGCGGCGGCTCGCTCGTTGTGCGGTTGAATTCGTCCGATGGTCGTGCCCTGCATGAGTCCTCCCTGTTACAGGAGGAATCGGAAACCGGCCCCGGCAGCCGCCACCCGCCCCGGGTGGCGCGTGCTTCGCGCGAGGTGGCGCATGCGCTACACTCGGGATCCCCCGGCCACGACCATGGCCACACACCCCCTTCCCGCCCTCATCGAAGCCGCCGAGCGTGGCGAGGCCGGCGCCGCCGAGGCGCTGTTCACGGCGCTCTACGGCGAACTGCACCGCATCGCCCGACGCCAGCTGGCGCAGCACGGCTGGGGCGTGACGATCGGCGCGACGAGCCTCCTGCACGAGGCCTATCTCGACCTCTCGAACCGCGATGGCCGCGCGTTTCCCGACGAGCAGCGCTTCATGGCCTACGCGGCGCGCGTGATGCGCGGGCTCATCATCGACTACGCCCGGAACCGCCAGGCGCAGAAGCGTGGCGGGGAATTCCACCTGACTACGATTAGTACGGATGTAGCCGAGTCGGTGGGAGGCGGGATCGACCTGACGGCGCTCGGAGGCGCCCTGGACGAGCTCGCCGCGGTGGATCCGATGCTGGCGGACGTCGTGGACCTGAAGTTCTTCTGCGGCTTCTCGGTGCCGGAGATCGCCGCCATGAAGCAGGTTTCCGAGCGCACCATCGAGCGCAGGTGGCAGAAGGCCCGCTTGTTCCTGCACAGGTCCGTCCGCACGGATCTGTTGCGCGAATGACCGTCGGCCGACGGAGTCGTATGTCGATATCGCCGGAAGCCTGGCAGTCCATCAGCCGACTGCTGGACGAGGCGCTGGATCTGCCGCCTGAGCGCCGCGCCGCGTGGCTGGACGCCCTTCGAACGAAGGACGCGGCCATGGCCACGGCCGTGGCGGCGTGGCTGGAGGACCTCGACGCCATCGAGGCAGGCGCCTTCATGGAGGACGGTCCCGGCGCCGCGCCCGCGCGGTCCGCGCTGGTCGGGTTGAAGATCGGCCCGTACCGGCTGGTGGAGCCCATCGGCCACGGCGGCATGGGGACGGTCTGGCTGGCCGAGCGCCACGACGGGCAATTCGAGCAGCGGGCCGCGGTGAAGATGCTCAACGCGGCGCTCGCCGGCCAGGGTCACGAGCGCTTCGCCCGTGAAGCCGGCATCCTCGCCCGGCTCACCCACCCGCAGATCGCCCACCTCCTCGACGCCGGCATCTCGCCGCTCGGCACGCCGTACCTGGTCCTCGAGCACGTGCCGGGCGAGCACATCGATCGGCACTGCGATGCCAGGCGCCTGTCCGTCCAGGATCGGCTCCGGCTGTTCCTCGACGTCATCGCACCCGTCGCCTACGCGCACGCGAACCTCGTGGTGCACCGTGACATCAAGCCGGGCAACGTGCTGGTTACCGCCGACGGGCACGTGAAGCTGCTCGACTTCGGCATCGCCAAGCTGCTCCATTCGGACACCGACGAGGCCGCCCATCCGACGGTGGCTACGCGCGAGGGTGCCCTGACGCCGGCCTATGCCGCGCCAGAGCAGCTGGCGGGCGGCGCCATCACCACCTCCACCGATGTCCACGCGCTCGGCATCCTGCTCTACCAGCTGCTGACCGGCCGCCATCCGTTCGCCGATGGCGCCTCGTCGCCCGCGGCGCTGGTCGACGCCATCGTCGCGCGCGATCCACGCAAGCCGTCCGAGGCCGTGGCCATGCCGCCCGTCGCCGAGGGCGAGACGGCAGAGTCCATGGCCGCGGCCCGCGGGACCACCGTGGCCCGCTTGCGGCACGCGCTGGCCGGCGACCTCGACACCATTGTCGCCACGGCGCTCCGGAAGGACCCGGTCGAGCGGTACGCGACCGTGACCGCGCTGGCTGACGATGTGCGGCGCCATCTGCGGAGCGAGCCGATCAGCGCGCGGGCGGCCTCGGTGTCGTACCGGTTCACGCGCTTCGCGCGGCGGAACCGGCTGGCGCTCGGCCTGGCCGCCACAGCGGTGGTGGCGCTGGTCGGCGGGCTCGCCGGCACCATCAGCCAGGCCAACCGGGCCAGCGCGCAGGCCCGCGCGGCCGAGGAGCAGCGCACGCGCGCCGACCGCCAGGCGGCGGAGGCCACGGCCCAGCGCGACTTCGCCCGGCGGCAGCTCGCGCGCGCCGAGGCCATCAACGATCTCAACGCGTTCCTCATCGCCGACGCCGCCCCCCTCGGCACGACCTTCACGGCGGGGGACCTGCTCGAGCGGGCCGAGGCCATCGTGTCGAGGCAGCAGGTGGACGAGGCCGATATCCGCGCGGTGCTCCTCTCCTCCATCGGCCGGCTGTACGAGATTCGCGGCGAGACCGAGAAAGCCGCGCGGGTGCTGGGGCAGGCGTACGATCTGTCGCGTGGCGTGCCCGACCCCGCCGTCCGCGCCGAGGCCTCGTGCGCGCTGGCCACCGTGGTCGTGCGGCAGGGCGACCTCGCGCGCGCGACCGGCCTCGTGGAAGAAGGGCTGCAGGCGCTGCCCGACGCGCCGCAGTACGCGGGGGCCCGCGTGTTCTGTCACCTGTTCGCCGTCGGCGTGCAGAACTGGGTGGGCGATGGCGAAGCAGCGGTCACGCACGCCAGGACCGCGCAGGCCCTGGCTGCGGAGGCGGGGTTGGACTCGTCGCTGATGCAGCTGCGCATCACGATGGACCTGGCGGAGTCGTACCGCAACGCGGAGCGCGACCAGGAGGCGCACGAGGCCTTCTCGGACGCGTACGCACGGCTGGTGGCGCTCGGCCGCGACCAGACGGAGCGTGCAGGGACCTTGCTCAACAACTGGGGCCTGACGCTCGGCTCGCTCGGCCGACCGCTCGAGGCCGAGAAGATGTTCCGCCGGGCCATCGAGATCAGCACCGCCACGTCCGAGGCCCCTGTCGAGCCGATTCTCTGGGCCAATCTTGCGCGGGTGCTGTTCGACCTGCGTCGTTATCCGGAGGGGATCCAGCTGGCCGAGCGCGCGCACGCCGGAGCGCTGGCGCGGGGCGACACCATTGTCGGGAACCAGGTGCTGCTGCTCCTTGCGCGACTGCACGTGGCCGGCGGGGACCTCGCCCGCGGGGAGGCGCTGCTGGACGACGTGGAATCGCGCTTCCGCCTGATGTTCCCGCCAGGGCACCCGGCGTTCGCGGCGGTGGCCATGGACCGCATCCGCGTGCCCGAGCGCCGCGGCGACTACCAGCAGGCGCTCGCGCTGGCCGATCGCGCCGTGGCCCTGATCGACGCGACGCCGTCGTTTCGGCCGTCCCTGGGCCTCACGCTCCGGCGCCGCGCCGAGATCGCGGTGAAGCTGGGGCGGTTCGAGGCCGCGCGCGCCGACGCGGAACGCGCCGTGGCGCTGGTGCTCGAGCGAGCCGGCGCGGGCCGCATGTCGGGCAGCGCCGGGCTGGCGTACCTCGTGCTGGGCGAGGCCTGCGCGGGCGAGGGCCGGATGGTAGAGGCGCGCACGGCGCTCGAATCGGCCATCCGCCATCTCGAGCCAACGGTCGGCCAGGACCACCCCGAGCTCGTGCGCGCGCGTCGCCTGCTGGCGCGCGTTCAGCCGGGCGGGCACGCCAACTCGCGCGCCACGCCGGGCTGGCAATGACGGAGGCGGGCCCGGCCCGGTAAGATCCCCGCATGCGCGTCTGCCCGTTCCCCACGCTGACCCTCATCGTCGTGGCCGTGGCCTCCACGGGCGCCGCCCAATCGGGAAGCGCCTCCCTCGAGGGGCTCCAGACCCGCGCGGAGCGCTCGAGTTTCACCGAGACGAGCCGCTACGACGATGTGCAACGGTTCCTGGCGGTGGCGGACGAGGCCTCGGACCTCGTGCGGGTGACTTCGTTCGGCTACAGCTTCGAAGGCCGGTCGCTGCCGTTGGCCGTTGTCGGGCGCGTGGCCGACGCCACGCCCGTGGCGGTGAAGGCCTCCGGGCTGCTGCGCGTCTACATCCAGGCCAACATCCACGCAGGCGAGGTGGAGGGCAAGGAGGCAGCACTGGCGCTCGTGCGCGAGATCGCGAGGGGCGCGCACGCCGGCTGGCTGCAGTCGATGGTGCTGCTCGTGAACCCCATCTACAACCCGGACGGGAACGAGCGCGTCACGCTCACGAGCCGCGGCTTCCAGCACGGGCCCGTCGGCGGGCAGGGCACGCGGCCGAACGCGCAGGGCCTCAACATCAACCGCGACAACATGAAGCTCGAGACGCCCGAGGCGCGCTCGATGGTGCGGCTGCTGAACGACTACGACCCGCACGTGATGATCGACCTGCACACCACCAACGGGTCGCGGCACGCCTACCACCTCACGTACGAGACGCCGAACAACCCGATCGTGGACGCGGCCGTCGCGCGCGAGGCGCGCACGTGGCTCGCCGAGGTGACGCGGGCCGTCAAGGCGCGGGACGGCTGGGACATCCGCTCGTACGGGAACGTGTCCGGCCAGGCGCCCGATCGCGCATGGACCACGGTGGAGGACCTGCCGCGCTACACGCACAACTACTGGGGGCTGCGGAACCGCTTCGGCATCCTCAGCGAGACGTACTCCTACCTGCCCTTTGCCGATCGCGTGGCGACCAACCAGCGGTTTCTCGAGGAAGTCCTCGGATACGCGCACGCCAACGCCGCGCGGCTGCGCCAGGTGGCTGAGGCCGCAGACGCGGCGCCGCTGGTGGGGCAGCGCCTGTCGCTGCGCTCGAAGGTGGCGCGCGGCGGGAAGATTGACATCCTCATGGGCGACGTCATCGAGGACGTCAACCCGTACTCGGGCCGCATCATGCACCGGCGCGCCGACGTGCGGAAGCCGGAGCCGATGTGGGACGAGACCACCTTCACGTCCACCGACGCCGAGCGCGTTCCCTCCGCCTACATCGTCCCGGCGGCCGAAAAGGCCGTGCTCGAGCGGCTGCGCGCGCACGGCGTGCGCGTGGAGCCCATGCCCGCGAGCGGGCCGCAGGCGGTGGAGGAGTTCCGGATCGCCGGCACCACCGTCACCGAGCGCGCCTTCGAGAACCATCAGGAGCGCACGGTGACGGGCGAGTGGGCGCCCGCCACGCACGACCTGGCGGGGGCGTTTCGCGTGCCGATGACGCAGCCGCTCGCGCGGCTGGCGTTCTACCTGCTCGAGCCGCGCTCGAACGACGGCCTGGCCACGTGGAACGTAGTGGACGAGGCCATCAAGGCGTCGCGGTATCCGGTGCTGCGGACACGAGACTGAGGCGCGGGGCCGTTCAGCGAGGCCTGGCCGTCGTTGATGCGAGGTCTCGCTGCAGCTGCGCAATCAGGGAGCGAAGCTCGGCGATCTCGCGCGCCTGCGCGGCGCGCTCGTGCTCCAGGCGCTGCACCTCGTTGAGGAGCAGCGTCGGCAGCACGTGGTATTTCACCGTTTCCGGCTGGCCCTCGCCGTCGTACGCGACCAGTTCGGGCAGTACTTCGGCGACTTCTTCCGCGATCAGGCCGTATTGAATGGGCGTGCTGCCGTCGGCGAAGGGCCGCTTGTAGGTGAAGCTGACCGGGCGCAAGTCGAAGATGGCGCGGCTGACGGCGCCGAGATCCTCGATGTGGTCTTTCGTGCGCCGGCTCGAGCTGATGGTGCCGACCTGGCCGGCGCCATCGATCATCACAGGGACTGCGTTGTTCTGGCCGGTCGTCACGTTGCGGGTGGCGGCCAGGAAGAGCCGTGTGTGAGTCGCGCCGCTCCCCAGTCGGATGGTCTGGCTCTCGGAGGCGACTCCCTCGTTTCCGAGATAGAGATTGTAGTTTCCGGTCGTGAGATTCTGTCCCGCTCTGCTGCCAATCGCGGTATTGATGCCTCCCGACGTCAGATAGCCCAAAGCGCCCTCCCCGATTGCAGTATTGCCGCTATAAAAGTTGGTGACCTGAGCGAGGGCGTCCGCGCCGACCGCGGTGTTGAAAGCGCCTGTCGAGGCGGCCAGCGCGGATCGTCCGATCGCAACGTTGTCGCTGCCGGTCGCGTTCAGCGCCAACGCAAATCCTCCGACCGCCACATTGCCAAGACCCTCGGTGTTGTATTGCATGGCGAAGGCCCCGACGGCCGTGTTCGCTGATCCCGTTGTCGCGTTGAGCAACGCCTGCTGACCGACCCCGGTGTTGTTGTCCCCGGTGGAGACGGTATTCACCGCCTGGAACCCTACAGCGGTGTTGTTGCTGCCGCTCGACACGTTGTAGAGCGCGGCGTGCCCGAACGCGCTGTTCCGGGCGCCGGATGTGAGGTTGACGAAGGTGAAGGCTCCGACGGCCGTATTGTCCAGCCCGGCCGCCTGGTGGGTGTGGTCGCTCCGCGCGACCGAGTTTGACGCCCCGGTCCCCGCGAAGTTCACGTTGAGGGTCACGTCGCCCGATGTGCCGCCGCCCGAAAGGCCCGCACCAGCTGAGACCGCCGTGATGTCGCCGCTGCCGCCGACACCTACACACGCGACCGTGCCATCCTGGTTGACCATGCTCACGGCCTGCCCCGCGGGGCAGGTGCCGGTGACACGCGCCTGTGTCGCCACCGGGTTGATGGCCAGCGTCACGTCGCCGGACGCCCCGCCACCCGTTAGCCCGGTCCCCGCCGCGACGGAGGTGATGTCGCCGCCGCCCCCGCCGCCGACGCCGACACATGTCACGGTGCCATCCTGGTTGACCACGCTCACGGCCTGACCCGAGGGACACGTGCCCGTCACGCGGAGCTGGACCTGTTCGGGATCGACCGCTGCGCTGCCGACGCCGACGGGCGGTCGCGGCGGGCCGCCGACGCCGCCGCCCAGGGTCGAGACGAAGTTGCCCTGCCGGCCCGCGCTATCGCGCCAGGTGCCGTTCAGGCCCGCAAGGCTGATGGTCGCTTCCACGTGCACCGGGCTGCCGCCCGGCGAGACGATGACGGTGAAGCCAAACCCGACCTGCCCGTCGGGCCGCACGAACGCCTCCCCGGAGACGGCCGCTGGCGTCGTCCCGCACTGGTCGTCGGTCCCGTCCAGCGTGTAGAGGGCCCCGGTCTGGGTCACCGTGAGCGACACGACGTTGCAGTAGGGCTGCAGCTGCCAGCGGAAGACACCCAGAGTCTGCGCCGGGGCAGACCGGGCTCCGGCCAGCAGCCAGCCGAGGGCAAGCGCGCACAGGGCGGCACGGGAGTGAACCGGCATGGGGCCTCCTGGAAGCTGATAGACTCCGCACCTTGAGCGACGAGGGTGGCCGATGTCCTCTGAGCGTCCTCAAAAAGATCTCGAAATCTCCTCGGCTTCGCCCGAAGTCCAGTCCTTTGGGCCCTTCGAGCTCGATCGGCCCAACATGCGGCTGCTGCGCGACGGGGCGCCCATCGCCCTGACGCCCAAGGCGTTCGAGGCGCTGGCCCTGCTCCTGGCGACCCCGGGCCAGCTCGTCACCCGCGAGCATTTCCTGAAGGCCCTCTGGCCGGACACCACCGTCGAGGACGGCAACCTGACCAGCACCATCTGGATGGTGCGCAAGGCCCTTGGCGATCACGAGGGCTGGATTCAGACGGTGCCGAAGCGGGGATATCGGTTTGCCGGTCCGACCAGCACCAGGCCGGCGTCGCCCGAGGCCAGGACCGGCGACCAGGCGCGGCCAGCCGCATCCACCTGGCGGATATGGCCGGCCACCCTGGTCGCATTGGCCATCGTCGGCGCGCTGATTCTGGCCCGGAGCTCGAACGCTCGTCCGCCGTCAGCGGGGGCCGCGCCGATACGTGCCCTGGCCGTGCTGCCGTTCCGGAGCCTGTCCGCCGAGTCCGAGCAGGCGTTCTTCGCCGAAGGGATGACGGACGCCGTCATCATCGACCTCGCCAGCATCTCGGCGCTGCGCGTCGTGTCCCATCAGTCCGTCCGGCGATATCGCGACAGCGACCGGCCCCTTGCCGACATCGCCCGCGAGCTCGGCGCCGACGCCATCGTCGAAGGGTCGGTCGGCCGCACGGGCTCACGCGTTCGCCTGACGGCCCAGTTGATCGATGCGCGCGCGGACCAGCACCTGTGGGCCGCTACCTACGACCGCCCGGCCGACGACGTGCAGGCGCTGCAGGGGGAGCTGGCCTCGGCGGTGGCGGGCGCCATTCGAGTCCATGTGTCGGAGCCCGAGCGCACGGCCCTGGCCGGACGGCGTGCCGTGGATCCCGACGTCTACGACGACTACCTGCGCGGCCGCTACTTCTTCGCGCAGCGCAGCGAGCGCGCGCTGGCCCGGAGCCGCGAGCACTTCCGCCGTGCCATCGAGCGCGATGCCACCTTTGCCCCGGCCTGGGCTGGCCTGGCGCTGGCCTACGGCCCCTCGGGGTTCTTCGGCTACGTGCCGCCCGCCGAAGGGGCGCGGCAGATGCGTGCCGCTGCCGAGCGGGCGCTGCAGCTGGATCCCACGCTCGTCGACGCGCAGGTGGCACTGGCCAACGCGCTCACGGTGTACGACCATGACTGGCAGGGCGCGGAGCGCGCGTACACGCGGATCTTCGAGCGGCAGCCCGACCACGCCCAGGCCCGGCTGTGGTACGGCATGATGCTCGGCCACCAGGGTCGGCTCGCGGAGGCGCTGGCCGAGCGGCAGCGCGCGTTGTCGCTCGATCCGCTCTCACTCCGGTTCAACACGAGCGTGGCCGACACACTGACGGCGATGCACCGCTACGAAGAAGCGATTGCGCGCTACCGGAAGACGCTGGAGCTGGACCCTGGTTTCGCGCCCGCACACCTCGGCCTCGGGGTGGCTCTCCTCGGCTCCGGACGGGGGGAGGACGCGGTCAAGGCCATCGAGGAAGGCGATCGCCGGTCGAGCGACGCGCGATCGCGGGCGACGCTGGGCCACGCGTACGGACGCGTGGGGCGTGTGGCCGACGCGCACGCCATCCTCGACGAGCTTCGCACTCGGGCGAGGCAGGCGTATCTCTCGCCGGTCTATTTCGCGTTCGTGCACGCCGGGCTGGGCGACCGGGATGCGGCCTTTGCTGCCCTGGAGGACGCCTTCGACGACCGCAGCCCGATGCTGAACAGCGTGAACTCCGAGCCGCTATTCGATCCCCTTCGTGCCGACCGCAGGCTCGCCGGTCTGCTCCGGCGTCTCAACCTCCCCGTGCCGTAGGTCTCCTGCGGTAGATTCGAAGCCATGACGACAAGACGCCGCGAGATCCTGGCCGCGCCGGCCCTGGCGATCCTGCTCGCGCTCGCCGCGAGTCCCGCCTCCGTCGACGCCCAGGACCGTGCGCCCATCACCTACCGCGTGCGCGTTCCGCAGCCCGACACCCAGTACGCCCACGTCGAGGCCGTCGTCCCCACGGGCGGGCGCGCGACGGTCGAGCTGATGATGCCGGTCTGGTCACCCGGCTACTACCGGGTCGAGGACTACGCGGCGCGCGTGGACAACGTCGCGGCTCACGGGCCGGGCGGCGAGCCGCTGGCGATCGAGAAGAGCCGTTCCAACCGCTGGCAGTTGACGACCGGCGGCCACGCGTCGATTCGGCTGACCTATCGCCTGCTCTGCGATCAGCGGACGGTGACGACGAACGAAGTGACGAAGGAGTACGGCGTCTTCAACGGCGCGGCGGCCTTCATCACGCTCGTCGAGACCGGGCGACGCCCCCATGAAGTGCAGTTCGATCTCCCCGCTGGCTGGACACGTGTCATGACGGGGCTGGAGGTCGTGCCTGGTGAAGGCGCGCCCCGGTTCCGTGCGGCTGACTACGAGACGCTCGTCGACTCGCCGATCCTCGCCGGCAAGCTTGGCGTGCGGGCGTTCACGGTCGCCGGCACGCCGCACTCCGTCGTGAGCGCGGGCGACACCGCCGGCTGGGACGGCGACGCCGCGACGAAGGCGCTCGAGACCTACGTGCAGGAAACCCATCGCTTCTGGGGATTCCTGCCCTACGAGCGGTACCTGTTCCTGCTCGTGTTCCGCGAGGGTGGAGGCGGGCTCGAGCACAAGAACTCCACTCTGTGCACGGTAGCGGCCCGACCCGGCCCGGGACCGTGGCCCAGCCTGGGGCTGCTGGCGCACGAGCATTTTCACCTGTACAACGCGAAACGGCTGCGGCCGGTGGAACTCGGTCCGTTCGACTTCGAGAAGCCGCCCACGACCGGCGCGCTCTGGATTGCCGAGGGTGTCACGTCGTACTACAGCACCCTGCTGATGACGCGCGCCGGCATGCGGACCGTGCCCGAGTACTTGGCCTCGCTCTCCTCGCTCATCAGCACCCTTGAGAACGCACCGGGCCGGCGGCTGCAGTCGGTGGAGCAGTCCTCGCTCGAGGTCTGGAACAACAGCAACTCCGGCGTGAACCCCAGCGCCTCCACGGTCAGCTACTACAACAAGGGCAACGTCATGGGGCTGCTGCTGGACGCGCGGATCCGCCGGGCCACCGGGGGGAGGGCCAGCCTGGACGATGTGATGCGGCTCGCGTTCCGGCGGTACAGCGGCGAGCGCGGGTACACGGCGGACGAGTTCCGGCAGACGGCAGAGGAGGTGGCAGGCGTCGATCTCGGCGAGTGGTTCAAGCGCGCCGTGTCATCGACCGAGGACCTGGACTACGAGGACCTGCTCGAGTGGTTCGGCCTCCGGTTCACGACGGGGGAGGGGATCACGGGCCGCTGGAAGCTGGAGCTTCGTCCCGATGCCACCGACGAGCAGCGCGCGCGGGTGCGGGCATGGCTGCAGCCGTGAGGGACGGGCGCCGAGCCCGTGGTGGATGCCGAAGGGCTGTTGCCCTACGATGGACGGCATGACGAAGCAGCTCCCATCGAGGCCCATTCTTCGCGCGTGCGTGTTTCTGTCGGCGATCGCGCTCCTGTCCGCGTGCGGTCAGGGCGGGCCGTCCGCGGCCGAGAAGGCGGCCGCCGCGCGCGAAGCGGAGCTGGCGGCCGAGGCGAAGGCGCGCGAGGAGAGCCGGGCGCGCATCGAGGCCCAGCGGCTGGCCGCGCTGTGGAAGTACCAGCACGCCACGGTGGGCGGCGGAGCGCAGGTGACCGCGGCCATCCTCTCGACCGACAACGTGGACACCGACGGGCAGGGGGCCAGGCCCGTGCAGCTGGTCTTCCGCGACCACGCCTCGTGGGGCCGGAGCTCCTACCTCGTGCTGCAGGGCGGGGACTTCGATTGCCGGCCCCGCTGCTCGGTGAGCGTCACGGTGGACGACCAGGCGCCGGCGGTGATGGCGGCACGCCGGCCGAATACGGACGAAGCCATCGCCATGTTCATCAACGACGCGGAGGCGCTGTGGCGCCTGACGGCGGGCGCGGCCCGCATCAGCATCGACTTCCCCGTGAAGGCCGGCGGCACCCGCACGGCGCGCTTCGACGTCGCGGGGCTGGACGAGTCGAAGATGCCGGGGTGGCCCGCAGCGTCGAACTGACGGCTGGCCGGCGGCCGGGTCGAGGCTTTACTCTTGAAGGGTGCAGCGCCCGCTCACCAGCCAGGAGCTCGATCGATACCTCTCCCGCGTGGCGTACCGCGGTCCGCGTGACGCCTCGCTCGTGACCCTGCGCGCGCTGCATCGCGCGCACCTGCTGGCGATCTCGTACGAGAACCTCGACATCCACCTGGGCCGGCCGCTCACCCTCGACCCCGACGCCATGTTCACCAAGCTGGTGGACGAGCGGCGCGGGGGCTGGTGCTACGAGATGAACGGCGTGTTCGGCCGCGTGCTGGAGACGCTCGGCTTCGAGGTGAGCTACCTTTCGGGCGCGGTCGGGCGGGCCACGGGCGGGTGGCGTGCGCTGGGGAACCACCTGGTCCTGCTGGTCACGCTGGACCGGCCCTGGATTGCGGACGTGGGATTCGGCGACGGCTTCCTGGCGCCGCTCCCCCTTGAGCCGGGCACCTACTCGCAGGGCTTCCTGCGGTACCGCGTGAGCCGCGACGGCCCGTGGTGGCGCGTGCACAACCACGAGTTCGGCGGCGCGGACGGGTTCGACTTCACCCTCACGCCGCGCGCACTGGGCGACTTCGCCGCGCAGTGCCGCGAGCTGCAGACCTCCCCCGAGTCCGGCTTCGTGAAGACGACGGTGTGCGAGCGGTTCGTGCCTGCCGGCCTGGTCATGCTGCGCGGCGCGGTGCTGCGGCAGGTGACCGCCGCCGGGGTGACGACCGACGTGTTGAGGGATGCCGGGGAGTACGAGCGCGCGCTCCGCGAGTGTTTCGGCCTCGAGGTGCCGGGCCTCGAGGCGCTGTGGTCGAAGGTACAGGCGCGGCACCTGGAGTGGGAGGCGGCGCAGGCCGCTGCCAGTCCCGGCGCCTCCCGCTGAGCCGGGCCGCGCGGGCGAGGACGCGGGGCGAGGCGCCGCGCGGCTCGCGCTACCGCCGCTCGTCAGCGAGCGGCGGATAGATGTCGCCGCCTTCGTTGCCGAGGACGGCGCCGTTCTTCACGATCAGGATCGCGCGACCCACCTCGCAGGCGGGGATGTCCGGAGCGATGCAGTTGTAGATGCCGTCGCCGATCGACCTCTCGGACAAGGACGCGGTCTACCTGGCGCTCGACGCCGATCGGGAACGAGCTACTCGCTCGACGTCAACGTTCTACTCTACGCATCCGATCGCTCGAGCGATCAGCACGACGCTGCGCGGGGCTTCCTCGAGTCGTGCGCGGCACAACGGGAGGTGCTCTGCCTCGCGTGGCCCACGCTGATGGCGTACCTGCGCATCGCCACCCATCCCGGCATCTTCGCGGCGCCCCTGAGGCCGGAAGACGCGGCCGCCAATGTGAGCGCGCTTCTCGCCTTGCCGCACGTTCGTGTCTTGTCGGAGCAGGACGGGTTCCTGGATGCCTGCGCCCACGTCACGGCGGACGTGGTCGTTCGCGGCAACCTCGTGCCCGATGCGCACGTGGCGGCCATCCTCTTCCAGAACGGAGTGCGGACGCTCTACTCGAACGATCGTGACGTCCGGAAGTTCGAGACTCTCGACGTGCGCAATCCGTTCGCGTGACAATGGGCAGGCCCGCCTTCGCCTGGCTTGCCGAGCAGAAGCTCACGCTGGGCGTCAGCTCGCGGGAGCGAGTGTGGTGGACCTGAACTGCGTCTATTGGAACGGATGGTACTTGTTGCTGCACGCATGATACGCGCAGGAGGCGTCTGCCGTGTGCTTGCGAGATGGACTTCGTCTGGAAGGTCGGGACGAAGTACGCGGGCAGGGACCTCACCGACCGGCCCACCGGCGGGCCCTTCACCTGGCTCGGCAAGAGGATCAGTTGACGTCGCGGATCGCCGTCATGGGATCCACGCGCATCGCGCGCCGCGCGGGCCCGAGCGCCGCCGCCATCGCCACGCCCACCACGACCGCGGTGGCCGCGCCGAAGGTCAGCGGGTCGCGCGCCGTCACCTCGTAGAGGAGCGAGGCCATGTAGCGGGCGAGCGCCAGCGCCGCCACGCCGCCGAGGGCCGCCGCCACCAGCGAGATCGCCGCCCCCTGGCGCAGCACGAGGCCGGCCACGTCGGCGGGCCGCGCGCCGAGCGCCGCGCGCACGCCAATCTCCCGCGTCCGGCTCGCCACCGCGAACGCCATCACGCCGTAGGCGCCGATGGCCGCCAGCGCGAGCGCCGTCAGGGCGAACAACCCCAGCAGCCACGTGTTGAACCGCCGCTCGGCGAGCGATGCCGACAGCAGTTCGTCGAAGCTGCGAATGCGCGAGATCGGCTGCAGCGGATCGGCTTCGCGCACCGCAGCCCGGATGAGCGCGGGCACCGTCGACGGTCGGTCCGACCACACGACGAGCGACATGAAGCTCCAGCGCTCGGTGTTCTGGCGCACGGGCAGGTAAAACGTCGGCTCGGGCGCCTCTTCCACCGACTCGAACCGCGCGCTGGCGACGACGCCGACGATCTCGTGGCGGCGGTCGCCCCCAAAGCGCAGCACGCGTCCGATCGGGTTGCGGCCGGCGAAGTACTTGTCGGCGAACGCCTGGCTGATGATGGCCACGGCCGGCGTGTCGCGACGGTCGTCCTCGGAAAACGCGCGGCCGGCCGCGAGCGTCATCCCGGTGGCCTTGAAGTAGTCCGGTGAGATCACCTGGAACGCCGCCACCGGCAGCTGGTTCGGCTCGGGCTCCGGGTCGCCGACGATCCGCACGCCGCGGCTGGGCACGCCGGTCAACGGCGCGGCGAAGCCCGCGGCGACGGCGCGCACGCCCTCGCCCTCCGCCACCTGCTCGAGCACGCGGTCGACGAAGCGGTACTTCATCGTGGGGTCGATGTCGCCACGCTCGTTGATGGTGCGGACGTAGCCGGTCCGCAGGCTCATCTCCGCCGCGACGCGGCCGGAGGGCTGGAATCCCAGCTCGACGCGCGTTGCACGCGCGAAGCTCACGAGCAGCAGCGCGGCGCCGACGAGCAGCACCTGGGCGAGCGCCAGCTCGCCCACGGCAATCGCGCGATGCCACCGCCGCACGCTGGACGACCCGGCCGCGCCCCGCGCGCTCGGCGTCATTCGTCGTCCGCTCGCGCGGGCGGCGTGCAGCGCCGGCGCCAGCCCGAACACCACGGCCGTCAGCAGCGTTGTCACGCACGCGAAGGCGAGCACCGTGCCGTCGACGCCCACCTCGGCCAGCCGTGGCAGGTTCGCCGGCGCGGCGAGCAGCAGCGCGCGAATGCCCGCGAAGGCGAGCGCCACGCCGGCGACGCCGCCCGGCACCGCAATGACGAGCGTTTCGACCAGCAACTGCCGCACGATGCGTCCTGGCGCGGCGCCGAGGGCGAGCCTCGTCGCCAGCTCGTCCTGCCGCGTGGCCGCCTGGCCGAGCAGCAGGTGCGCGACGTTCGCGCACGCGATCAGGAGGAGCACGCCGACGGCCGCCTGCAGGATCCACACGAGCGGCCGAACCTCGCCCACCAGGTCGTCCTGCAGGAACCCCGGCCGCGCGCCAAGACCCGCGTTGGTCGGGGGGTACTGCTCGCCAAGCGCGTCCATCACGCGGGTCAGCTGCGCCTGCGCCTCGGCGAGCGTGACGCCGGGGCGGAGCCGCGCGACGGCCCGGATGAAGTGTGAATCGCGCACGGACGAGAGGCCCTGGGGGAAGGCCTCGCTCCGCGGCAGGCCGTCGATGCCGCTCAACCAGATCTCCTTGTCCAGCGCCTGCGGCAGCTCGATGGGCGCAGCCAGGACGCCGACGGCCGTGAATGCCACATCGTCGACCATCAAGGTCGCGCCGATGGCGGCCTCGGGCGAGCCGAACAGCCGGCGGGCGAGGCCGTCAGTCACGACGGCTGCCGGCGGCCGGCCAGGTCCCTCGTCGCCGGCGGTCATCACGCGGCCGACTGCGGCCTGGACGCCGAGCACCTCGAAGAGGTTGCCCGAGGCGGACGCGGCCCGGAGCCGTTGGGGCTCGCCGTGGCCGATGAGCGTCCCGGGCGCGTTGGCGTAGGCCGCCATGCTCTCGAAGGCCGTCGTCTGGCGCCGCCAGTCGGCGAAGTTGGCGGGCGCCAGGGTGCGATGGTCGTCCGACGCGCTGGTTTCCCAGAGCACGACCAGCCGCCCGGGGTCGGTGTAGGGGAGCGGCTCGAGGATGCTGCCGTGGAGCACCGTGAAGATGGCGGTGTTGGCGCCGATGCCGAGCGCCAGCGACAGGATGGCGGCCGCCGCCACGAGGGGCCGGCGGGCCCATTGCCGGATGGCCAGCTGCAAGTCGTTCATGAAGGCAGAACTCCTCCGATGCGCACCATGCTTTTCGCCGTCCTGGCGGCGGTCGTACCCGTCGTGACCCCTGCTCAGACGGCCCCAGCGGCCAATCCGTTAGCATCCCAGGCCGGCCGGCTCGCCGCCGAGGTCGATCCATGGACGCGCTGCCGGTGACCGAGTCAACGACCACCCCCGTTGACGCAGACCATCGTCTTCCACCAACACCGCGCAGCGGTAGGCCGGCAGGGGCGAAGGCATCCGGCCTTCGCCTCACTGCCCGAGGCGTGCTTTGAGCCGCCTGATGTTCTCGCGATACGTGTCGTCCTCCCGAAGTAGTTGCTCAGAAGCGGCGCCGACAGGTGTCCCTCGCCTTCGAACTCCTCGTGCTGCCAGCGGGTGCCGCGCGGCGCCTGCCCGGCCACAACCTAGGTGGGTCCAGGGGCTCCCTTCCAGAACCGCCACGCCTCCGAAGTCGAGGAACTCCACGGGGAAGGCATCCTGGCGTGGTGGACCAGAGCGGCGCCAGTTGGAACCGAGTGACGAGCTGGCTCCAGGGTCTCGAACGGCTGCGACGTGCAGCGTGACCGCAAAGCGAGACGACGGCGATGCTGAGCTGAAGTTCTCGCCAGCAGGGTCAGTGGCCGGCGAGCCACCGCCATGTCCTGCTCGTAATGCCTTCCCCGTACGCGGTTCCTGCGATCCGGATCGGCCCGGACGTACGCCCCCTCGTCACGACCGTCGCAGCCGTCACCGCGATCGAGGCGGGAAACGACCACCTCGGGGTCCGGCACGGAGCTCGCCCTTGGCGGGCCTATGGCCCTGCCATCAGGTACGTATGCGCCGCGCAACCCGGCCGCATCGGTGCTGTACCAGGTCGTGCGCGATCACTACCACACGTTCCGGGCCGAGGCGTCGCAGCTTCGCGAGGGCGAGGGCCTGCCGCGTTTCGTCGACGACGAGTTCGATGCGTTCCTGCGGTGTGGATTGCTCGCCGGTGGATTCGCGCGCTTCCGCTGCACGGGCTGCCGCGCGGAGCGGCTGGTGGCCTTCTCGTGCAAGGGCCGCGGGTTCTGTCCGTCCTGTGGTGGGCGTCGCATGACCGAGCGCGCGGCGCACCTCGTCGATCACGTCTGGCCCGAAGTCCCGGTTCGACAGTGGGTGCTCACCCTGCCGCCGCGCGTCCGCTGCGCCCTGGCCTGGCGCCACGACCTGTGCACCGCCGTGGCCGGCGTGCTGTTCCGCGCGGTACAGCGCTACCTGCGGACGTGGGCTCAGACGCGACGGCTCGGGGACGCACGAAGCGGGGCTATCATCGTGGTCCAGCGTTTTGGTGGGGCACTCAATCTCAACGTCCACTTGCATGCGCTCGTGCTCGACGGCGTGTTCGCGCGCACCGGGCCACCGAGCGCGACTCGAGCGCCTGTGTCGATATGCCCTGCGCCCGCCGGTGACGGGCGATCGCCTGGCCGTGGCAGCCGACGGACGGGTGGTGCTCCGGCTTCGCCATCCGTGGGCCGACGGCACGACCCATGTCGCCTTCGAACCGACGGCGTTCCTCGAGCGGCTCGCGGTACTGGTGCCACGGCCGCGGATCAATCTGCTGCTCTATCACGGCGTCCTGGCGGCGCACGCCGCGTGGCGGGCCGACGCGGTGGGCGCGGGCGTCGGCTGGCGGCGCGGCTCCGGCAGGTGCGGAATCGGACAATGCCGCCGCAACGTCGCCCGGTCCGGCCGGACGACGCTGGGCGGACCTGATGCGGCGGGCAGCAGGTTATAGCCGCGCCCGGCGGCGGACTCGCGCGGGCTCATGCGTGTATGGGCTTCCGCACGGGGCATCCGCATGGCAGCCCGTTTGCATCGCCTTGTCGGGTTTCCAGCCGTCGTCAATTCGAATCACGTCGAGGTGCTGCGATGAGAGCCACAAGCGGATGCCTCGCAGGTGCAATCGTGGTCGCCCTCGTGTCTGGCGCTCCCGACCGCCTGTCAGGGCAGGGGATGGAAATCGCGTTGCCAACGCTGGGAGGAGCCTCCACGTCCGCCCAGGACATCAACGGGCTCGGGCAGGTGGTCGGGTCCAGCCAGGTCGCGTCGGGTGAATGGCATGCGTTCCTCTGGGAGCACGGCGTCATGCGCGATCTGGGGCTGCTGGCGGTCACCGGGATCGACGATGCCAGCGGTGGGTCTGCCATCAACAAGTTCGGGCTGGTGGTCGGGAGCAGCAGCACCGAGTCCGGCTCCGATCATGCCTTCCTCTGGCAGGAGGGCGTGATGACGGATCTCGGCACGCTGGGTGACACGAGCTGGGCCGCCGACATCAACAATCGCGGGCAGATCGTGGGCACCAGCACGGTCGCGCCCAACGGCTTCGTGGAGCCTCGCATCTTCCTGTGGCAGGACGGCGTGATGTACGACCTGCTCGGGGTCTTCAGTGAGGCGCGTGCCATCAACAACCGGGGGCAGGTGGTGGGCCGATGGGCGCCGAGGGGCGGACCGCAGGTGCCACTGGTGTGGTGGAACGGTGTCATTGCGGAGATTCCGGATCTGGACCACGGGACGGCCGAGGACATCAACGACGCGGGGCAGATCGCCCTGACCGGATCGGTCACCGAGCATGCACCCACGCGCGCTTTTCTCTGGGACGCGGGGATACTCACCGACCTGGGGACCCTGGGCGGCCCCTACAGCGTCGCCAGGGCCATCAACCAGCGCGGGCAGATTGTCGGCCTGAGCTGGACCACGACGGGCGAGGTGCACGGCTTCGAGTGGCACGACGGTGTGATGACGGACATCTCCCCGTGCGTTCCCACGGCGATCACGGACAACGGGGCGATAGCCTGTGGCACCTTCATCAGGGTGGTGAACAAGCCCCAGACCGCCAAGTGATAGCGGTGCTTTCACTCGGCATCGATGCCGGGTTCCCGGCACCGCCAAATGCCATTCCGTCGGCGCCGGAGGGCCCGGGGACTGCTTGCCCGGGCGCGGCCACGGTCGACCCCGGGCCACCGGGGTGAGCCGAACGTCCGGACTCCGTCACATTGACAGACGTGACCAGACGATTCCCGGCCCGGTCGCGCCGCGCGCGCGTGAGCGCCGTGATCTCGGCGCTATGCTTCTCCCTGGCGTTGCGTCGTCAACGAACCCATGGTTGGCGGCGCCGGGCGGTTTTACCTGACGCCGCGGCTCGCTCTCGGGCCTGAACTCGTCTACATCAGCGGCGACAACCACAGCCATCTGGTGCTGACAGGGAACCTGACCTTCGACGTGGCTGCACCCCTGGCCGGTCGTCCCCGTGCGGTGACGCCGTTCCTGGTCATCGGCGGGGGCCTGTTCCAGACGCGTGAATCGTTCGACGCTGCCGGTTTCACGCACAGCGAAGGTGCGTTCACGGCGGGTGGAGGCGTGCGCGCCGTCGGCAACCGCGTGACGTGGGCGTGGACGCCCGGGTGGGTTGGGAGACGCATCTGCGGGTGAGCGGGGTGATCGGCGTGCGGCCTGGGCGGTAGCCGCAGCGAAACGGTGGCGGGACGAACCGCGGAGGCGAACCGGCGACGGCACAGTCAGGGTGGAGCCGGCAGCCCGTCCTGAAGGAGATGGCATGGCATCGAAGCCCGAGATCGTCCGAGGGGTAATGCAGGCATGGGGCCGGATTCTCAGTGGGCGGCGGCCCAAACCTGTCGGTCGAGATCACGCGTGAGTTGCCCGCTGCGCTGCCCGGGATGCTACGCCTTCGGCGACCATCATCTCGGGAGTGACGTCACGCTCCGCGGCTGTGGCCGGGAGGGCGAATCTTCGACGAATCCAGGCGTGAAGGTCCGATAACGCCGGGGTTCCGTTGCCCCAGGACCCGTTCATCCCACCTATCGTCTCACGGTCTGCCATTCCCGCACCGTGGACCTGCCAGGCGTGGCCCGGCAGGGGGACATCCTCGTGGCCGCCATCGGGCGGCCGACCTTCGTCACCCCCGCATTCGTCAAGCCCGGCGCCACCGTGATCGACGTCGGCACGAGCCGGGTCGAGGATCCGAAGCTGGTGGCGTCGCTGTTTCCCCCGGGTTCCAGGCGCCGGCTGGCATTCGAGAAGCGGGGGGCGCTCACGCTCGGCGACGTCCACCCCTCGGTGGAAGAGGTGGCGGGTGCCCTCACACCAGTGCCCGGCGGCGTCGGGCCGCTCACCATCGCCATGCTGCTCAAGAACACCCTGACCGCCGCCGAACGTCCACGGGTGTGTCGGGGACGGCGGAGTAGCCCGCCACGCCCGTGCTGAAGGTCGCACTGACCGGGAGCATCGCGACGGGGAAGAGCTACGTCGTGGGTCGCCTGCGCCGTTGCGGCATCCCCTGCCTGGATGCCGATACGCTGGCACACGGCGCGATGGCGCCAGGCACCGAGGCGTCGGCCGCGATCGCGGCGCACTTCGGCGACGTGCTCACGCCGGACGGCGCGTCGATCGCGCGAAGCTGGGGCCGATCGTGTTCGCCGATCCGGCCGCCCGGCGTACGCTCGAGGCGATCGTCCATCCGGCCGTCTACCGCGCGATTGCCATGGGCCTGCGTGCCTTCGAGTTGACCGAGCGTCCGCCGTTCGCCGTCGCGGACATCCCGCTGCTCTTCGAATCGGGGCACGAAGGGGCCTTCGATCGCATCGTCGCGACCGTCTGTTCGGAGTCACCGCAGCGGCGGCGCCTGCGGGAATGCGGCCTCACCGACCGGGAGATCGACCAGCCGCTCGCCGCGCAGTGGCCGGCCGCCGAGAAGGCCAGCCGCGCCCACATCGTCATCTTGACCGACGGCACGTTCGAGGAGACCGACGCGCAGGTCGACGCGGCGATCCAGGCGCTGGCTGCGGCGCGCCGACCGGACTCAGACCTCGACTTCGGTGGCGTCCTGCGCCGGCGCGATGCGTTCCTCGACGAACGTGTTCCAGTCGTGGCAGTGCGGGCACTGCCAGAGGAGCTCCGTGCTGCGATACCGGCAGCGCAGGCAGACGTGGGGATCCAGGTAGAAGACGGCGTGCTGCGTCACCTCGCCGTACCGGTTGCCGCCGAGCGCGCGGGGAAGGCTGTTCAAGAAAAGCTCCACCGCCTGGATGAGGCGTTCCTCTTCGAGCGCTCGATCGACATCGACACGTACGACCGCCACGCCGAGAAGCTGCGCCAGGAGCTGACGCTGCTCCGGATGGACCGTCACTCCTCGGAGTTGGACGAACTCGACGTCGAGGGCATCCTGGCCTTCGCAGAACGCGTTCTGCCACGCGCGGCGGACCTGTGGGTGCAGGCGTCACTCGAACAACGCCAGCGGTTCCAACAGCTGTTCTTTCCGGACGGAATCACGTTCGACGGAAACGGCGTTGTTCGAACCGCCATAACCGCGCCCGCCTTCAACTACTTGCGGGGAATCGAGACTGGGAATGAAGGTTGGTGGACCTGAAGCGCGCCAGTTGGAACCGGCTCCTGGCCTGGCTCAGGAATCTCGATGGCCTGCGCAGTGCCCTCTGAACGAGCCGGCTCGCAACCGACTACCGAACCCGATCGGCGCCGCGCAACAAGTCCCACAACCCGCGCGGCGTCACGATCGGCATCGGCGCGCGCTTGCCGAGCTTGTGAAGGGCGTCTCCCGTGACGAGGGCGTCGGCTTCGCCGGCCATGGCCTCCGCCACGATCCACTCATCGTCCGGATCGGAGATGCCGAGCTTCAAGTGCTCGGCCGGGGTCTTGACGACGGTCTGGTCGCGCAGCAGGGCCTCGATCTCATCGATGGCGTTCTTCGCGAGCTTCAACTTCGTGCGGAGCTTGCTCCGCAGTTCGCGAATCACGGTCTCGCCAACCACTAGTTCGTGCTCGAGGAGCACATGTGCGAACAGGTCTGCGCACAACCCCCGTGTCGCGAACGCGGTGAGCACGACGTTCGTGTCGAAGAAGACCCTCACGACACGTCGCGAAAGATGTCTTCGTCAGTCAGGTATCCCTGCGCCTCGGCCAGCGGCAATGTCCGCTTGCGCAGCCGCTCGAACCGCATCAACGCGAGCTGCCTGCGAAGCGCGTCACGCGCCAGCTCGCTTCGAGTTCGACCAGTTCGCGCGCACGCCTGATCGAGCTCCCGGCCGAGCGCATCGTCCAGCCGAATCGTGATGGTCGATGTCTTCATGTAAGACATCGTAACACGCCGGGCTGCCCGCTTGAGTCTGTTCGCCTCACGCGAAGCCGGCAAATCATTGGCCAATAACGGGTTGGGATTGGTGGCCCAGATTTTCCCCAGATGGAACCCACTGACCAGCTGGATGTGCCAAATCGAAGACTTCCAGAACGCCGCGTAAGGCGGTTTGCTAAACGCCGATCAGCCTCTCGGCCATCTTCGTTTTTCCTCGCAAATCCTCGCGTTTCAATAACTTCCTCGATCATTTGATTTGGCTGCTGTTGGCTCCGGAAGCCCTATGTGGGGAGCTGGCAGGGACAATTTCAGGGACAGTTCAGTGCGACATCCCCCGGCAACGTGTTGAATGGCGAGGGAATCTCGATGAAGTCGCCGCGCATCAAGACCGAGGGCGCCATACCGACCATCTGGTAGAACGTCCGCGTGAGGTGTGCGGCGTCTGCGAAGTCGGCGGCGTGTGCCGCCGCCGCAATCGTCCCTTCGGAGGCAACGGCGACCATGGCTCGCGTCAACTTGCGCCACAGCATGTACCGGCTGAACGGAAGACCGACCTGCTCCTTGAACAGGTGCGCAAAACGCGTCGATGATAGGCACGCCTTATCGGCCGCTTGTTCCAGCGACATCCGCAGCTCGTCGGACGCGCGAATCGCGTCGATCACCGTCGTCACGCGCGCATCCAACCGGCGAGCCGGCGCCAGTCCAGGTCTCAAGCCTTGAATGCACTGCCGGATGAGCACCGCGATATCGGGGGATTCGTCGGGTTGTTCTGCGAACGCGCGAAGCTCCGGCACCATCGAATCCAGCCGGGTATCAGGGACGATCGTGATGTCCTGCCGAAGCGACGTCGACAACCAGGCGCCTTCGCTGGACTCGGGATCCACGAACAGCATCACGCCGAGGGCCCCGTTGCAGTCGAAGGAGTGCTCGGCGTCGGGCCGCACGACGAGGCCACGCGCCTCCTGCCACTGGCCGTCGCTACCGCAGATCGCGGCGGTGCCGTGGAGGGCGATCACGATCTGAATCGCGTGATGCGCATGCGCGGGCACCACCCCTTGCGCTCTGGCCGTGAGGAGGAAGCCTCCCTCCCACAAGTACCAGCGTGGAACGCTCAACCAGCGATACGGCGCTTCGGTGTCGGGTCGGTAGGTCAGGGGGGCATTCTACCAGCGCACCTGACGTTGCGGCGCTGGCGAAGCGCGCCGCTTTTTCCGCTCGGGCGCATTCGCCCACGCGTTACCGCCTGCTTTGAGCGCGACAGGGTCCACCAGCGCGAGCGCCATGCGAGGCACTGGTGACAACGGCGAGGACGCCCGTTCCGGCGTGCATCACCGGTTCTCCGAAGCTGGTTTGTGCGCGACGTCGCGAACCACGCGAACGATCTTCGTCTTGTATTCTTTGCCGTCAGGTCTCCGCAGACGCAGCGTGTTCCTGGAGACGCAGGCATCGATAGGATCGTTGATGACTAGCCGGGTCGGATCGAACTCCCAGAACCAATCGCCTGACGACCTGCCGACGTAGACCCGATCGTTGATGCGAACCGTCACCAGATAGGTCTTCGTCTCTCGCTCCGACGGCGTGGTGTACGCATCCACGCTGCGCTCGCCGGGCTTCCTCCCGTCCTTCGGCCTCGTGTGGACGGACGTAATCGTTGACTGTGGCACCCTCGACACCACGACTTCGACGTCGGTCAGGATCCCCGTCCCGCAGCCCGCCGTTTGCGCGACCGCAGGCGATGCGGCGAGTGTGGCGAGTGCGATCACTGCCGCGATTACAACGGCAATCCGGTCGGTCGTATAGCGGCGGGCGTTGATCTGACAGCAGCCGCAGGCGCAGCCGGGGCCATCGCAGGACTGGCATCCGCAGGCGTTCGATTGAGTGGTCATCACGAGCTCCTTTGCTGATGTCGACTTCATGTCGACGAGAGGGAGTCTCGCACCCGGGCGGACCCCGGGGATTGCATGGAGCAGCTGATCTCGTTGAATGAATCGGCTATTCGGCCGCTTCGACGGCGACTCGGCCGCTTCGACGGCGACGACGATCGCGTGATGCTCGTGCTGCGAAACGATCTCTTCACTCGGCCCGAGTGCGGCGAAGCCGCCATCCCACAGATAGCAGTGTGAAGTGCCGGTCCACCGAGGAGGGCGTCGCGGCGGTGCCCGAAGCCCGGTCATTCAACGACATAGCCGCTGTGTGCAAGAACTTTGACCTGAGCGTTCAATCTCGGACCCCGGTGCCCTCGCTACTCTTCGACTCACACGACGGCGACTACCGCCGCGCTGACATTTGGAGACGGCGATGAGAGACACCCAGCGTACCGACAATTCGATGATCCGGCGAACGGTGCTCACGCTGCAACCCTGACAGTCGCGATTAGCATGACCGCCTGCAGCCACGCGATGATGATGATCCATGGGACTGGCGCGAAGCGGCCGGCGGCCAGCGAGTTCGGGCTGGGGCCGCGGTCGTCAGCGCAGGGCCGCTACGTGGCCACCCTTGAGCCGGCCACGGCTCTGCACCCTCGGCAGATGCAAACCATCCGCGTAAGCGTTCGGGATGCCGAAGGGCGCGCGATCGACGAGGCGCAGATCTCGATTGATGGGGCATGCCGCAGCACGGTCACGGGCTGCCGACGCGGCCACGCGTGACCCGGCACCTCGGCGACGGCATGTACGAGATGCGTCCGCTGCGGCTCAAAGCCGTCGAACTGCGATTGCTCGAAGCGTTCCTACGGACGTTGAGCGGTCCCGTGGGTGTCATCGAACCTGCTCCTGCGAGACGCTCGCAATGAACGGAACCGTCGATCTCGTGATCGCCGGCGACGGTAACGCCGCGCGCGCCGCCGCTGTCAGCGCTCTGCGGCGCGGCCAACGTGTTCTCGTCGTCTTGGGCTCTGCCGACGTGCGAGTAGCGCGACGTCTTCGGAGGATCCTCTTGAGAACCGCGGATGCCGACGGCGGTCAGCTTCGCGTCATCACAAGTGGTCTGGTTGTCTGCGTGGACGGAGTCACCGGAGTGGAAGCAGTAGTCATTCGTCATGCGGCGACGGGCCGCTTGTCGGCGGTGAACGCGTCTGCCTTTATCTCGTGCGGACGGTCAGAATAGTGAATACGACGCGCGGCCCGACTGAGCCTGTACGACTGCCCGACGGCAGTGGCCAGCGCAGTGGCCGCCGATCTTAGGATTGATACTGTCTTCGCCGAGGTCCTTGCGACACAGTCGACAAAATCAAAGAGCTCAAGGCTCAGAGCACACGGGTCGCCATGGTCGGCGATGGCGCGGTGTCCGCGAACGGGACCGGAACACTGGGCGGCCGGCGCGCACGGCGCCTATACGCTGCGCGCGTTTCCAGATAGAGATACACCACACGACCGAACATGGCGCCAAACAGGGCACCGAGAGCAAACAGTACCTTCATGTCACACCTCATTCCCTCAATGAGCCTCAAGGCGGTTCGCGACCAGAGACCTGCGCTGTAACTCGATTCTGCGAACACTTCTAGCTCCCCCCGATACTCCGCAAGGGTCGCGCCGCCACCAGAATCAGTTGACGTATGAGAATCCGATGGGATCTCGCGGGATCTTCTTCGGCCTCCGGCGATGCCGGATTTCGAAACGAAAGCTCGATTTCAGAACGCAGTCTCCGTGCCGCTCGGTATCCGCTGTTTCCAAAGCCTTGTAGCACTTTCGCGTTCGATAACCGTGGCCCTCATGTTGCTCCTTACGATGGAGGCGGAATTGGCCGCCTGACATGAGGACAGAGGCAAAACGACATGAACGACGTTCGCGCACTGACCACTGCGGAGTTGCGGCAGGGCCTTGACCGTGACAGCGGACTGCACGTCCTGAACGTGCAGACGGACAAATTCTTCGGCGGCGAGCTGATTCCCGGCTCTCGCCGGGTGCCGCTCGATACGATCGGGACGGGCACACCCGGTCTGGCGAAGGATGCGGAGATCGTGACCTACTGCGGCGGGCCAGTGTGCTCGCAGAGCATCGAGGCGGCAAAGAAACTGACCGAACTGGGCTACACGAACGTCCGCGCCTACCGCGAGGGGCTGGAGGGCTGGAAAGCGGCCGGCAACGAAGTTGTTGCACCGAGTCCGGCGCCAGCCGCATGACCGACGATCGAAGGCGGCGGTCCGGCATCCGCGCGGGCTGCCGCCGCGCTTAGCTTCACCCGCTCCGAGCCGTTGGAGAGTAATTTTCCCCAGGCCGCGAAGTTCAGCCGCCGCTACTCGCCCCGATCGACGACCCGACGATGACAGTCCGGCATGAATACCCTACGCGGGCCGCTCCGTAAGAGCCTCGACACGCCTTGCAGGCAGCGGTGCTTTCGCACCACCGAGACGTTCGCCGTTCAGTAGGGCATCCAGGCTGGC
>JBFWQE010000004.1:0-56879 GCA_050249615.1 Vicinamibacterales bacterium
CCCCCCCCCCCCCCCGCCCCCCCCCGCCCCCACCCGCCCGCACCCATTCGCACCCGCCCGCACCTGTCCGCACCCGATAACGCCCCCGTCCGCGGCTCAGGACGTCCACTCCCCGCGTGCTTGGACGTTCCCAGCCCGTTTTTCCTTTGTTTCCCGCCTTTCGCGCATTGGCACGCGGGTTGTATCGATGGGGAGCAGCCGCGGCGGATCACCGGGGTGCCACTATCAGGCAGGCGCTGGCATCGTGCGCTCCGGACGCTTCACTCACGATCCGTCCGCGGCCGTCTCGTCTCCGGAGGACACGCCCATGACGCGTCGCCACAGGCTACTCTTCGCCGCGATTCTGCTCGCCGCAGGCTTGTCGGGCGCCTGCGCAACCCTTGGCGGGACGACGTCCATCTCCGAGGTCCAGGCCAACCCGGGGCATTACGTGGATCGCACGGTCAACGTCACCGGGGTCGTCACCTCGTCCTGGGGTCTCCCACTCGTGCCTTACCGGATGTACCGCGTGAGAGACGGTTCCGCGGAGATCCTGGTCCTGTCCGACGGCCGGCGTACTCCGACGAAAGGCGCCAGGGTGCGGGTCAGGGGCGAGGTCGAGGAGTTTGCCGTCCTCGGGGGCCGCTCGGTCGGGCTCCACCTGAAGGAGCGTAGCCTTAAAATATTGTAGTCAAAGAACTTATCCGCGTAATCTGTGGCATCTGCGGCCGTCGATTTCTGCGCCATCTGCGGCCGTCTGTTTCTGCGGCATCCGCGGCTGCATGCTTATGCGCCATCCTCGGCGAGGCGCCATCCCCGGCCGATCGACGTTTGTGAAAATCTAGTACAATCGTCCGGTTGTGGAAGCCCTCGAACACCCATCACCCCTCGTTGAGCTGATCAACGCCCTGTTCGCGCCCCTGCACATCCACGTGCCCGACCACGTGGTGTTCTCGGCGCTCATCTGCCTCATCGTCCTCGTGCTGGGCCTGATGCTGCGGTCGAGGCTCAGCGTGGACAACCCCGGCAAGCTGCAGATCATCCTCGAGGACGTCGTCAGCTTCTTCGTCTCGCAGATCGAGAACACGATCGGCCCGAAGGGCCGTCAGTTCCTGCCGCTGCTCGGCGGGCTCTTCGTGTTCATCTGGATCGGGAACATGATGGGCCAGATCCCCGGGCTCGGGGCGCCCACGAGCAACGTGAACGTGCCGTTTGCGTGCGCCATCACGCTCTGGCTCTACTACCACTACCAGGGCGTTCGCGCCCAGGGCCCGTTCAGCTACATCAGGCACTTCGCCATCATGCCGGGCGTGCCCGTCGTCATGGCGCCGGTGATCTTCGTGATCGAGATCATCAGCCACCTCTCGCGCGTGCTGTCGCTCACGCTGCGTCTCTTCGGCAACATCTTCGGCGAGCACCTGGTCGTGCTCATCATCGCCAGCATCGTGCCCTTCCTGATGCCGCTGCCCATCCAGTTCCTCGGGCTCGTCGTCGGCACCCTCCAGGCCTTCATCTTCCTGACGCTGGGCGCCATCTACTTGAGCGCCGCGGTCGCGGTGGACGAACACCACTAGCCGAAAGCCCTTCGGGTGGGCCGCTGGTGCCCCCGGTAGGGCCGGCCCGGGAGCGCCGGTGGGGACCCGCTTCTGCTCTTCCCTACGCGGTGATCTTCACCACCACGACCGTCTGGTCGTCGGCCTGCTCCGCGTCCCCGCGAAATGTCTGCATGGCGTCGAAGATGCCGCGGACGATCTCGGTGGCGGGCTGGGCGTGTGTGCGTTCGACCACCTCGATGACCCGGCCGGCGCCGAACTCCCCGCCGTCCTCGTTGAAGGCCTCGAAGATCCCGTCCGAACAGAACACGAAGACGTCGCCCATCTCGAGGTCGAGCGTGATCTCGTCGTAGGTCGAGCCGGCGAATGAGCCGAGCGGCACGCCTGGCATGGGCACCTGCTTCGCCTGGCCGCCGTGGTAGCGAACGGGGAACGGCAGGCCCGAGTTGGCGAAGGTGACCTGTCGCCGCCGCAGGTCGAACATGGCGTAGCAGAGCGTGCAGTAGTACTCCTCCAGCTGCCGCTCGTTCAGGATGCGGTTCATGGCGTTCAGCACGACGGCCGGCGTGCTGCGCCTGGTCTCGAGGCGCCGGCGGAAGGTGCGTCCGCGCACCAGCTCGCCCACGAACGCGCTGTACAGCGCGGCGGGCACCCCCTTGCCGGAGACGTCGCCCACCGACACGACGAGCGTGTGCGGCTCGGGCGCCAGGAAGTCGTAGACGTCGCCGCCGAGCTCGCGCGCCGAGTCGAAGTGCCAGGCCACGTCCACGCCCCGCAGCCGCTTCGGCAGCTCCTGCGGCAGCAGCGCCATCTGCACGCGCTGCGCGAAGCGGAGCTCCTTCTCCATCCGCTCCTCGTTCTCGCGGATCGACTCGTACAGGCGCGCGTTCTCGATCGCCACCGCCGCCTGCGAGGCCAGGAGCGTGAGCAACTCGACGTGCTTCTTGCTGAAGGCCGCCAGGTCGGGGCTCTCGAGATCGAACACGCCGATGCAGCGGTCCTTCAGGAGCAGGGGGATGACCATCTCGGACCGGACACCCTCCACCGCGGCGATGTAGCGCGGGTCCCTCGTCACGTCGTCCACGAGCACGGGCTCGCGCGTCAGGGCGGCGTAGCCGACCAGTCCCTCCCCCAGCTTCACGGGCTCCATCGCTCGCGGGTTGTCGCCGTACTGGATGGCGATCTTCATCTCCAGCATCCCGGACGGCTCGTCCAGGAGGGCGATGCCGAAGATGCGGTAGTTGATGATGCGCTTCACCAGGTGGGCGAGCCGCGTGAGGAGCTCGTCCAGGTCGAGGATGGCGCTCATCTCGCGACCGATCTCGGCGAGCGTCTCGAGCGTGTCGGCGTACTCGCGTTCCGATTCGAACAGCCGCGCGTTGACGAGGGCCTGTGCCACGTGGACCGCGAATTGGCGGAGGATCACCTCGTCGCGCTCGGTGAACGCCGCGGGCTTGTCGCTCAGCAGGTTCAACGCCCCGATGACCTGGCCCTTGTGGCGCATCGGCACGGCGAGCTGTGATTTCACGCCGGGCACCACCGCGTGGTACCTCGGGTCCGCGTCCACGTCGTCGAGCAGGATGGGCTGGTTCTCGGCCACCGCGGCCCCGACGGTCCCGTCCCCGACCTTGAGACGGAAGTTCCGGACGACCTCCTCCGGATAGCCGACGGCGTAGGCGATGTGCAGGTCGTTGCGGCGCTCGTCGAGGAGATACACGGAGAACACCGTGAACGAGGTGAGGCGCGAGATCAGGAGCGGGATCTTCTCGAGCAGCTCGTTCAGATCGAGCACCGAGGTGACCTCGCGGCCGAGCTCGGTGAGGACGGCCAGTTCGGCCGCGTTGCGGATGGCAGGCTGGTCCGCCGGGGCGTCGTCAGGCCCCGCGTGCGCGACCCTGCCGATCGGGTCGGTCATGGGGTTCACGAGCAGTATACTGAGGGAGATACGGATGCAGAAAGACCCCGCCCTGACGCTGCCGTTCGACTACGCCGCCATCGAGCGCATTCTTCCCCACCGCTACCCGTTCCTGCTGGTGGATCGCATCACCGAGTTCGAGCCGGACAGGCGCATCGTCGGCATCAAGAACGTGTCGCTCAACGAGCGCTACCTGTCCCCGTCGTCCCCCGACGGGCGTGCCGCGCTGCCGCCGACCATCCTCACCGAAATCGTCGCGCAGGTGGGGGCCATCCTCATCCTGGCCAAGCCCGAGTACCGCGACCTGCTGATCTTCTTCCGCGGCATCGAGCGCGTGCGCTATCGGGGCCCGGTCCATGCCGGCGACGTGCTGGTGGTGGAAGCGCGCGTCAAGCGGCTGCGCAACCGGATGGGCGTCCTCGAGGGCCGGGCGAAGGTCGGCGACCGGATCGTCGCCAACGGCACCATGACCTTCGCGCTCGGGACGAGGGAGAGCGAGCAGGCGGGCCAGCTCGCGGGCTGATCCTCAGAACGAGGGAACCCAGGAGCCCGAGAACCCCCGAACCCGAGAACCTCAGAACCCCCGAACCCTCGAACCCCCGAACCCCCGAACCCCAGAACCCCAGAACCCGAGAACCCGAGAACCCGAGAACCCGAGAACCTAGTTCCCCCCCTTGTAGAGCACCCGGCCGAGCCGCTTGTGCCAGGCCGTGAACTCGCCGTCCCCCGCGTCCTCGCGGACGGCCCGCCTCACCTGGTTGATCTTCGCGTCCAGCTCGTCGACCATCGCCAGGATGAACGCCTCGATCGTCTTCGGCTCGACGGGCGATCCGTGCTCGCGCGAGCCGTGGTGCGAGAGCACGAGGTGCTCGAGCTGCGAGCGCAGCTCGAGCGGGAACCCCGAGATCCCGGCGGCCGTCTCGCGCACGAGGATGAGCCCGAGCGCGATGTGCCCGATCAGGTTGCCGTCGCGCGTGTAGTTCGCGGCGCCCGCCTCGTAGGCGAGCTCCTGCAGCTTGCCGATGTCGTGCAGGATGACGCCGGCGAGCACCAGGTCGGCGTCTGCGGCGTACGCACGTGACACGCCCTCCGCCACTTCCGCCATCTTCACGATGTGCTCCAGGAACCCGCCGCGATAGGCGTGGTGGATGGCCTGGGCGGCGGGCCACTCGCGCAGCTGGGCCTCGTGATCGACGAGGATGCGCCTGACCAGCACGCGCAGGTGCCCTTCCCGCATCGCGGCGACCCGCGCGTCCAGCTCGGCCCACATGTCGTCGATGGGCCGCGGTGCGCTCAGCACGCACTCGTCCTCGCGGAATCCCTCCAGGCGGTCCTGCTCGGAGTACACGCGCCGAATCGAGGACGCGACCAGCTGCAGCTGGCCGTTGAACACGCTGGCCTTGCCCTCGACGCGGACGAACTCGCCCGCGTCGAACTCGCCTGCGAACCTTGCGACGTCGTCGAAGATTTTCGCGGTGATCTGTGCCGAGACGTCCTGCAGCGTCAGGACGAGGAAGTCCGCGCCGCTCCGGCTGGTGCGCAGCTCCTTCCACGTGCAGAGGAAGAAGCCCCAGCCGGCGGAGTCAGGTGTGAGTTCGGCGAGTCGGGGCAGACGAGGCACTCATCGATTGTACTCCCCGTACTACGGCGATACCCGCCAGCACCAGCACGGCGGCCACCGCGATGCGGATGGAGAAGGCCTCGCCGAGCAGCAGCGACCCGAGCACGACCGCAATCAATGGATTGACGTACGCGTAGAGCGACACCGTGGAGATCGGGAGGTGCGCGATGGCGTAGACGTAGGCGGTGTAGGCGAGCGTGGAGCCCGCGAGCGCGAGGTAGACCATCGCGGCGAGGCTCCGCGGCGAGAAGTGAAGCGCGCTCCACTCGCCCGCCGCAGTTGCCAGCCCGAGCAGCATCAGGCCGCTGAACAGCATCTGAACGGCTGACGCGGTCAGCGCATCGCCGACCGCCGAATGCCGCCTGGTGTACGACGTGCCGATCGCCCACCCCAGGCACGCCACCTGCAGGGCCATGACGCCCCAGAAGACGGCCCGGCCCTCGCTGCCACCGGCCAGGATCTCGGGGAACACCAGCACGACGATGCCCGAGAATCCCACCGCGAGGCCGGCCAGCGTCGCCCATCGGAGCCGTTCGCCGCCGGGCAGGAGCGCCTCGATGCCCACCGACCAGAACGGGACCGACGCAATCACGACCGCGGTGAGGCCGCTGGCCACGTGCTGCTCGGCCCAGACCACGAAACCGTTGCCGACGACGTTCATCAGGAAGCCGAGCAGCGCCAGGCTTCCCCACGTCCGTGGCGGCGGCAGGGCCCGGCCCATCGCCAGCGCGACGAGCGAAAGGACCAGGCCGGCGGCGATCCACCGGAGTCCCGCAACCAGGAACACGGGCACGGTCTCGAGGGCCACGCGGATCGCGAGATAGGTGGTGCCCCAGACGATGCAGATGGTGGCCCACGCCAGCCAGGCCAGCTTCTGCTCACGGGTCATGGGCACGAAGGGTCCCGGCCTTCCGGGGTGATCACTGCGCGTGGTGGCGGTCGGCGTCGGCGGCCACTGGCGCGGACTCGGCGGCGAAGCGGACGCAGTTGCCGCCCTCTTCCTTGGCGCGATACTGCGCGAGGTCGGCCCGGGCGATGAGCGCCTGCACGTTCACCTCGCCCGGCAGCGCCTGGGCCAGGCCGAAGCTGGCGGTGATGCGCAAATCCTCGCCGGCCCACGGCACGGGCCGGTCGGCCACCTCGCGCCTGAGCGTCTCCGCCACGCGGCGCGCCCCGGCGAGTGGCGTCTCGGGAAGCAGGACGAGGAACTGCTCGCCAGAGTAGCGGCACTTGAGGTCCGAGCCGCGAAGGACTTCCCGCATCCGCTTGCCAATCACCGCGAGCACCGCGTCGCCGCAGAGATGGCCGTGCCGATCGTTGACGTCCTTCAGGTGATCGATGTCGAAGACGATCAGCGACACGGGCGCCTGGCTGCGCCGCGCGCGGCGCAGCTCCGCGTCGATGACCTCCATGGCGTGCCCGCGGGTGAAGCAGCCCGTGAGGGCATCACGCACGCTGTTCTCGCGGACCTCGCGCGCGAGCTGCGCGTGCCGGATGGCAAGGGCCAGCAGCGGGGCCGCCGCCTCCACGGCCCGGCGTCGTTCGGCCGGAAGCGGGCCCTCGGTCATGCGCACGCCGAGCACGCCCACCGCGGACGGACCGGCCATCAGGGGAAAGCCGACGGCGTGCGCGTCCTCCCCCGTGCCACTCTCGCCTGCCAGCAGCTGCTCCGCGAGGTCGCCCCACCGCAGCGTCTCTTCGCTGCCGCGCGTGTCGCCCGCAAGCGCCTCCCACTGCGTGCCCTCGCGCACCAGCACCCACACCCGGTCCGTGCCGGCGATTGAGGGCAGGTAGCGTGCGATGCTCACCCGGATCGCATCGAAGTCGCTGGACCGGCCCAGCGCCTGCCCGAACGCGACGAGCCGCTCGGTCTCCTCCATCCGGACATCGGCCTCGCGGCGGACGGTTTCCGCAACGGCGGCGGCGGTCTGTGCCTGGTGGTGCTTGCGCACCTCGTGGAAGATGAGGACGACGGCCAGCATGACGAGCGCCGGCACGAGCGACAGCCCGCTCTGTTCCTCCACCTGGCGGGCAAACGAGAACAGCCGTGAAATCGGCGCGGAGAACAGGACGACGATGGCAGCCGCGAGGCCGACGAGCGGCAGGATGTCCTGGCGGCCGAAGATTCTCATGCCCACGCTGAGACTAGCTGCACACCCTGAGCGTGTCAAACGCCCGAGATGCGCTACATTGATGGGCGCAGTGGCGGACGCGGCGCCCTTCGCGCGCTTCTTCGAGGGGGCCCACGAGGGCTTTTACATCGGCACGCTGGACGAGGCGGCGTCCACGACCCTCGCCGCCAACGCGCACCTGAAGCTCATTCTCGGCTACCCGCCGGAGCTCCCGGACGAGCAGGTCCGGGCCTTCGATCCGCCCCGGTTCGTCGACCCCGAGGCCCGTGCCTCCCTGCTCGACCGCCTGCGCAAGGCCGGCTCGGTGTCCGATCACCTGCTCCGCCTGCGGCGGCTCGACAACTCCATCGCGTGGGTCGAGGTGACGGCCAGCGCGGAGCCTGGCGCCCCGGGCACGGGCCTTCGCATCGAGGCCATCCTCCGCGACGTGGGCGAGCGCCGGAAGCTCGACGACCAGTCGCGTGATATCCAGGCGCAGCTCCTCCAGGCCGAGAAGATGGCCGCGCTCGGCCACACCATCTCCGGCGTCGCCCACGAGCTCAACAACCCGCTCGCCACCATCCTCTCGTGGGCCGAGCGCTTGAGCGATCAGCCTCCGGACGAGAAGACCCGGCGCGGCCTGGCGGTCATCCTCGGCGAGGCGGAGCGCGCCGCGCGCATCGTCCGGAACCTGCTCACCTTCGCCCGCAAGCGCCAGAGCACGCGGGCGATGGTGGACGTCAACCAGGTGGTGAAGGAGACGCTCGCGCTGCGCACCTACGAGCAGCGCGTCTCGAACATCACCCTCATCGAGGCGCTCGCCTCGGGGCTGCCGCAGGTCTTCGCCGACGCGCACCAGATCAAGCAGGTACTGCTCAATCTCGTGATCAACGCCGAGCAGGCCATGCTGACCGCGCACGGCCGCGGCACGCTCGTCGTCCGCACGTGGCACGACCCCGAGAAGGGCCACGTGCTGCTCGAGATCAACGATGACGGGCCGGGCGTCTCCCCCGAGGTCGAGTCGCGGATCTTCGATCCGTTCTTCACCACGAAGGAGGTGGGGAAGGGCACCGGGCTCGGGCTGAGCGTGGCCTACGCCCTCGTCCAGGAGCACGGTGGCCGCATCTGGGTCAAATCGGAGGGCGCGACCGGGGCCTCGTTCTTCGTGGAGTTGCCAGTGGCCATGCGGCCGGCGCCCGCAACGGGCACCGCCCCACCACCGCCCGCGTCGCTCTCGCTCGATCAATTCAAGGGTGCCCGCGTGCTGGTGGTGGAGGACGAGCCGGCGCTTGCCGTGGCCGTGTCGGAGGCGCTTGGTGATGCCGGCTTCGTCGTGGACAGGGCAGGCGACGGCGAGGAGGGGCTCACCCGCCTCGCCGAACAGTCCTACGAGCTGATCGTCTGCGACCTGAAGATGCCGCGCATCGACGGGATGCAGTTCTACCGTGCCATGGCCGCCGCCACGCCGGCCCTGGCCCGTCGCGTCATCTTCGTCACCGGAGACGTGGCCGGCACCGATGCCGAGCGGTTCCTCGAGGAGACGGGCTGCCGCTGGCTGTCCAAGCCGTTCAGGCTGGGCGACTTGCTGCGCGCCGCGCGCGACACTCTCTCGTAGGGCACCACGACCGCGGAGGTGACTCGCCGTTCCGCCTGCAGGGCCACGCGCGTGTCGGACATGGGCAACGACGCCTTCGCCATGACCGGCTTCACCTGGAAGGCCAGGATGGCCGAACGGATGGCCTTGACCGCGACCGCCGGCGTCGTGTCCGCGCCGAGCGCCTCGCGCAGGCGGCGCAGCGCCCGGGCGTGCAGCTGCGAGACACGCGATTCGTTCACCCCCAGCTCGGCGCCGATCTCCTTCATCGTCACCTCGCCGTAGTAGTAGAGCGAGATCACGCGCTGCTCGCGGGCGGGCAGCGTGGCCACGGCACGCTGCACGCGCTCGCGAACCTCGCTCTGCTCGTAGAGCGCGTCGGGCCGCTCGGGCTCGGCCGGCATCAGCACCGCGGGCAGCTGCTGCTCGTCCACCTGGTCGGCGGTGGAATACGGCGACGTGGACTCGATGGTGTTGATGCGGACGATCGTCTTGCCGAGCCGCTTCTCGTCGGAGCCCACGGCGGCCGCCAGGTCCGCGAGGGACGGCTCGTGCCCCAGCTCGGCCCGCAGCTTCTCGCGGGCGGCCTCCAGTTCGCGGCGCACGCGCCGGACTCCCCGCGGCCAGGCGTCCTTCCGCAGGGCATCGATCATCGCTCCGCGGATGCGGCGCTCCGCGAATGTCTCGAACTTGATCCCGCGGCTCCCGTCGAAGCGCTGGGCCGCATCGATGAGCCCAATCACGCCGTCCTGGACCAGGTCTCCGACGTCAATGGAGTGCGGCATGGTGGCCGCCATTCTCCGGGCAAGGGCTTCTACGAAGGGCAATCCTGCTTCCACGCGGTTGGTGGCGGCGCTGGCGTCGACAGTCATTCGTTCGCACATCCTCCGGACCCAGGGTTAGGTCGCGCCCTGGTTAAGGCAACCTCGATGCCAAGGTTGTGCAGCCGCGTGGAGGGACGAGCATCGGCGCGGATGCAGTCAGTAACCTGTTGAATATCAAGCGATTGTCCGATTCGGACGCGGATCGCTCCAACAGGCGGGATCCAGCCCGGCCGTCAGTCTCTTGACGATTCTGACGCTGAAATCGTCAAGGCCTTGACGTGTTTCGGCGGGCTTTTTCGTGCATCCATGCGCAAAAACAGGCCCGGATCGGCCCACTCGGGCGACCCGATCACTATTCCGTAATCAACTGACGAAATTGTGGGTTGGCCGCCAAGAGTTGCGACCACGGGAAGGAACGAAAACGTGCTTATTCAGCCTGGGCCATCGTCGTGCGGATCTCGCGCGCGAGGCTCATGGCCTGCAACGCGGCCGAGACCACCTGGGTGGCACGCGCACGCTGGCCTTCGTCCGGCGCCTTGGCCTCCAGCAGCTCGGCGTGTGCGAGGATGACGCCGAGCTGGTTGTTCAGCCGGTGGAGGAGCGACCGCAGGTTGTCGGCGTCCACGCCCGACAAGGAGCCGTCCATGGGTGTCCCGGTTGGCACCTGCGGTCCCGTCAGCACAGCCGTCACACCGCCACGTTGGGGGCCGTGGGCGCCGATCCGTCGGGCTGCCGCCACAACGTGTCCACGAAAATGCGGATGCTCCCGCCGGCGGTCCGCACGTACTCGACCTTGCCCGCCGCGATCCAGTTGTAGATGGTGCGCCGGCTCACGCCCACGAGCTCGCACGCCTTCATGATGCTCACAGTTTGACGTTCCACGTGTCCTGCCTCCTGGCCGTAGCCGCCGGCACTGATGTCGTCGTGTGGCCCCAGCCCACCCGGCCGGGAGCCGCACTCAAGTTCAACTATCGGTTCCTGCCACGGTGAGATTAGGCGTGCAGCCTTGACAATTGCTGTCAATTCTTTGACAATTTCGCCAAATGCCTGATTCCAAACCAAATATCCTCCTCGTAGACGATGAGGATGCGCTGAGGGGGGTGGTGGCGGAACGGCTCGTGGGCGAGGGATTCGAGGTATCCGAAGCCGCATCCGGGGAAGAAGCCCTCGAAAAACTGCAGGGGTTCGCCTTCGACGTCGTCGTCTCCGACCTCCGGTTGCCGGGCATCGACGGCCGGGGGGTCATCGACGCCGCCCTGGAGCGGTACCCCGGCATCATCGCCATCGTGGTCACGGGGTACGCCACGGTGAAGGACGCGGTGGACACCATCAAGCGCGGCGCGGCGGACTTCGTGGCCAAGCCGTTCCAGTTCGACGAGCTCCTGCACGTCATCAACACCGCGCTGGAACAGCGCCGGCTGAAGGACGAGAATGCCTATCTCAGGCAGCAGCTCGACGAGCGATTCGGCCTCGGGGCCATGGTCGGAAAGAGCACCGCGATGCGGGCGCTCTACCAGCTCATCGAGACCGTCGCCCCTTCCGGGGCCACGGTGCTCATCACCGGCGAGACCGGCACCGGCAAGGAGATGGTGGCCCGCGCCATTCACCAGTGCAGCCACCGCCGCCAGCACCGCTTCGTTGCCATCAACTGCAGCGCCATCCCCGAGCCGCTGCTCGAGGCCGAGCTGTTCGGGCACGTCCGGGGCGCCTTCACCGGCGCCGTGGGGTCCCGCCAGGGCCGCATCGAGCAGGCCGACAAGGGCACGCTGTTCCTGGACGAAGTCGGCAACATGCCGACAGCGCTCCAGATGAAGCTGCTGCGCGTGCTCCAGGAGCGCGAGTTCGAGCGCATCGGCGATCCGCGCACCATCAAGGTGGACGTGCGTGTCGTCGCCGCCACCAACGCGGACCTGCCGCGCATGGTGAAGGAAGGCTCGTTCCGCGAGGACCTCTTCTACCGCCTCAACGTCGTCCACGTGGAGCTGCCGCCGCTCAGAGCGCGGCCCGAGGACATCCCGCTGCTCGCCGCGCGATTCATCGGGAAACTCCAGCCCCCCTCCGACGGCCGGGAGCCCGTGGTGGTTTCGCAGGACGCGATGCGGCGCCTGATGGCGTACGAGTGGCCCGGCAACGTGCGGCAGCTCGAGAACGTGATCGAGCGGGCGCTCGCCCTCGGCGGGGGGCGCCGGCGCATCGAGGTGGACGACCTGCCCGCCGATCTCCGTGGCGAACTGGCGCCGACGACGGCCGCGACGCATCTGGCGGAGACCGGCGTCGACCTGCCGAAGCTCATCGCGGACATCGAGCGCCGACTGATCGATCAGGCGCTGGCGCGGACCGACGGCAACCGGGGCGCCGCGGCGCGCCTGCTCGGGCTGAAGCGCACCACCCTCGTGGAGAAGCTCAAGCGCATCTAGTCGCGTCGATTTCGGGCGGAGGTCAGCGGGCGCCGCGATGCACGGCCTGATCCGTGAAGATCGTGACGTCCTCGGCGTAACGCGCGAGCAGGTGGAGGGGCGTGTCGCCGCCGGAGCGCCCCACGACGGCCTGGACGATGGCGCGCTTCCTGCCGCCGACGGCCACGACCCAGAGACGGCGGGTGCTGACCAGGAACGGGAGCGAGAGCGACAGCCGGCGGCGCGGGATGCGCGGCGCGTCGTGGATGGCCACGACGCGGGTCTGCGCCTCGATGGCGGGGGAGCCGGCGAAGATCGCGCCCACGTGACCGTCCTCGCCCACGCCGACAATGGCCAGGTCCAGCGGCTCGCCTGCGAGCTCGCGGTCCAGCACGTGGTCGTAGTCGAGCGCGGCCTCCTCGAGATCCGGTCCCGCCGCGTGCATGGGGAAGACGCGCGGGCGGCCGCCTTGCATCGGGTCGATGAGCATCTGCCGCGCGAGGCCCGCGCTCGACTCCGGGTCGGTGACCGGGACCGCGCACTCGTCCACCCAGAAGAGCGACACGCGCGTCCAGTCCACGGCGGCCGTGCGGAGCGCGCCCAGGTAGATGAGCGCGGTGGCGCCGCCGGAGAGGCCGCAGGAGAGCGGCCCGGTCGCAACCTGCTGCTCGAATGCAGACGACAGTTCGGCCCGGAGGCCCTCCAGGGTGGCGACGACCAGCTGCATCTCGGGATAGGATACCTTCCGTGCCGCCGCGTTTCGCCTACTGGACGATCATCGTGGACGGGCAGGCCACGGCGTTCCGGGCCGCGGATCAGGACGAGCTGCTCCCGACCTTCAACCGCCTCAAGGAGAAGCATCCCTCCGCCGTGATGATGTGGTTCCAGGGCGGAAAGCTCTGGCGCTCGAGGCTCGAGGCACAGGATGCCGCCACCGCCGCGCGCCGCGCCGAGGAACGGAAGAAGCGGGCAGCCGAGAGCCCCCCGCGGGATCGCAAGTGGCGCCCGGGCGGCGCCCATCGGGATCCGCGCCAGAAGTACAAGGACGCGAAGAAGGCGAAGTGGACGCGGTTCAAGCAGCGCGTCCGGCAGGGGGTGGAACGGAAGCGGCGCAAGCCGGGGGAAGACGAATGATCGCGCACGTCGTCCTTTTCACGCCGAGGGTCGACCTCGATCGGGCGGGGCAGGAGGCCCTTGTCGCTTCTCTCGAGCGCGCGTGCTCGGACATCCCCCTGATCAGACGTGTCCGCGTGGGCCGCCGGCGGATCCTCGGCTGCGCCTACGACACGCTGTCGCCCGTGCACTTCGAGTACGCCGCCATCCTCGAGTTCGACTCCGAGGCGGACCTTCGCGCCTACCTGCAGCACCCCGCTCATACGGAGCTGGGCCAGCGGTTCACGTCCTCGGCCGCCGTGGCGGTCGCGCACGACTTCGAGATGGTGGACGCGGGCGGCGTCCGCCAGCTGGTGAGTCCCTAGTCGCGCGATTCCCGCTTGAGCATCCGGCGGATCCGCCGGACCACCGCGGGTTGCCGGCGCTCGTCGTCCAGGCGCTCGAGCAGCGCGAGCGCCTCCGTGATCGACCCGACGGTGCGAACGCCGAGGTGACGCGCCGCCGAGGGCGCCGCGACCGAGGTGGACGGCCAGATCAGCACGGGCGTCGCCTTGCTGTCCATGGCCACGTCGAGGCAGTTCTCGGGCCGATCGTCCACCACCGCATCCAGCTGAAGCGCGTCGGCCAGCTTGCCGCGTGATCGCGGGACCACGAACACGGACGGAAGGTGGAATCCGTGCGCGTCGAGCCACCGCTGCGTCTGCACCTGCGTGGTGTCGCCGGCGCTTGGCGGGCGGGTCGTGATGAAGAGCACGTCCCAGCGCCTGCGGCGCGCGGTGTCCGCGATGCGCGCGATGATGCCCGGCTCCAGTTCCGGCAGTGTCGTCCAGAAGTCCTCGATGCCCCCGACGTGCTCCCACAACCGGCGCTGCTGCGCTGCCGTCAGGTGGAGCTCGTCCACCGACGGCCCCGGGATGGCCGACGATTCGTTCGGCGCGTCCGCATCCCCGGCCGCCGTGCCCTTGCCGCGAGGCGCGGCGAAGATCTCCTCGGACACCTTGCGGAGCACCGCGTACATGTCCGCCACGGTGCCGTCCATGTCGAAGGCGACACGCAGGCTCACCGGGTCACCAGATCGGGCAAGTGGGCGGGCCGCGCGCCGGTCAGGAAGGACGCCTCGATCAGCTCCCGCAGCTGCTGCACCGACTCGGCCGCATTCACCGCGGTTCTCATCTGCGAGCCGCCCTCCGTGCCCTTCGTGTACCACGCGCACAGGGCGCGCAGCTTGTTGATCACCCAACGCTCGCGGCCGCGCGCGGGCACGGCCGTCGCCGGCGCCTGCCCCGGCGCCACGTGGCGGAAGCCATCGGCTTCGGCCGCGCGCTCGTCGAGCAGCAGCTGCATGTAGTCCAGCAGGAACCGGCCGCGGGCCTCGGCCGATACCGCCCTCGCGGCGCGCCCCTCCAGGAGGTCCTGTGCCTGTGCCAGGATCCACGGGTTGCGCAGCACACCTCGACCCACGAACACGCCGCTGACGCCGGCCCTCAGGCGTTCCACCACCTGTTCGGGCTCGATGCAGTCACCCGAGCCGAAGACCGGGATGCGCACGGACTGGGCGACGCCGGCCACGAAGTCCCAATCGGCCTGGCCCGAGTAGGACTGCTTCGCGGTGCGCCCGTGGATGGCGATGGCCGCTGCGCCGGCGTCCTCGACACGCCGGGCCACCTCAGGGGCGCTCAGCTCCGACTCGTCCCAGCCCTTCCGCATCTTCACCGTCACGGGGATGCGCACGGCCTTCACCATCGCCCCGATGATGGTCGCCGCATGGGCGGGCTCGCGCATCAGGCTGCACCCCGCGTTGTGCCTGGCGATCTTCGGCACGGGGCAGCCCATGTTCACGTCCACGATGTCGGCGCCCATGCCCTCGACCACGCGCGCGGCCTCGGCCATGCGATCGGGATCTCCGCCGAAGATCTGGATCGACACCGGGCGCTCTTCCTCCGTGTACTCCGCGTACTCGAGCGTCCGGTCGATGCCGCGCACCAGCCCCTCGCTGCTCACCATCTCGGAGACGACCAGCCCGCAGCCTCCCTGCCGCTTCACCAGCCGGCGGAAGGCGGTGTCCGTCATGCCCGCCATGGGCGAGACGACGAACGGGGAGCGGAGGGGGACGGGGCCGATTCTCATTGATGATTGGTGATTGACGATTGACGATTCACTGATGATTGATGATTGCGCGATTGGTCAATCGATTGGGGGATTGGGTGATTGGGTGATTGGGTGATTGGGTGATTGGGTGATTCAGTACGGACGGACGTCGGCGGCGTCCACCTCGACGCTCACCGCCTGCCCAATCAGGTCCACCGACAGCACGAGCCGCGCGTGGGCGCCCTTGTGCTGCAGGCGGCCCACCACGCCACGCAGCGGGCCGGACACCACCTTCACCATCTCGCCTTCCTTCACCAGCGGGCATGGATCGTACGACAGCTCGCTCTCGACGAGCTGCCTGATGCTCTCGACCTCGATCTCGGGAATCGGGGACGGCACGCCCTCGATGCCGATGATCTGCACCACCCCATCGCACGTCAGCACCGGCAGCCGGTGCGTCGCGTCAAAGCGCGCGAAGCAGTAGCCGGGGAACAGCGGCCACTCGATCTTCTTCTTCCGGTCCTTCCACCGGCTCCACCTGCCGATGGTCGGGAGGAAGACCTGGATCGCCTTCTTTTCCAGCTGGTCGCGGACGACCTTCTCATGGCGGGAGCGCGTCCAGATGGCGTACCAGTGGGGTTCGTGCGGCCCCGGCTCGTGGCTCATCACGCGCTCGGCGTGGCCTCGGCCGCCTGCTGCTTCAGGCCGAGCTCCCAGGCCTTCTTGATCTCTTCGTTCTTCCAGTCGATGATCGCCTGTCCCCGCAGCTTCTCGAGGAACTTGGTGAACTCGCCACGGCGCTTCTCGGTGGCGATCCGGTCCGCGATCTCGTCACGGGACTGGTCGAACGGCTTCACCGTGGCCGTCTCCATCGTCTCGAGCTTCACGATCTGGTAGCCGCGGCTCGTCCGGAGCACGGGCGTCAGATCGCCCGCCTTCAGGCCCTTCAGCGCCTCCTGGAACTCGGGGGCGAGCACGTCCATCGTCACGGGGCCGACCAGGCCGCCGTTGGCCTTCGAGGGTGAATCCGACAGGTCCGCCGCCAGCCGCGCGAAGGGCTCGCCGTCCAGGAGCCGCTTGCGGATCTCCTCGGCCTTCCCCTTCGCCTCTTCCTCGAGACCCACGTTCACGCCGCGATCGCTGGCCGGCACCGCCACGAGGATCTCGCGGAGGGTCAGCTGCGGCTTGGTCGTGAAGGTCTCACGGTGGCCGTCGTAGTACATCTTCAGCTCGGCATCGGTGACCTGCAGCTTGCTCATGATCTCGGTCTGCTGCACGCGCTGGATGATCATCGTGCGCTCGAGCTGTCGGCGCAGGTCGGCCATCGTCATCCCCTCCTGCTTCAACGCGGCCTGGAACTGCGCCTCGTCCTCGAGCTTGTTCTCCTTCTTGATGTTCTCGACGATGCTGTCGAACTGCTCGTTGGACATCGCGTAGCCGAGCTCGCGCCCGCGCTGCAGGATGAGCAGCTCGTCCACCGCGTCCACGATGACGCCGGGGGTGATCTCGGCCAAAGCCTTCTGGAGCGCTGCCTCGTTGTTCGGCTGGAGGTTCGGGTCCCTCTGCCGGAGCGTCGCGACCTGCCGCTGCTCCAGGTCGGTCTTGGTGATGATGTCGCCGTTCACCTTCACCAGGACCTGCTCCAGGATGTCGGCACGGGGCACCGCGAGGGCCGCCACGAGCAACGCCGCCGAAACCGCCATCGTACGTCTTGTCATTTGGGTAAGTCCCCGCAATCCTTTAGTTTACCGCGTCCGACAGGGCCAGCAACAGGCCGGTCACCCGGTCCAGCACGCCATCCGGCGCCCGTGGATCCTCGGGCGCCGCCTTCATGATCTCGGCCTTGGAGAAGCCTGGCGTGACGGCCCCGGCCGTGGCGCGTGCCGTCCACCAGGCCGGCGTCCGCGCCGGGCGCCGCGCCAACCGGCCCCCTCCGGTCTTCGCCACAGCCTCCGCCAGCGGTCCGGGTCCCCGTCGCGGTGCGCCCGAGGCCGGGCGTGGTGTCTCCGGCTCCCGACTCCCGACTCCCGACCGTCCGACTGGCTCGCGGTTGCCCCGAGCATGGTCGAGGGGCGACTCCCGGCCAGCCACCGACAAGTCCAGCTTCAGCGTCGCCGGCGGGAAGAGGCGCAGGTCGTCCCGCTCCTTCACCAGGTTGATGATCCGCACCGGATCCACCGTGGTCTTCTTCTCCCTGAACTTCAAGACGACGGCGGAGCCTTCCCGGTCGAGCGTGTCGAGCCCCAGGCCATCCGCGAGCACGCGGATGCGTGCATAGTCCGCCAGGTTCAGCAGCGAGGTCGGCGGCGCCCCGTAGCGGTCCCGCACCTCGTCCACGATGCGCGCGATCTCGTCCTCGGACCGCGCGCCGGCCACGCGGCGGTAGATGGTGAGGCGCTGGTTCATGTCGGGCACATAGGCTTCGGGCAGCCGGAAGTCCACCTTCAGGTTCACCACCGCCCGCACGTCGTCCTCGAGATCCTCGCCCTTCAGCTCGCGAATGGTCTCCTCGAGCAGCTTCATGTACATCTCGAAGCCCACGGCGTCGATGTGTCCGCTCTGCTGCCCGCCCAGCAGGTTCCCGGCGCCGCGGATCTCGAGGTCGAGCGCGGCGACGCGGAAGCCGCTCCCGAGGTCGCTGAACTCCTTGATGGCGGCGAGCCGCTTGCGGGCCACGGGCGAAAGCGACTGCTCGGGGGGAATCAGCAGGTACGCGTACGCGGCGCGGTCGCTGCGCCCGACACGCCCGCGCAGCTGGTAGAGCTGTGACAGCCCGTAGCGGTCCGCGCGGTTGATGACGATGGTGTTCGCGTTCGGGATGTCGAGGCCGTTCTCGACGATGGTCGTCGCGAGCAGCACGTCGAACTTGTGCGCCATGAAGTCGAGCATGGCGCGCTCGAGCACGTCCTCGTTCATCTGGCCGTGCCCGATCACGATCCGCGCCTCGGGCACCAGCCGCTGAAGGAGGTTGCCCATCGAGAAGATGGACTCCACCCGGTTGTGCACGAAGAACACCTGCCCGCCCCGGGCCATCTCGGCCCTGATGGCTCGCGCGAGGACGTCCTGGTCGAACTTCACCACGTTGGTCTGGATGGCCAGGCGGTCCCGCGGCGGCGTCTCGATGATCGACATGTCGCGGATGCCCACCAGCGACATGTTCAGCGTCCGCGGAATGGGCGTCGCGGTCATCGTCAGGACGTCCACCTTCTTGCGCATCTGCTTGATGCGCTCCTTGTGCGTCACCCCGAAGCGCTGCTCCTCGTCCACGATGAGCAGGCCGAGGTCGCGGAACTGCACGTCTTTCGAGAGCAGCCGGTGCGTGCCGACGATGATGTCCAGCCGGCCGGCCGCCAGCGCGTCGAGCGTCTCGGCGATCTCCTGCTTCGTCCTGAATCGGCTCACCATGTCGATGCGAGCCGGGAAGGCGGCGAAGCGCTCCCTGAACGTCTTCAGGTGCTGGAACGCAAGCACGGTGGTCGGCGCGAGCAGCGCCACCTGCTTGCCGTCCATCACGGCCTTGAACGCCGCGCGCATGGCCACCTCGGTCTTGCCGTAGCCGACGTCGCCGCAGAGGAGGCGGTCCATCGGCGTGGACGACTCCATGTCGCGCTTGATGTCCGTCACGGCGGCGGCCTGGTCCGGCGTCAGCTCGTAGGGGAAGGCCCCTTCGAATTCCTCCTGCCAGTGCGTGTCGGCGCTGAAGGCGTGGCCCGGCACCGCGCGGCGGGCGGCGTAGAGCTTCAGCAGCTCCTCCGCCATGTCGCGCATGGCCTTCTTCACCTTCGTCTTGGCGCGCTCCCACGTCGTGCCGCCGAGGCGATCCAGCGGGGGCCGGGTGCCGCCGCTGTACTTCTGGATCAGGTCCAGCCGCTCGACCGGGACGAACAGCTTGTCCTCGCCGTGATAACGGAGCTCCAGGAACTCCTTCACGTCGTCGCCGACCGAGATCTGCTTCAGTCCCACGAACTGGCCGATCCCGTGATCGACGTGAACGATGAGATCGCCCACCTTCAGGTCGCGCAGATCCGAGAGGAACGTGGCGGCCGCCGACCGCCGGGCGCCGCGCTTCTCGGCCCGGTGCCGTTCCTCCTCGAACACGTCCCCCGCGGCGTGGACCAGCAGGCCGGCGTCGGCCAGGCGGAAGCCTCGCGAGAGCTGGCCGTCCACCACGATCACCGCGCCAGCGGCGTGCTGCTCGTCCGCGTGTCCGGCCCACGTGGCGCGCACGTCGTAGTCGCGCAGCAGCTCCACGGTGCGCTCGGCCCGGCCGCGCGAGCCGGCCACGAACAGCACCGTCTCCTGTCGCCCCAGCGCCTGGCGGATGTCGTTCACCCAGTCGGGAATGCGGCCCTTGAATTCCTGCGGCGGTTGATACGCCACGTGAACCGACCGGTCGTCGGGCTCGAGCGCGAGCTCTTCCAGCGCCGTGCCGCGCGCGAGCAGGGGCTCGAGCTCGTTCCAGCCCGCCATCAGCTGCTCGGGAGCGAGAGTCGCCGCCGCGCGGTCCTCGGGCACCCGCTCCTCGTAGGACGCCCGCACGCTCGCCCACGCCTGATCTGCCTGGGCGCGGACATCCTCCGGCTCCGCGACCACCACGTGCGCCGCCCCGAGGTAGTCCAGGATCGAGGCCGCCGGTTCGTCGGCCGGAGACGCCGCCGCGCGCGCGAAGTCGCGAACGGGAATCAGGGCGAACTGATCGATGGTGTCGGTGGACCGCTGCGTCGCGGGATCGAACCGGCGAATGGATTCCACCGTGTCGCCGACGAACTCGATGCGAACCGGCATCGTGTCGCCCGCGCCGAAGACGTCGAGGATGCCGCCTCTCAGGCAGAACTCGCCGTGTTCATCCACGGGGTCCTGCCGCTCGAAGCCGCCGTCGGCGAGCATCGCGACCAGGGTGTCCGGCGCGATGTCCTGCCCGGGCTTCAGCGTCGCCGACAGGTCGCGCACCACCTGGGGTGGCGCCAGCCGCGGCAGCAGCGCCGGCGCGGACGCCACCAGCACCCGGACCTGGCCCGTGGCCAGCGCGTGAAGGGCCTGCGCCCGAGCCGACGCGGCGCGGAAGTGTGGCGCCAGGCCGCGATAGGGGTCCACCTGCAGCGAGGGGAGGGGGAGCACGAGCCGTTCGACGGCCGTGTCCGCCAGGCCTTCGAGGGCGCGCAGCATGAACCGCACGTCGTCCACCGCATCGTCGAGCGCGGCGTCCGATGGCAGCACGAGCACGACAGGTGCTGGACGGACCCGGTGCGCCGTGGCGGCGACGGCGAGTGCGCGGGCGCTGCCCCCGAGCCCGGTCAGGCGGGGCGCCGGCTGCATGAGGCCGGTCCTCGTGGCGGCACTGCGCAGCAGGGACTGCAGGGCCAGGGAAGGCGTGGTCGTCGTCGTGCTCATTCAGTACAGACACGTATCCCCGCGCCCGTTTCGGAACGGGCCGGGGTCTTGCGGCCTTTCGGTCTATTGTCCCATGCCCTCCCATGCCGCGCGAGGCGGGCGGCCGGGTCAGCGCCGCTGCAGGCGCTCCAGGATGGCCGACGTCGAGTAGCCCTCGGCCATTGGCACCCTGACCACCTTTCCGCCGCGGGCCTCCACGACGTCACGACCGACGATGGCGTCCGCCGCCCAGTCGGCACCCTTCACCAGCACGTCGGGCTGCAGCGCCCTCACGATGTCGAGCGGCGTGTCCTCGTCGAAGATGACGACGGCGTCCACGGCCGCCAGGGCGGTCAGGACCTCCGCGCGCTCTCCCTCGGGATTCACGGGGCGGTTCGGCCCCTTCGCAAGCCTGCGGACCGAGTCGTCCGAGTTGAGCCCGACGATGAGCGCGTCTCCTTGCCGGCGCGCCTCGGCCAGATAGCGGATGTGCCCGGGGTGGAGGATGTCGAACACCCCGTTGGTGAACACGATCACCCGCCCCTGTCGGCGCAGCCGTTCGACCAGCGCCACGGCGTCGTCCAGGGAGAGGGTGCGGCTCACGGTGCCTCGTTGCGCCGACGCTAACTGCGGGCGGGGCCGCTCTTGAAGCGGATGGTGGGCGAGAAGTGCCAGCGGTGGTCCGGCCTGTAGATCCCGACGTCTTTCGTTCGCGACTTCACGCGGAACGAGTAGAGCAGGCGGTGGTAGTCGTACGGATACCCGTCCAGCTTGTGCGCGGCCAGGTCCAGGCGGTACGTCCCCTCGACGAGCTTCAGGCTGTCGATGGCGAAGGTCACCTCCCCATCGCCGGAGATCTCGTCCGGTTGCAGCTCCTCGAGGTTCGTGTTCGTGCCGTAGCAGCACACGCCGTCGGCGTTGAAGATGCCGAAGCCGAAGACGAAGTCCTTGAGCGGCTGATGGGCGCGCACGTTCATTTTCACGCGCACGGCCTCGCCGTACTGGAAGACGTGCCCCGGCTGGCCGTCCTCACCCAGCAGGGTGACACCGGTGATCTCGAGCTCGCGCGTGCCCCAGCGGCCCTCGGTCGCCTTGAACATGTCGGCCGGCGCCTCTCCCGACTCGACGGGGTTGTCGGGCAGCTTGCCTCCGGGGGCCGCACCCTCGCCCCTCGCCGATGCCGCGAGGCGCGCGGACTCGGCCTTCGAGAGCTCCTGCTCCTCGCTCTTCTCGACATCGATGATGTACGCGGCGACGACGCGCTTCGGCTCGCCCTCGGCTTTCGTCTGGCCCTTGTCGAGCCACAGCGCCTGGTCGCAGAACTTCTCGACCAGGTCCAGCGAGTGGGTGACGAGCAGGATGGTCTTGTTGCGGCGCCGGAACTCGGCGAACTTGTCCAGGCACTTCAGCGTGAAGCCCTGGTCGCCGACGGCGAGCACCTCGTCGATGAGCAGCACCTCGGGGTCCACGTGAATGGCCACCGCGAACCCGAGCCGCATGTACATGCCGGACGAGTAGGTCTTGACGGGCGCGTCGATGAAGTCCTGCAGCTCGGCGAACTCGACGATCTCGTCGAAGCGCTTCTGCACCTCCTTCTTCGTCAGCCCGAGCATGATGCCGTTGATGAAGATGTTCTCGCGCCCGGAGATCTCCGGGTGGAACCCGGCGCCCAGCTCGATGAGCGCGGAGATGCGCCCGTCCACGGTGATGGTGCCGCTGTTGGGCCGCGAGATGCCCGCCACGCACTTCAGCAGCGTGGACTTGCCCGAGCCGTTCCGGCCGATCACCCCATAGGTGCAGCCCTTCGGCACCTGGAACGACACCCCGCGCAGCGCCGGAAATGTCTCGTCCGGCTGCAGGTCTCGGATGAGGCTGCCCTTCAGCAGCGCCGACTTCAGCGTGGCGAACTGCTTCTGCCGCGCGAAGCGCCGGTACACCTTCGAGACGTTGACGACGTCTATCGCGGGCGTGCTCACACTTCCTCCGCGAAGGTGTCGCGCAACCGGTCGAAAACGAAGTATCCCGCGAGGAACACGAAGACCGACAGCACGCCGAGGGCCATGAGCCACTTCCAGTGACCGTGCGGGCCCACGTGGAACAGCACCTCCTGATACGAGATGGCCAGGTGCGTCATCGGGTTCAGGTTGAGCACCCAGCGGTAGTCCGCGGGCGCCATCTGCATCGAGTAGATGATCGGCGTCGAGAAGAACCACAGCGTCAGGAGGTTGGCCAGCAGGTCCTTGATGTCCCGGAAGTGCACCGTGAGCGCCGACAGGAGCAGCGCGAGGCCCGTCGTGAACAGCAGCTGCACGAACACGATCACCGGGAACCATAGCAGCTCGACCGGATCGAGGGGGCGCCGGTAGTAGATCAGGAACGCCGCGAGGATCGGCAGCCCGAGGAAGAAATGCGCCATGTTCGCGAGCACCGCGACGATGGGCAGGACCTCGGCGGGGAAGAGCACCTTCTTGATCAGGTTGCCGCCCGAGATGAGGACGTTGGCGGACTCCGACAGCGACGAGGAGAACCACGTCCACGGCAGGATGCCGCAGAAGAAGAACAGGCCGTACGGCCGGATCTCCTCCGGGTGCATGCCGGGCATGATCACCGTGAAGACGAACGAGTAGACGAGGAGGAGGAGGAGCGGGTTGAAGAACGACCAGAAGAACCCCAGCACCGACCCGCGGTAGCGCGCCTTCAGGTCGCGGGCGACCAGCGTCTGGATGAGCCCGCGGTAGCGGAACAGCTTGGCGAGGTTGCGGAGCATCGGAGGTCTTGTGGTCCTGGGGTCCTGGGGTCTTGCAGCCCTGCAAGCCAACGCGCTGGGCCTCAGGACTTCAAGACCTCAAGTCCTCAAGACCTCCGCGAACTAGTGCCCGACGCCGCGGCGGGACTCGGCCTGCAGCTGCTGCAGCGTGCGCAGCAGCGCCACCCGGGCGCGCTCGAAGTCGATCTCGTGCGGCATCGCGCCCATTTCCTCGGCCCTCGACATGCCGGCCTGGGCGCGTGCCTCGTCCAGGTCTTCCGCCGTCTCGGCGACCTGCGCGATCACGCTCACGCGGTCCGGCAGCACCTCGGCGAAACCGACCGACACGACCAGGACGTGCGTCTCGCCGCCCTGGCGATACGACATCTGTCCCGTCCGGAGCGACGCGAAGAACGGGGTGTGGCCCGGCCGCACCCCGAAGTCGCCCTCCGATCCCGGCAGCGACACCTCGTCCACCTCGTGCGAGTACGAGTGGTCCGGGGTGACGATGTTGAGCGTGAGCTTGGTGGGGAGCGCCATGGCTACTGCTTCATCTGCTTCGCGTTCTCGAGCACGTCCTCGATGGTCCCCTGCAGGTAGAACGCCTGCTCGGGCACACCGTCGTGCTTGCCCTCGGCGATCTCCTTGAAGCCGCGGATGGTGTCCGCGATGGACACGTACTTGCCCTCGCGGCCCGTGAACTGCGACGCCACGAAGAACGGCTGCGAGAGGAAGCGCTGGATCTTGCGCGCGCGCGCCACCGTCAGGCGGTCCTCCTCCGAGAGCTCGTCGATGCCGAGGATGGCGATGATGTCCTGCAGGTCCTTGTACCGCTGCAGGATCTGCTTCACCTGGCGCGCCACGGTGTAATGCTCGTTGCCGATCACGCGGGGGTCCAGGATGCGCGAGCTCGACGCCAGCGGATCCACGGCGGGGTAGATGCCCAGCTCCGCGATCTGGCGCGACAGGTTGGTCGTCGCATCCAGGTGCGCGAAGGTCGTGGCCGGCGCCGGGTCGGTATAGTCGTCGGCCGGCACGTAGATGGCCTGCACCGAGGTGATGGAGCCCTTCTTCGTCGAGGTGATGCGCTCCTGCAGCTCGCCCATCTCGGTGAGCAGCGTGGGCTGGTAGCCCACGGCGGAGGGCATGCGGCCGAGCAGCGCCGACACTTCCGAGCCCGCCTGCGTGAAGCGGAAGATGTTGTCGATGAAGAGGAGCACGTCCTTGCCTTCGGCGTCGCGGAAGTACTCCGCCACCGTCAGCGCCGAGAGGCCGACGCGCTGCCGGGCGCCTGGCGGCTCGGTCATCTGTCCGTAGACCAGCGCCGCGCGCGACTTCGACATGTCCTTCATGTCGATGACGCCCGACTCCTGGAACTCGAGCCACAGGTCGTTGCCCTCGCGCGTGCGCTCGCCCACGCCGCCGAACACCGACACACCGCCGTGCTTCATGGCGATGTTGTTGATGAGCTCCATGATGATGACGGTCTTGCCCACGCCGGCGCCACCGAACAGGCCGATCTTGCCGCCCTGCAGGTACGGCTCGAGCAGGTCGATGACCTTGATCCCCGTCTCGAACATCTTGAGCTCGGTGGACTGCTGCTCGAGCGTGGGGGCCGGGCGGTGGATTGGCCAGTGCTCCTTCGCCTCGACCGGGCGATCCGGGAAGTCCACGGGCTCGCCCAGCACGTTCAGCACGCGGCCGAGCGTGGCGGGGCCGACGGGCACCGAGATGGGCGCGCCGGTGTCGGTGGCCGTCATTCCGCGCTGCATGCCGTCGGTCGGCTTCATCGCGACCGCCCGCACGCGGTTCTCGCCCAGGTGCTGCTGCACCTCGACGATGACGTCGATGTCGTCCCCCGTCACGCGCAGCGCGCTGTAGATGAAGGGCAGGTGTCCCTGCGGGAACTCCACGTCCACTACCGGGCCGATCACCTGGATCACCTTGCCGACGTTCTGTTCGATCGCTGTGCTCATATCTGTGCTCTCTGCGGACCGTGACACCCTGCGCTCACGACCTCACGACCTCGAGACCCAAGCCCCAAGTCCCAAGACCCAAGTCCCCTACACCGACTGCGCGCCCGCGACGATCTCGATGATCTCGCGCGTGATGGCCGCCTGCCGCACCTTGTTCATGTACAGCGTCAGCCGATCCACCATTTCCTTGGCGTTCCGCGTGGCCGCGTCCATCGCGGTCATGCGCGCCGCGTGCTCCGCCGCGGACGACTCCAGCAGCGCCCGCATCACCTGCACCGACACGTGGTAGGGCAGCAGCGTCTGCAGCAGCTGGTCCGGCGACGGCTCGAACAGGTAGTCCACCGAGTCGATGGCCGGGGACTGCGGCTCGAGCTTTGCGATGGGCAGCAGCCGCTCCACCACCACCCGCTGCGACATGATCGAGCGGAACTCGTTGTAGACGAGGTACACGGAGCTGATGTCAGGCCCCAGGAACTCGTCGATGCACGTCTTGGCGATGGCCTGGGCGTGCGACCACTTCACGTTCTGGAACAGCCCGACTTCCTCGTACTTCACGTCGAAGCCGCGCCGCATGAAGAAGTCGCGGCCCTTCCGGCCGACCAGCGCGAGGGCGACGTCGCGCCCGGCATCCGACTTGTGCTCCGTCAGGAACTGCGACGCCCCCTTGATGACGTTCGTATTGAAGCCGCCGCACAGTCCGCGGTCGGCCGAGATCACCACCAGCAGCGTCCGCGCCTGCCTGGGATCGTCGTTCAGCAGCGGGTGCGCCGACCGATCCACGCGCGTGGCCAGGTTGTTGAACACCCGCAGCATCTCCTGCGCGTACGGGCGGTTCTGCAGGATGCGCTCCTGCGCGCGGCGCAGCTTCGACGACGAGACCATCTTCATGGCCTTCGTGATCTGCTGCGTCGACTTCGTCGCGCGGACCCGGCGACGGATGTCAATCAGTGACGGCATGGTCGGCTACCAGGTGCCCTTTCGCTTCGATCAGCCGCGCGCCGCCGCGGCCCCCGCGAACTGCTGGGTGAACTCCTTCAGCGCCGCGTTGAGCTGCCCCTTGATCTCGTCGTCCAGCGTCTTCTTGTCGCGGATCGTCGCCAGCAGCGTGCTGAACCGGGTGGTCATGAAGCGCAGCAGCTCCTCCTCGGCCTTCCGCACGTCGGCCACCGCGATGTCGTCGAAGTAGCCGTTCGTGCCGGCGTAGATGACCGCCACCTGCTGCTCGACCGGCAGCGGCTGGTACTGTGGCTGCTTCAGGATCTCGACGAGACGCGCGCCGCGGTTCAGCTGCTGCTGCGTCGCCTTGTCGAGGTCGCTGCTGCCGAACTGCGCGAACGCCGCCAGCTCGCGATACTGGGCGAGATCCAGGCGGAGCGTGCCGGCCACCTGGCGCATGGCCCTGATCTGCGCCGAACCACCCACGCGTGACACCGAGTTGCCCACGTTGATGGCGGGGCGGACACCCTGGTTGAAGAGGTCCGACTCGAGGAAGATCTGCCCGTCGGTGATCGAGATCACGTTCGTCGGGATGTATGCCGAGAGGTCGCCCGCCTGCGTCTCGATGATCGGGAGGGAGGTGAGCGAGCCGCCGCCGTGCGCGTCGTTCAGCTTCGCCGCGCGCTCCAGCAGGCGCGAGTGCAGGTAGAAGACGTCGCCGGGGTACGCCTCGCGGCCCGGGGGCCGGCGGAGCAGGAGCGAAATCTCGCGGTAGGCCTGGGCGTGCTTCGACAGGTCGTCGTACACCAGCAGCGCGTGGCGCCCGCTGTCGCGGAAGTACTCGCCCATCGTCGTCGCCGAGTACGGGCTGATGTAGAGCATCGGCGCCGGGTCGGAGGCCGCCGCCGCGACGATGACGCAGTAGCGGAGCGCGTCGGCCTCTTCCAGCGTGCGCACCACCTGGGCGATGGTCGACTGCTTCTGGCCGATCGCGTTGTAGATGCAGATGACGCCGGTGTCCTTCTGGTTCAGGATCGTGTCCAGCGCCACGGCGGTCTTGCCGGTCTGGCGGTCGCCGATGATGAGCTCGCGCTGGCCGCGGCCGATGGGCACCATGCCGTCGATGGCCTTCAACCCCGTCTGCATGGGCTCTCGCACGGGCTGCCGATCCACGACGCCCGGCGCCAGCCGCTCGATGGGCGCGTACTGCTTGGTGAGGATCGGGCCCTTGCCGTCGATGGGCTGGCCGAGCGCGTTCACCACGCGGCCGAGCATCTCCTCGCCCACCGGCACCGAGATGATGCGGCCGGTGCGCTTCACCGGGTCGCCTTCCTTGATCTCCCGGTACTCGCCCAGGAGCACGGCGCCCACGCTGTCCTCCTCGAGGTTCAGCGCGATGCCGAAGACGCCGTGCGGGAACTCGAGCATCTCGCCCGCCATCGCGCGCTCGCAGCCGTGCAGCCGGGCAATGCCGTCGCCAATCGAGTTGACGGTGCCCACCTCGGCCACGTCCACGTCGACCGCGAAGCTGCCGATCTGGTCCTTGATGATCTTGGAAATCTCGTCGGATCGAATGCTCATGGTTTAGCCCTGGGCGACCAGCTGGTCGCGCATCTTCTTCAACTGCGTCCTCACGCTGCCGTCGTAGACCGTGCTCCCTACGCGCGCCACCACGCCGCCAAGCTGCGCCGGATCCACGGAGACGCGCATGCTCACGGTCTTGCCGGTCGCCGCCGCCAGGCTGGCCTCGAGGGCCTTCGTGGCGTCGGCCGAGAGTGGCGCGGCGATGGTCACGTCCGCCTGCACGATGTTCTGGTGGGCGAGCAGCCGCTCCCGATAGACCTGGGCGATCTCGGGCAGCAGTTCGAGGCGGCGGCGTTCGGCGAGCAGGCCGAGCAGCTTCGTCACCGGGGCGGCAACGCCAAGCGTCGCGGCTACGGCCACGATGATGTTGCGGCGCGCGGCCTCGGGCACCGCGCGGCTGGCGAGGACCTGCGCGAGATCGGCATGCTCCGCGATGGCAGAGACAACGGCCCCGAGATCGTGCTGGACCTTCGTGATGTCCGATTCCGCGCGGGCCACGTCGAAGAGGGCGCGGGCGTAGCGGGCGGCAGAAGTGCGGTTCGACATGTCAGTGCTTCACCTGCTCCAGGTACCGGTCCACGAGCCGCTCGTGATCGGCCGGCGTCATGCCCGCCGAGATCCGGTCGGTCGCCAGCTTCACCGCGAGGTTGGCGGCGTGCTCGGTGAGCGCCCGCTTCGCCAGCCGGACCTGGACGTCGATGTCGCGCCGCGCCTGGTCGAGCAGCCGGTCCCGCTCGGCCGCGGCTTGTTCGGCAATCCGCTGCTCCTCCGCGGCGATCTCCGCCTGGCCGCGCGTCCGGAGCGACTCGATCTCGCCCGGCAGCGCCTTCAGCTTGCGGTCGATTTCCTCGAGTTGCGCGGTCGCCGTGGTCCTGATGGCGGCCGCGTCCACCAGGTCCTTGCGGATGGAGGCGCCGCGGTCCTTGAGGTAGGCGCCGAGCGGCGTCTTGAGGAAGTAGTAGAGCACCCAGCAGAGGATGGCGAAGTTCACCACCGGCCAGAAGAAGTCCATGAGGCTGGCTTCGTGGTGCTCGGCTTCCTCGGCCGCGGCAGCCAGGGCCGGCACGCTGGCGAGCGTCACCGCGGCTGCGGTCGCAACGAGGCGGCGCACTCTGTGCATAAATTCACAAGCGCTCATGCGGCGTGCTCGCACATCCTTCTCCATCGACAACCCGCTGATCTCAGGAAGCGCGACCCAGCACGCGCGTGACAATGGCGTCCGCCAATCCCGTCGCGTCGCGCTCGAGGGCTGCTCGCGCATCTGCCGACTCCTGGCTCACGCGCGCGGTCGCGGCTTTCGCTTCGCGCTCGACGACGGCGCGCGTGTCCGCCAGGAGCGCGGCCCGCTTGTCGAGCGCCGCGCGGCGGGTGTCGTCGATCTGCTTGTAGACCTCGGCCCGCGCCGCGTTCAGCTTCCGGTCGTACTCCGCCGCCGCCGCGGCGGCCTTCGTCGCGGCAGACTCCGCCAGCTCACGCGCCCCGCGCACCGCCGTCGTCCGCTGATCGATCACGCTCAGAATCGGCTTGAAGACAAGCGTGTTCAGGAGGGCGGTGCAGACCAGGAGGAAGAAAACGACCCACAGGGTTGAGATATCCGGGATCATGGCAAACGACTAAGGATATCACGGGTGGAAAGGGCGGGCCCTTGTGCAACGGCTCCGGTACCTCAGTCTCGTCGCGCGGCGGGGGTGTGAGCTCGCGGTCGGTCAGAACGACGCGGCTCGAGGCGCCGGGGTACCCCGCCTGATCATGTTTAGGTTAATCGACAGAAACAAGTGCGCCGTCGTGTGACCCTTGAACCACGCGACCGATGGTCCGCGCATCGACCCCGGCCTCGGCCATCGCGCGGCACATCGGCGCCGCCATCGCGCTGTCCACGGCCATCAGCAAGCCCCCCGACGTCTGCGGGTCGAACAACAGGTCTTCCAGGTCCCGTCCGATCGCGTCGGCCATCCGTGTCCGTCCGGCGAAGTGCTGCCGATTCGTGGCCATCCCACCCGAGCGGCTGCGCGGAACGAGCGGCATAACCCCTTCCAGGAGAGGCACTTCAGAGGCGACGATCTCGAGGGTCACGGCGCTGGCCGAAGCCATCTCCGATGCGTGCCCGATGAGGCCGAAGCCGGTGATGTCCGTGCAGGCATGCACGCCGCCGACAGCCACCATGGTTTCCGCGGCTATCTTGTTGAGCGTGGCCATCGACGCCACCGCGCGCTCCACGAGGTCGGCCGGGGCCCGACCGGACTTGATGGCCGTGCCCACGATGCCGGTGCCGATGGGCTTGGTGAGGATCAGCGTGTCGCCGACCCGTGCGCCACCGTTCGTCAGGATGCGGCCCGGATCCACGGAGCCCGTGATGGCGTAGCCGAACTTGATCTCGAGGTCCTGGATGGTGTGCCCGCCGAGGAGCACCGTCCCGGCTTCCTGCAGCTTCTCGTACCCGCCGCGGAAGATGGCCGCGATGTCGGCCTGGTCCAGCCCCTCCTTTGGAAACGCGGCGATGGCCAGCGCCGTTCGCGGCTGGCCGCCCATCGCATACACGTCGCTCACCGAGTTCGCTGCGGCAATCTGTCCGTACAGGTACGGGTCGTCCACGATGGGGGTGAAGAAGTCCACCGTCTGGACCAGCGCCGGCCCGCTCTCCCACGCGTACACACCTGCATCGTCCGCCGTCCTGAAGTCGACCAGGACACGGGGATCAGACGAGCGAGGTATGCCGCTCAGGACCTGAGCGAGCTCGCCAGCGGCGAGTTTGCTCGCTCAACCCGCGCAGCTGACCATCTCGGTCAGCCGCTTCTTTCCGAACAGGTTCATGCTGGGGATCCTTGCAGAAGTGCGCGTGTCCACGCAAACACGAGGGCACGAAGAACACGGTGAACACCACCAAGCAGGGGCGGGGCTATCTGTGGGTCTTGCCGCCGTCGGACGGCGTCCCGCAGCCGCTGCCGCGTCGTTCTTCTTCGTGTCCGGCTTCGTGCTCGTCGCGTTCCCGCGACAGCTACTTCCGCTCAGTCAGGTATTCGTACAGGCGCTGGAGCTCTTCCTCGTTGGCGAAGGCAATCTCCAGCGTGCCGCCCTTGCGCTTGCGGTGGATGTTCACGTGCGTGCCGAGCGCGAGGCGGAGCTGCTCTTCGGCGGCGCGGGTATGCACGTCCTTCTGCGGAGCCTTCTCGACGGCGGGCGTTGGTGCGCTCGCCTCGTGCTTCACGAGGGCCTCGGTCTCGCGCACGGAGAGCCCGCGGGAGATCACCTCGCGCGCGAGGCGTCGCTGGTCGTCCGCGGATGCGAGCGAGAGCAGCGCGCGGGCGTGTCCCATGGCCAGCTCCCCCGAAGCGACGTTGCCGCGCACTTCATCCGGCAGTTTCAGCAGGCGCAGCACGTTGGCCACGGTCGCGCGGTCCTTGCCGACGCGCGTGGCGATGTCTTCCTGCCGAAGGTGGAACTCCTCCACGAGGCGCTGGTAGGCGGTTGCCTCTTCAATCGGGTTCAGGTTCTCGCGCTGGATGTTCTCGATGAGCGCCATCTCCAGGTGCTGGCGATGATCGCTGTCGGCCACGTCCTTGATGACGACCGGCACGCGAAGCAGCCCGGCGCGCTGGGCAGCGCGCCAGCGGCGCTCGCCGGCGATGATCTGGTAGCGCTGGCGTTCCATGCCCGTCCCCGGCGGCAGCCGCCTGACGATGATGGGCTGGATGATGCCGTTGGTGGAGATGGATTGCGCGAGCTCGGCGAGTCGCGCTTCGTCGTACTGGGTGCGCGGCTGATACTCGTTCGCCTCGAGCAGGTCGATGTCCACCTCGAGCGAGGTGCGCGGCGGCTCGAGCGCCGCCGTCACGTCGGGAATGAGCGCGCTGAGGCCCTTGCCGAGGGCCGGCTTCTTCTCCACCATCACACCGCCTGTTGTCGTCGTCTGAATTCCTCGGCGAAGGCCGAGTACGCTTCGGCGCCGCGCGACCTGGCGTCGTAGGCGAGGACCGGGACGCCATGACTTGGCGCCTCGGCGAGCCGCACGTTGCGCGGGATCACGGTGCCGTACACCTTTTCCTTGAAGAACTCGCGCACGTCGTGGGCGACCTGCTGGCCGAGGTTGGTGCGCTCGTCGCTCATCGTGAGGAGCACGCCCTCGATGTCGAGCGTGGGATTGAGGCCGGCGCGCACGCGCCGCATCGTCCCGACGAGATCGGCAAGGCCTTCGAGCGCGAAGTACTCGCAGTGCAGCGGGATGAGCACGCGGTCCGCGGCGACGAGCGCGTTCAGGGTGAGGAGCCCGAGGGACGGCGGGCTGTCCACGAGGATGGTGTCGAATTCGAGTCGGAGGAGTTCGAGGACTTCGCGCAGCCGCCGCTCGCGGTTGGGAAGGCCGATCAGCTCGATCTCGGCGCCGGCGAGCTCTCGGGAAGCCGGGATGAGGAAGAGGCGCTCGGTGGACGTGGGGACGATGAAGTCCCTGGCGGGCCTGGGCGGTTCGGTATGGGTGAGGGCATCGTAGACGGTGCCGCCCGCCGCGGAGGCGCCCTTGCAGCCGACGCCGCTGGTGGCATTGGCCTGGGGGTCCATGTCGACGAGCAGGACGCGCTGGCCTGCGGCGGCGAGGCCGGCGCCGAGGTTGATGACGGTCGTGGTCTTGCCAACCCCGCCTTTCTGGTTGGTGACGGCGATGATGCTCATTTATCTCAAACGCCCTAAACACCCGGATGTTCCACGTGGAACATAGGTGTGGCTTCTATTCTCACCCGATTCGGACTTTTTCGAGCACGACTAATCGGCTCCTGAGGGACTCGAGCAGTGGGTATGTCGCCTTCCACATGAGAGGCGGGGTGGCGGATTCTGCCAGATCGCCGCCGCCGGGGCCTCTGAACAGGAAGAGTTGGCCACCAGGTCGCAGGAAGGCCTGGAGGGTGATCAGCACGCGGGGTTCGATCCGGACGGCACGAATGGTTACAACGTCTGCTGCCTCGTGGAGCTCCGGGTGTGAAAGCAGTTCTTCGAATCGTGCGGTTTCGACCACTGCGTCTGTCAGCGACAAATCGCGGATGGCCTCGCGCAGGAACACGGCCTTCCTGGTCTTCACCTCGACCATCCTGAGATGGAGGTGCGGCGCCGCCAGCTTTAGCGGGATGGCAGGAGATCCGCCTCCGGAACCAGCGTCCAGTAACTGGCTCGCGTCAGCGGGAAGGTGCCTGGCTGCTGCGACGGGTTCCAGCAACAGCCGATCCACGGCCTCGTCTTCACCGCCTGGGGCCAGCTTGAAGGCCGTCAGGTTGACCTTGGCGTTCCACCGAGCCAGCAGCTGGTAATACTGCTCGAGTCCCTGCAGCAGTTCCGGACTGACGGCCACGTTGGCGTGGCGGGCGCGACGACGGATCCGCTCGCGGAGCTCACGCGTGCTCATCGACGTGTCGATCCACGTAAGCGCCCACGATGGCAACCGCCGCGGGGGTGACACCCGGAATTCTCAGGGCCTGTCCAAGGGTCTCAGGTTGAACCTCCTCCAGGCGGTGCACCATCTCGGTGGAAAGGCCGGGTACGCTGCGGTAGGGGAACTTCGCCGGGATCGACCGGTACTCCTGGCGTTTCGCACGATCCACCGATTGCTGCTGGCGCACGAGGTACCCTTCGAACTTCAGGGCGGTCTCTACCGAGGCGATGTCAACCGTCGCCGCGGCTGGGGAGATGTCCAGATGGACTGAGCCCTCCTTCAGGAGTGTCTCGAGCCTGATCTCCGGCTGTCGGAGCGCATGCGAAGCGGGCTGACGACCCTTCGGCGTGCGCACCGTTGCGCTTTTCAGCGTGGCGACGTTCCTCTCGTAACGGTCCCTCCGCTCACGGAACCGCTCCCAGTCCTCGTCCGCGACAAGGCCGGCATCCCGTCCGATGGTGGTCAATCGGAGGTCCGCGTTGTCGATGCGCAGTAGCAGCCGGAACTCGGCCCGGGAGGTGAACATCCTGTACGGCTCGAGGCAGCCTTTGGTCACGAGGTCGTCGACCATGATGCCGATGTAGGCCTGATCCCGGCGCAATACCACCGGCGGGCGTCCTTTCGCCCTCCGCCCGGCGTTGGCGCCGGCCACCAAACCCTGGCCCGCTGCCTCCTCGTACCCCGAAGTCCCGTTGATCTGGCCTGCCAGGAACAAGCCCGGTAGGCGCTTCGCCTCCAGGGAAGACCCAAGCTCGGTGGGTTGAATGAAGTCGTACTCGATGGCATAGCCTGGACGCAGGATGCGTGCTTCCTCCAGGCCCGGCAGAGCGTGGACGAGGCGCTCCTGTACGTCAGCCGGCAAGCTCATCGAGTAGCCGTTGATATAGATGGATTGAGATCGCACACCCTCTGGCTCGAGGAACAACTGGTGACGCTCCCGGTCCGGGAAACGCATGACCTTGTCCTCCAGCGAAGGGCAATAGCGCGGTCCGACCCCTCGTATTTGTCCGTTGAAGAGAGGCGATTGCCAGATGTGCTCGCGGACCAAATCGTGAACGTCCTGCGTCGTGTGCAGCAGCCAACAGGCAATCTGGTTCCGCGGCAGCGCGTCTGTTGCGTAAGAGAACGGGACCGGGATCGAATCCCCGTGTTCCACGTGGAACAAGCCAGATCGCTCCCCGGCCTGAAAGTCAATCGACTCTGCGTCCAGGCGCGGGGGGGTCCCCGTCTTCAATCGACCGGTCCTGAACCCGAAGCTTTTCAACGATTCCGCCAACTCGCGGCTGGGCGGCTCGTCCGCGCGCCCGGCCGGGCGCTGCTCCGGTCCGACGTGTACCAGGCCGTTCAGGAAGGTGCCTGTCGTAACCACCAGCGACCGACACCGGAACTCGCGCCCGTCCTCCAGGGCCAGTCCAGAAACCTCGCCGCCTGACATAAGGATCCGGCCCGCCCGGCCCTCGATCCACTCAATACCTGACTGCCCCTTGAGTTCGCTTCTAACCCACTGACCGTAAAGGGCTTTGTCTGCCTGCGCCCGTGGAGACCAGACGGCTGGGCCTCGGCTCCGATTCAGCAGCTTGAACTGGATCCCTGTCGCATCGATGGCTCGACCCATCAACCCGCCAAGCGCGTCGATCTCCCGAACGAGGTGGCCTTTCGCCGTCCCCCCAATCGCAGGATTGCACGGCATGTGGGCCACCGTCTCTCGCGACAGGGTACACAGCCCGACGTGGCAGCCCATCCGGGCCGCCGCCCAGGCCGCTTCCACCCCGGCATGCCCGGCGCCAATAACTATGACATCCAATTTACTCATGTATAAGTGGTATTAGATTCCCACAGGGAATCTTTCTGAGGATCGCCACACGCTACCACACGGGAGACTGGTGCGTGCCCCGCGCTCGGAAGAGAGTCGTCCACCTCGTCGTGCAGGCCCTCGGCTCGCCTTCGCGCGGCCCGCCTTCACTTCCCGACGCAGAACCGCTGGAAGATGTGGCGCAGCAGGTCGTCGGAGGTTCGGCGGCCGGTCACTTCCTGGAGTCGATCCAGCGCCTCCTGCAGATCCGCGAGCAGGAACTCCTCCGACAGCGACCCCGACGCGCACTCGAGCGCCGTGTGCGCACGGACCACCGCGGTGCGCGCCTCTTCCAGCAACGTGATGTGCCGCAGGTTGGTCACGATTGGCGCGTCCCGAAACGTCTGGGATCCCGACAGCGCGCACACGACGCACCGGGCGAGATCGTCAAGGCCCACGCTCGTGCGGACCGACACGTGCACTGCCTCCGCGCCCCACGGCGGCAGCGGTTCGGTCCAGGCCGAAGGCAGATCCACCTTGTTCACCACCACCACGCGCGACCGGCGGTCCGTCGCCTCGAGCACCTGCAGGTCCTCCGTGCCGAGCGGGCGCGATCGATCGAGCACCACGATCGCAAGGTCCGACACGCGCAGCGATCCCTGTGCTCGCTCGACGCCCTCTCGCTCCACCACGTCGTCGGTCTCGCGAATCCCCGCGGTGTCCACCAGTGCCAGCGACAGCCCGCCGATGTCGGCCCGCTCGGTCAGCAGATCCCGGGTCGTCCCCGGGACCGCCGTCACGATCGCCCGATTGGCGTTGAGCAGGGCATTGAACAGGCTCGACTTCCCGACGTTCGGCGCACCCACGATGGACACCAGCGCGCCCTCCCGCACGAGCCTTCCACGGCCGGCATCGGCGAGCAGGCGATCCAGATCGCGCATCACCACGGCCAACGCGCCCGACAGTTCACCGGTCTCGATGAAGTGGTAGCCCTCCTCGGGGAAATCGAGCGACGCCTCGAGCCGCGCCGTGAGATCGAAGAGGCCGGCCTCGATGGCCCCAATCGCCTGCGTCAGAGTTCCTTCGAGCTGGTCGAACGCCGCGCGTGCCTGGAGCGGCGTCACGGCGTCGATCAGGTCCGCCACCGCCTCAGCCTGTACCAGGTCACGCTTGCCGTTCAGGAAGGCACGGAGCGTGAACTCGCCAGGCTCGGCGAGCCTTGCGCCCAGCAGCACGGCCGATCTCAGGATGGACGCCAGGACGATGGGGCTGCCGTGCGCGGAGATCTCCGCGACGTTCTCGCCGGTGTACGAGTGGGGCGCCGGGAATGTCGTGACCACGACCTGGTCGAGCAGCGGAGATCCCGCCTCGGGCGAGCGGGTGGTCAGCCGCGCCAACGTCGCGCGCCGCGCTTCGAACGGCACGGTCCGACCCGTGAGTTCTGCGGCCACTCGGACTGCATCCGGGCCGCTCAGCCGCACCACGCCAAGGCCGCCCCGCCCCTGCGGCGTGGCCACCGCGACGACGGTGTCGGTCGTGGAGAACATCAGCCCAGCGCCACCTGCCCCTCATGGGGCGGGCATGCCTTCGAGCGAGCCGTGGACTAATCCACCGAGATGATGACCGTCTTCTCGAAGGCGTCGCCGATGCTCTCGGACGAGACGCCCGGGACTTCCTTCACCGCCAGGTGGACGATGCGACGCTCGTAGGGGTTGAGCGGGCCGATCTCCTGGGCCAGGCCCGTCGTCCTGGCCTTCTCGGCAAGGAAGATCGCCATCTGTCGCAGCTCGGCGTCCTTCCCCTTCCGATAGCCCATGCAATCGACCACCAGCCGGTGGCCCTCGGGGACATCGTTCCGGAATACCGCCGACACCACGTGCTGCAGGGCGGCCAGGGCCTCGCCCTGCCGGCGGGTCAGCACGTTGCCGTCCTCGCCGTCGAGGTTGATCCGCACGCCGTCGGGCATCTCCTCGGCGGAGGCAGTGAGGTGAAGGCCCATCTTCTCGGCAACGGTCTGGACGAACTCGGTGATCTCGCTGGTGTTGGCCATGGTTTCTCTGGTCTCCCTCAGCCCTTAGCCTTCGCGGGCGGCGGCATCAGCGACATGGTCAGGTACTGCTGGCCGATGGCCCACAGATTACTGATTGTCCAGTAGATCACCAAGCCGCTCGGGTAGGCGAGGAACATGAACGTGAACATGATCGGCATGATCATCATCACGCGCTGCTGCACGGGGTCGGCCGAGGTCGGCATGATCTTCTGCTGCCAGAACATCGTCGCGCCCATGAGCAGGGGAGTGATGTAGAGCGGATCCGGCCGGGAGAGGTCCACGATCCACCCGAGGAACTCCGCGCCACGAATCTCGATGGCCTGCGAGAGCATCGCGTAGAAGGCGAACAGGAAGGGGAAGGTGAGCAGCATCGGCACGCAGCCGCTCGCGGGGTTGACGCCCTTCTCCTTGTAGAGCGCCATCACTTCCTCGTTCATCTTCTGGCGCTGGGGATCGGTGATCTTGTACTGCGCGTAGCGGGCCTGGATGGCCTTCATCTGCGGCTGAATCTCCTGCATCTTGCGCATGGACTTCACCGACTTCTGACGAAGGGGGAACATCGCGAGGTTGATGAGCAGGGTCAGCGCGACGATGGCCCATCCCCAGTTGCCGACGTACTGGTGGACCCACTTCAGCGCGCCCAGCAGGGGCACGGCGAGCCACGCGAAGATGCCGAAGTTGATCACCCGCACCATCTCGGTGTTCACGGCCCTCAGTTCGTCGAGGGCCTTCGGGCCGAAGTAGAACCGCTGCGCGGCCTGGGGGGCCTGGAACTTCACGCCAAAGGCGGCATAGCGCCCCGGTGGAGCGTCCGGCGCCTTTGGAGGCACCACGAACGACGTGTGATCGAACTGCATCGGCGCCGGCTGGTCGGGGTCGTTCAGGACGAGCGCGGCGAAGTAGTGGTCGTCGATGCCCGCGTACAGGAACGGACCGTTCTCGGTCCCAGGCGTCGGACCCAGCCGCTTCACCGATCTGTCCTGGTGCAGAATCGCCTGCGCGGGAGTGGAGTAGCTTGGCGCCAGGAAACTGCCCTGTCGGGCGTGCGCGTTGTCGTCCCCCAGCCCTGGGCCCCAGTCGATGGCCGGGTTCAGCTCCTGCGAGCCCGCCTGCGCACTCACCGCAACCGACACGATGTAGCCGTCGGGCTGAAGCGTGAAGGACTTGCTCACTCGAAGGCCCTGCGCATCCTGCCATTCGAACGACAGGCTGACGGGCGCCAACGTGGCATCCAGTTGAGCTGGGGACGTGCTCCGGAACAGGGCTCCGTTCACCCGCGAGGTCTGGTCGGCATCCTCCAGGCGCAGCGAGAAGGGTGTGAGAGCCTGATTCACGTTCTCGGCGGCCGGCACCAGGTCCAGCGGCTCGCCGGCCTCGTTCTGGTACCGCTTCAACACCCAGTGACGGAGACGGGCGCCGCGATTGGTGAACACCGCCCGGACCGTCTGGGTTTCCACGGTGATGTCCCGTTCCTCGCTCTCGCCCGTCATCACCGTGCTGGCCGCGGCAGCGGGCGCCTGGGTTTCCGGCGCGGCAGGCGCGGCGGGAGACTGGCTCCCGGCCCCGGCAGCCGCTCCCTGCGGCTGGGCGATGCTTGCGGCAGGCGCAGCGGCCCCGGACGGACTGCTGGCCGGCTGAGGCACGGGCGGGGCGAAGTAGCTCTGGTAGACGAACAGCACCAGAAAGGAGAGCGAGATGGCGAGAAGAACGCGGCGTTCCATTGAGAAGGGGGGCCGAAGACTCAGAAATACCTAGTGTGGGTGGCGCCGAGGCACCGGATCGTAGCCGTGCCCGCCAAGCGGATGGCAGCGGCACAACCGCCTGGCGCCGAGCCAGCCTCCCCGGAGGAGGCCGAACCGGGCGACGGCTTCGGAGGTGTAATCGGCGCAGCCGGGGACAAAGCGGCAGCTACCCGTAAACCATGGAGAAAACACGGCCTTATACGCCCGGACGAGGGCGAGGCCGACGCGGGCCGGTACGGTCGGTTCGGGGGCCTCCGGGCTGGCTTCGCCGGTCGAGAAGCGCTCGGAATTCGGCCTCGAGGGTGACATAGGACGCATCGAGCATCTCGCGGCGAGGTACGACGACGATGTCGAACCCACCAGCTGGTTTGTGGTGGCGGAACAGTTCCCGGACCAGGCGCTTGGCTCGGTTCCTGACGACAGCGGAGCCCATTTTCCGGGTGGCGGCAATGCCGAGCCTGGCTCCAGCCCGTCCATTGGGGATCATGAACATCGTCATCAGGCGCCCTGAGTGACGATGCCCGGTGTTGTAGATTCGCTCGAAATCTTCGCGCTTCCGGATGTGCTCGTCCGCGCGAAACGAGGGCATCTCAGGCTTCGTCCGACACCGTCAGGCGCTTGCGGCCCTTGGCGCGACGTCGCTTGAGCACCTGCCGCCCGTCCTTGGTCGACATCCGCACCAGAAAGCCGTGGGTCTTGGCCCGGCGCCGGGTGTTGGGTTGGAACGTACGCTTGCCCTTCTTGGATCTGGCCATGTTTTCCCTCTGAACGAACCTCCGATTGTATGGCCCCGGTCCCCCGGTGTAAAGGCCCAACGGCGTGCTAGAGTGTGCGTTCGCGTGTCCGAGTTTTCCACACCTGTGGAAAACCTTGTGGAAAAGACCGCAAGATCACGCCTGAAGACCTCCAGAAGCCCCGTATTTTCGCTGATTTTTCGCCTGGTTTCCTGCCAATGCCTCCGACGAACATCTGGGATCAGGTGCTGACCATCATCGAGGGGAAGGTGGGACCCCACAGCTTCTCGACCTGGTTCAAGCCCACCTCGCTCAAGGCGGACGAAGGGCGCTCGCTGGTGATCCGGGTTCCCGCACCGCTGTATGTGGAGTGGCTCCCTCGCCACTACTCCGTAGTCCTTGCGGAATCGCTCGCCGAGGTGGGACGCGCCCAGAGTCAGCTGGTCTTCGAGGTGGGCTCGGCCGCCCCCGCCTTGCCCGACGCACCAGCCGTCGTCGAGCCTCCATTGCGGGAGCCGGCGCCGAAGCCAGACATGGAAGTGGTGTTTTCGACCGGCGCCCTCCAGGCCGAGCCGGCAGCGCCGGGACCTGTCATCCCCGGGGGGCTCAATCCCCGTTACACCTTCGACACATTCATCGTCGGGCCCTCGAACCAGTTCGCACACGCAGCCTGCCGCGCGGTGGCCGAAGCCCCGTCCCGGTCGTACAACCCGCTCTTCATCTACGGCGGCGTGGGACTGGGCAAGACGCACCTCATGCACGCCATCGGGCACTACGTCGTGCAGCACAACCCGTCGCTGACGCTCACCTACATCTCGTCGGAGCGTTTCATGAACGAGATGATCAACGCGGTGCGCTTCGATCGCATCCTGGAGTTCCGCGCGCGCTATCGCAGCGTGGACGTGCTGCTCGTGGACGACATCCAGTTCGTGTCCGGCAAGGAAGGCACGCAGACCGAGTTCTTCCACACGTTCAACGCCCTGCACGACGCGCAGAAGCAGATCGTCATCAGCAGTGATCGGCCACCGCACGAGATCCCGGCGCTCGAGGAGCGCCTGCGCTCGCGCTTCGAGTGGGGCCTCATCGCCGACATCCAGTCGCCCGACATCGAGACGAAGACGGCCATCCTGAAGAAAAAGGCCGAAACCGAGGCGGTGCCGCTGCCCGACAACGTCGCGATGTACATCGCCAGCCGCATCAAGTCGAACATCCGGGAACTCGAGGGCTCCCTGATCCGATTGCTGGCGTACGCCTCGCTTACCGGTCGGCCCCTGACGATCGAACTCGCCCAGGACGTCCTCAAGAACGTCCTGGACCACGATGACCGGGCCGTGACCATCGAGCAGATCCAGAAGTTCGTGGCCGACTACTACCAGTTGAAGCTGACCGACCTGAAGTCGCGCAACAACTCGAAATCGGTGGCCATGCCCCGCCAGGTGGCGATGTACCTGTGCAAGATGCTGACGCACGCCTCACTACCGGAGATCGGCCGCAGCTTCGGCGGCAAGCACCATTCGACGGTCATCCACTCCATCAAGAAGGTGGAAGAACTGCGCAAGGGCAGCACGGAATTCAACAACCAGGTGAACAACTTCCTCGAGTCGTTCAAATAGGTTTCGTGTCTGGTCAACCGGATCCACAGCCGGGGCCTGCACGCCTTGTGGACGCCTGTGGATGGGGCGAAAGCCCCTGTCCGAAGGCCCGCAACATCAACACGCGGGTCACAGAAAAACCCACAGGTTAAATACTTGTAGAATAAGGACTTACCGGTTGAGTTTATTTCCTGAACCGGACCTAGTTCCTGTATAATTATTTGTCTTCGCCTTTTCTCTTTTCCCCAGAGGTTAAGCAGCACATGGAACTGGTCGCCCGGAAAGCCGATCTTGTGCGTGAACTGCAGTTCTTCCAGCAGATCGTGGAGCGGAAGAACACGATTCCCATCCTGGCCAATGTGCTCATCGAGGCGACCGGAAACGAGATCACGCTCCTGGCCACGGACCTCGAGGTCACCCTGCGCAGCCGGGCCGAAGCCGCAGTGTCGCGACACGGCGGGGTGACGCTGCCGGCCAAGAAGCTGTACGAGGTCGTGCGGGCGCTGCCCGACGGCGACGTGAACATCGAAACCGAAAAGGGCGGCAACGGCGTCAAGGTGTCGGGCGGGCAGTTCAGCTCGCGCATGCCCACGCTGCCGCGCGAGGACTTCCCGACCGTCACCGAACCGCCGGGCGCGGCGAGGGCCGGGATCAAGGGATCGACGCTCGCGCAGATGATTGCGAAGACACAGTTCGCCATCACCGGCGAGGACACGCGCTACTACCTGAACGGCGCGCAGTTCGTGCTCGGGCCCGAGAAGATGACGATGGTCGCCACCGATGGGCATCGGCTGGCGCTGGTGCACGCGGATCGCGAAGGCGCGCACAAGGGAGAAGACGTGAAGGCCATTCTGCCGCGCAAGGCGCTGGCCGAGCTCGGACGGCTGCTGGCGGAGTCGGATGGCGAGGTCCAGTACGAGCGCGGGGAGAATCACCTGTTCTTCGAGATCGGGCCGCGGCTGCTCATGTCGCGCATGATCGACGGGCAGTTCCCGGCCTACGAGAAAGTCGTGCCGAAGAACAACGACAAGCACGTCGAGTTCGAGCGGGACCGGCTCACCAACGCGGTCCGGCGCGTGGCGCTGCTCTCGAACGAGCGGTCGCGCGCGGTGAAGTTCCAGGTGGAGAAGGGCAAGGTCGAAGTCACCTCGAGCAGCCCGGAGTTCGGCGAGGCGCGCGAGCCCATCGCCGTGGAGTACGAGGGCCCGGACATCACCATCTGCTTCAACGCGCAGTACGTGCTCGACTTCCTGAATGCCGCCGAGTCGGACATCGTGGCGCTGGATCTCAAGGACGACGTGAGCCAGGCGGTGATGAAGCCGGTGGGCGTGGAAGGGTACGACTACACCTACGTGATCATGCCGATGCGGGTGTGATTGCCGGAGACAGAGACATCAGCGTGTCAGAGATCGAACAGACGGTTCCGCAGGGCGTGGGCCCGCAGGACTATGGCGCGGAGAGCATCAAGGTTCTCGAGGGACTGGAGGCCGTCCGCAAGCGGCCGGCCATGTACATCGGGTCCACGGGGCCGGCGGGCCTGCACCACCTCGTGTACGAGATCGTCGACAACTCCATCGACGAGGCTCTCGCCGGACACTGCACGGAAATCGCCGTCACGCTCCACCTGGACAAATCCGTCACGGTGGTGGACAACGGGCGCGGCATTCCGACCGAGATGCACGAGACCGGGCGGCCCGCCGCCGAAGTCGTGCTGACGGTGCTCCACGCGGGCGGCAAGTTCGACAACAAGAGCTACAAGGTCTCGGGCGGCCTGCACGGCGTGGGCTCGTCCGTGGTGAACGCGCTCTCCGAGCGGCTGGAGCTCGAGATCTGGCGCAACGGCCAGGTCTACCAGCAGACCTACGAGCGCGGGGCCCCGCAGGGGGACCTCCTCGTCACCGGAACGACGCAGCGGCGCGGCACGAAGATCACGTTCAAGCCGGACGAGCAGATCTTCGAGACGACCGACTTCAGTTTCGATACGCTGGCGCAGCGCCTGCGGGAGCTGGCGTTCCTCAACGCCGGGCTGGTCATCACGCTCGAGGACGAGCGCGACGGCAAGAGCCACCGCTTCCACTACGAGGGCGGCATTGTCTCGTTCGTCGAGCACCTGAACAAGAACAAGGGGCTCGTCAACGAGAAGCCCATCCACATGCGCGGCGAGCGGGAAGGCATCGACGCCGAGATCGCGCTGCAGTGGAACGACGGGTACAACCCGCAGGAGTTCTCGTTCGCCAACAACATCAACACGCACGAGGGAGGCACGCACCTCTCGGGCTTCCGGTCCGCGCTCACGCGCACCATCAATGCCTACGCGACCCGGAACAACCTGACGAAGGATCTCAAGGATGCCACCATCAGCGGCGATGACATCCGCGAGGGGATGACCGCGGTCATCAGCGTCAAGATTCCGCGCCCGCAGTTCGAGGGCCAGACGAAGACGAAGCTCGGCAACACCGAGGTCAAGGGCATCGTCGAGGCCATCGTCAACGACAGGCTCGGGGCGTACCTCGAGGAGAACCCCGCGGTCGCGAAGCGGGTGGTGACCAAGGCGGCGGAGGCCGCCCGCGCGCGCGAGGCGGCCCGCAAAGCCAGGGACCTGGTGCGCCGGAAGGGCGCGCTGGACGGAGGCTCGCTCCCGGGCAAGCTCGCGGACTGCCAGGAACGGGATCCCGCGCAGTCGGAAATCTACATCGTCGAGGGAGAGTCGGCCGGCGGCTCGGCCAAACAGGGCCGCGATCGGCGGTTCCAGGCGATCCTGCCGATCAAGGGCAAGATCCTGAACGTCGAGCGGGCGCGGCTGGACCGGATGCTCAGCTCCGACGAAATCAAGACGATGATCGCCGCGCTCGGGTGCGGCATCGGCACCGAGGACTTCGACATCGACAAGCTCCGGTACCACCGGATCATCATCATGACCGACGCGGACGTGGACGGCTCCCACATCCGCACTCTCCTGCTCACGTTCTTCTACCGGCAGATGGCGCAGCTGGTGGAGCGCGGCCACATCTACATCGCGCAGCCGCCGCTCTTCCGGGCCAAGCGCGGCCGCGTGGAGACCTACATCAAGGACGAGCGCGCGCTCGAGAACTTCCTGGTGCACCGGGCGGTGGAGTCGCGAGTCGTGAAGCTCGCGGACGGCACGGAAATTTCCGGGCCGGCGCTCGAGAAGGCGCTGCACGGGATCATCGGGTACCAGAAGGTGCTGCAGCTGGTGCAGCGCAGGGGCCACGCGCGCGAGGTGGTCGAAGGGCTCCTCGACCGCGAGGTGAAGGACCGCGCCTTCTTCGACGACGAGTCGCAGGTCCAGCGCCTCGCCGACGAGCTGACCACGCCCCTCCGTGGCGTCTCGGCCGTCAAGGACGAGGAGCACAACACGTTCGCGCTCCGCGTCGACGACCGATCGTCGGGCTACTCGCGCCTCAGCATCATCGGCCTCGAGTTCGTGCTGTCCGGGGAGTACCGGACGCTGGGCGCGAGCTACGCCGAAATCAGGGACATCGTGCGGGCTCTTCGGAAAGGGCCGATCGAGGTCCGTGTCGTCGCGGCCGCCAGGGCGGCGGAGGAGGCGGCGGAGCCGGAAGAGGAGCCGGTCGACGCGGCGCCCGATGCCGAGGCCACGGTGCCCGTGCCGGCGCCTGCCGCCGGACGCCGGGAGCCGGAGCCCGTCTTCATCGCGACGCTCGACGAGCTGGTCGAGCACTTCATCGCCCTCGGCCGCAAGGGCGTGGCCATCAACCGGTACAAGGGCCTCGGGGAGATGAACCCCGACACGCTCTGGGCGACGACGATGAACCCGGAAACGCGGACGCTGCTGCAGGTGCGGGCGGAGGACCATACCGAGGCGGACCAGATGTTCACCACGCTGATGGGCGATCAGGTGGAGCCGCGCCGCAAGTTCATCGAAGACAACGCGCTCGACGTGCGGAACCTCGACATTTGACCTGGTCCCCGATCCCTGACTCCTGATTCCTGATCGCTGACTCCTGGTTCCTGAATGCCCACGACCGAATCCAGAATCCCCGTCAACATCGAAGACGAGATGAAGCGCTCGTACCTGGATTACGCCATGAGCGTGATCATCGGGCGGGCGCTGCCGGACGTGCGCGACGGGCTCAAGCCCGCGCACCGGCGCGTGCTCTACGCGATGCGGCAGATGGGGCTGGCCAGCAACCGGGCGTACCGCAAGTGCGCGAAGATCGTCGGCGAGGTCATCGGCAACTACCATCCCCACGGCGACGCCCCGGCGTACGACACGCTGGTGCGCCTCGCGCAGGACTTCAACATGCGCTACACCCTGGTGGACGGCCAGGGGAACTTCGGCTCGGTGGACGGAGATCCGCCGGCCGCGTACCGGTACACGGAAGCCCGCCTCGAGGCGCTCGCCGAGGCGATGATGGAGGACCTCGAGAAGGACACGGTCGACTTCGTCCCCAACTTCGACGAGACGACCGACGAGCCCACGGTGCTCCCGACGGCGTACCCGAACCTCCTCGTGAACGGGTCCACCGGCATCGCCGTGGGGATGGCCACCAACATCCCGCCGCACAACATGCGCGAGATCATCGATGGCGTCATCTGGGTCATCGAGAAGACCCTCATGGCGCCGGCAGACGCGCCGAAGCTGACGCGGGAGCAGAAGCTGCGCGAGCTGCTGAGACTGGTGCCTGGCCCCGACTTCCCGACCGGCGGCCTCATCGTCGGCCGCCGCGGCATCCACGAGGCCTACCTCACGGGCCGGGGTGGGATCCAGGTGCGGGCGCGCGCGGAGATCGAGCAGACGAAGAAGGGCGATCGCACCCAGATCGTCGTCCACGAGATCCCCTACCAGGTCAACAAGAAGAACCTGCTCGAGCGCATGGCGGATCTCGTGCGCGAGAAGACCATCGAGGGCATTTCGGACATCCGCGACGAGTCGGACCGCGACGGGATGCGCGTGGTCATCGAGCTGAAGCGGGACGCGGTGGGCGAGGTGGTGCTGAACAATCTCTACAAGCACACCCAGCTCCAGCAGACGTTCGGGATCATCCTGCTGGCCATCGTGGCCGGCCGGCCTCGCGTGTTGAACCTGCTCGAGGTCGTCGATCACTTCATCGACTTCCGCCGGGAAGTGGTGCGGCGGCGCACCGAGTTCGAGCTGCGGAAGGCCGAGGCCCGGGCGCACATCCTCGAGGGCCTGCGGATCGCGCTCGACCACCTCGACGCGGTGATCAGCCTCATCCGGGGATCGCGCAACCCCGCCGAGGCGAAGATCGGCCTCGTCACCCAGTTCGGCCTCAGCGAGATCCAGGCGCAGGCCATCCTCGACATGCAGCTCCAGCGGCTGACGGGCCTGGAGCGGCAGAAGATCCTCGACGAGCTCGCCGAGCTGATGAAGCTCATCGAGCGCCTCCGGGCCATCCTCGCCAACCAGCAGCTGCTCCTGCAGATCGTCGTGGACGAGCTGAGGGCGGTGCAGGCCCGCTTCGGCGACGACCGTCGCACGCAGATCCTCGAAGAGGAGGGCGAGCTCAGCATCGAAGACCTGATTGCCGAGGAGGACGTCGCGGTCACGGTCACCGACACCGGGTACATCAAGCGGACGCCCATCACCACCTACCGCGCGCAGCGCCGCGGCGGGCGCGGCCGGATCGGGATGCGGACGCGCGAAGAAGACGTCGTGAATCACCTCTTCGTGGCGTCCACGCACTCCGTGCTCATGGTGTTCTCCGACCGGGGCCGGGCCTACTGGCTGAAGGTGCACGAGATTCCGGACGTCGGCGCGGACGGGCGCGGCAAGTCCATCGCGAACCTGGTCCAGATGGAGCCCGGCGAGCGCATCGCGGACATGCTCGCCCTCCGCGAGTTCGACGACCAGCACTTCATCGTGATGGGCACGCGCAAGGGGACGGTCAAGAAGACCGAGCTCTCCGCGTTCAGCAACCCCCGCGCCGGCGGCATCATCGCGATGGGCGTGGACGAGGGCGACGCCGTGATGGCAGTGCAGCTGTCGGACGGCGCCAGCGAGGTGTTCATCGGCACGCGCGAGGGCAAGGCCATCCGCTTCTCCGAGGACGAGGTGCGCCCGATGGGACGCACCGCGTACGGGGTGCGCGGCATCCAGCTCCGCGAGGGTGACGAGGTCGTGGCAATGCAGGTGGCCAAGCCCGGCGGCACGCTGCTGACGGTCACCGAGCGCGGCTACGCGAAGCAGACGGAGATCGACGAGTACCGCGTCACCAGCCGCGGGGGCCTCGGCGTGAAGAACGTCGAGATCACGGACAAGAACGGCCGCGTCGTCAACATCGCCCAGGTGAGCGAGGACGACGAGCTGCTGGTCATCACCGAGCAGGGCAAGATCCTGCGGACGCCGGCCGGCGACATCCGGACGGCCGGGCGCGCCACGCAGGGCGTGCGCCTGATGGAGCTCGAGGAGGGCGATCGCGTGGTGTCCATCGCGCTCGTGCCGAAGGCCGTGGACGAGCCGGTCGAGGGGCCCGGCGCTCCTGATGACCTTGTCGAGCCGGGTGAAGAGTAGTAGGCTCGGCCTTTCTCACGACGATTCCGAGGAGGGAAGGATGGTGCCACGCGTGCGATTCACTGTGAAGGCTGTGCTGCTGTTGCTCCCCCTTGTCGCGCTCGAGGTCGCGTGCTCGCGTCCTCCCGAGCAGCAGATGCTGAACCAGTTCTTCCGGGCCGCGCGCAACAGGGACAACACGACGGCGGCGATGATGGCCACCGTCGCGCTCGACCCGCGCACCCAGGGCTCGGTCGAGGACTTCTCGATCACCTCCGTCAGCGCGGAGCGGCGCGAGCCGCTGCCGCACAAGGCCTTGATGGAGGCCGCGGCGAAGGCGCGTCAGGAGGAGGCCGAGTTCCAGCGCCGGAAGAGGGAGTATTCCAACGCCAACCTCGCGACCATCGAGGAGATTCTCAAGATCGAGAACCAACCGAACGTGAAGTTCACTCCGCTGCAGGCCAAGGTCAAGCCCGAGTGGGACAAGTGGCGCGCCGACACGGCCATGTTCGTGAAGAACCTGAGCGCCGCGCGCGCGGCCGTGACGGCCGCCACAGCGCTTCCCGAGGCGTCGCTGGCGCAGCCCGGCCAGCCCGAGTTCGACGTCAATGCCTTCGATGGTGAGATGGTGAGCAAGGACGTCGCCATCCGCGCGGAAGTGAAAAGCCCCGAGGGGCAGACCGCCGAGAAAGACCTGACCATCACGCTCTCGAAGGTGGTCGGCACGCAGGCCGGTACCGCCCGCGAGGGCAAGTGGATCATCACGAAGATCGCGGGACTCTGAGGGGAAGGCTGAACGCGAGCCAGGCAGAAGGCGAGCGCGCGGCGGTCACGCGCGCTCGAGCTTCGCGTACTTCGCCCGCAGCGTCTTCTGTCCCACCGACACGAACCGCACGACCAGCTTCTGGTCGTCCTCCAGATCCTCCACGCTCACCACCATCCCGACGCCGAACTGGCCGTGCTTGACGCGCAGCCCGGGGCGGAGGCCCGCCGACTGGTCCTCGTCCTCGTACATGAACGGCGGCGGACCCTCCCGCGCGCGATCGGGCCCGCGCCTCGGCGGGCGCGCGTACGGGTTCGCCCGATACTCCCAGCCTCCGCGCGTGCCGCGGTACGGTGAAGACAGGGACGAGAACTCCTGCTCGATGAGATCCGCGGGAACCTCGTCGATGAACCGCGACGGCTCAGTGGCCTGGTACTCGCCGAAGACCCGCCGGCGCGCGGCGCTCGTCAGGACCAGCCGCTTCCGTGCGCGGGTGATGCCCACGTAGCACAGCCGCCGCTCCTCCTCCAGCTCCGCATCGTCCTCGCGGGAACGGGAGTGGGGGAAGAGGCCCTCTTCGAGGCCAGCCATGACGACGACCGGGAACTCCAGGCCCTTGGCCGAGTGCAGGGTCATCATCAGCACGCGGGCGTCACGCCCGCCCTGTTCCTTGTCCACGTCCGAGAGCAGCGACAGCCGGTCGACGAACCCTCCGAGGGATGTGTCCACCTCGCGGGCCTCGTACTCCCTCGCCGCGGACACGAGCTCCATCAGGTTCTCGATGCGGGCCTGCGACTCCTCGCTCCGGTCCTCGCGCAGGTCGCGGAGGTAGCCGGACTGATCCAGCGCCTTGCCCAGCGTGATGGCGACGGTCTCGCGCCGGGCGGCGTCGGAGAGCGACGTGATCAGATCGCGGAACGCGGCCAGCGACGCCACCTGCCGGGGACTCAGGAGCCGCTGGTCCACGGCGGTCACCAGCCTGGTCCAGAGCGAGTTGGAGGCCACGGCTGGCTGAAGCCCGGCGAGAAGCGGGGGAAGGTCCCCGGCGGCCTGGCCGGCGTCCACCTGCTCCAGAGCGTCCATCACCCCCTTGCCGATCCCTCGGGCGGGCGTGTTGATGACGCGCCTCAGCGCGACATCGTCGTGTGGGTTGAGGATCAGCTTGAGGTAGGCGAGAGCGTCCTTGATCTCCCGGCGCTCGTAGAAGCCGACGCCTCCCAGGATGAGATACGGGATGCCTGCCGCCCTGAGCGCGTCTTCCACCGAGCGGGACTGCGCGTTGGTTCGATACAGCACCGCCATCGTCGCGTCGACGTCTTCGCGTATCGTGTTCCGGGCGGTGCGCGCGATGAACTCCGCCTCCTCGAGCTCGTCGGAGGCCCGGAAATACACGATCCGGGCGCCGCCCTTCCGGTCGGTCCAGAGCGCCTTCTCCTTGCGGTTGCGGTTGTTGCCGATGACGGCCGAGGCCGCGTCCAGAATGACCTGCGTCGAGCGATAGTTCCGCTCGAGGCGCACTACCGCGGCCTCGGGGAAGTCCTGCTCGAAATCCATGATGTTGCGCAGATCCGCTCCGCGCCACTTGTAGATGGACTGATCGGGGTCACCGACGACGCAGAGGTTGCGATGGCCGCCGGCGAGCTGCTTCACGAGCATGTACTGAGGGCGGTTGGTGTCCTGGTACTCGTCCACCATCACGAACCTGAAGCGGCGGGCGTACCGCTCGCGCAGGGCCGGGTTCTTCTCGAACAGGTCCACGGTTCGGAGCAGGAGGTCGTCGAAATCGAGCGCGCTCGCCTCTGCCAGGGCGCGGTTGTAGCCGTGGAACAGGCGGCCGATCTCGCGATCGCGCGGGTTCCACGTGTTCTCGAACGACTCGGGGCCCTCCATCCGGTTCTTGGCATGGCTGATGCGCCCCAGCACCATGCGGGCCTGGTACGTGCTGTCGTCGAGCCCGTACTCCTTGACCAGCTGCTTGATGACCGACTGCTGATCGCCCGAGTCGTAGATGGTGAAGTCGCGGCTGAGGCCGATGTGCCCGGCCTCGCGCCTCAGGAGGCGCGCGCAGAGCGCGTGAAAGGTGGAAATCCACATCGCGCGACAGTCGATGTCGAGCAGGGCCTCGACGCGCTCGCGCATCTCAGCCGCCGCCTTGTTGGTGAACGTGACCGCGACGATTTCGTCCGGATGGGCGACGCGCTCGGAGACCAGGTAGGCGATGCGATGCGCGATGACGCGCGTCTTGCCCGATCCGGCCCCCGCGAGAATGAGCAGCGGGCCTTCCGTGTGGCGGACCGCAGCCTGCTGCTCGGGATTCAGGGAAGAGAGGAGATCCAACCCTCCTATTCTACCGTGACGCTCTTGGCGAGGTTCCTCGGCTGATCGACGTCGCAGCCACGCCTGATGGCGATGTGGTACGCAAGGAGCTGCAGCGGGATGGTCATGGCCACCGGCGTCAGGAGCGGAGTGGTTGCAGGAATTGCTACCAGTGCGTCGGATTGACGATCCAGGAAATCCGACAGGGGACTCTCGCCCTCGGTGGTGACGGCGATGACCGATCCGCCGCGCGCCTTGGCCTCCTGGATGTTGCCGAGCATCTTCTCGAAGACCGCATCCCGCGGCACCAGCGCCACCACCGGCATGGCCTCGTCGATGAGGGCGATGGGCCCGTGTTTCATCTCGCCAGCCGGGTAGCCCTCGGCGTGTATGTAGGAGATCTCCTTCAGCTTCAGCGCGCCTTCAAGGGCGATCGGATAGTTCACGCCACGGCCGAGATAGAGGAAATCCGACCGGTTGTAGAAGCGCGCCGCGATGTCCTCCGTTGCCTTCGACGCGTGGATCGCGCCCTCGACGACCTGGGGCAGGCGCATCAACTCGTCGATGGCGGCGCGGCGCTGATCGGTCGTGAGCGTCTCGCGGATCTCGGCGAGACGGAGCGCAAGCAGGTAGAGCGCCACCAGCTGGGTGGTGAAGGCCTTCGTGGACGCGACGCCAATCTCCGGACCGGCGTGCGTGTAGATGGTTCCCTCTGCCTCGCGCGTCGCCATGCTCCCGACGACGTTGCAGATGGCGACGCTCCGAGCGCCCTTGCTCTTGGCCTCGCGCAGGGCCGCGAGCGTGTCGGCGGTCTCACCGGACTGGGTGATCGCGACGGTCAGCGATCGGCGGTCCACGATGGGGTCCCGGTACCGGAACTCGGAGCCGTAGTCCACCTCGACCGGGATGCGGGCCAGCTGCTCGATCATGAACTTGCCGACCAGCGCCGCGTGCCACGACGTGCCGCACGCCACCATCGTCACCTTGTTCACGGCCGCGAGGTCGGCAGGGCTGATGGCGAGCTCGTCCAGGAAGGTCTGTGCGGAGTCCACGGAGACGCGGCCGAGGATCGTCTCGCGCAGCGCATGGGGCTGCTCGATGATCTCCTTCAGCATGAAGTGCTTGTAGCCGGCCTTCTCCGCCATGACGGGGTCCCAGGTCACCCGCGTGGGCGCGTGCGTGACCTCGGCGCCGTCGAGCGACCTGAACGTGGCGCCGGCGGGCGTGACCACGGCCATCTCGCGGTCGTCCATGAACACGACATTCCGCGTGTGCGCCAGGATGGCGGGCACGTCGCTGGCGACGAAGTACTCGCCGTCGCCCAGCCCCACCACGATGGGCGGGCCGTTGCGCACGGCGACGAGCTTGTTCGGGTCGTCGGCCGTGAGCAGCACCAGCGCGAAGAGCCCGCGAACCCTCGCCACCGCGCGTTGCACGGCGTTCTCGAGGCCGTCGCCGCGCCATTCGTCCTGGACCAGGTGCGCCACCACCTCGGTGTCGGTCTCCGACTGGAACGTGTGGCCCTTCGCGAGGAGTGCCCGCTTCAACTCGAGGTAGTTCTCGATGATCCCGTTGTGAACCACCACCAGCCGGCCCGTGCCGTCACGATGCGGGTGCGCGTTCTCTTCGGTTGGCCGGCCGTGCGTGGCCCAGCGGGTGTGGCCGAGGCCGTACTGGCCCTCCAGGGGCGACTTCGCGAGGGCCTGTTCGAGGTTCGAGAGCTTGCCCGCGCTGCGGCGGATATCGAGGTGGCCGTCGTTGACCACGGCAATGCCCGCCGAATCGTACCCGCGGTATTCGAGCCGCTTCAGCCCGTCGAGGATGACGGGGACGACGGGCTTCGCGCCGATGTAACCGATGATCCCGCACATCTACTGCTTCTCACTTCTCACTTTTCACTTCTCACTTCTTCTTTGCGCCGGCTCACCCAGCCCGGCTTGTTCTCCTGCCGGCCGCGGCCAATGCCCAGCGCGTCGGCCGGGACATCCTGGGTGATGGCGGACCCGGCCGCGACGTAGGCGTTGTCGCCAATCGTGACCGGGGCGACCAGCGTGGAGTTGCTGCCGACGAAGGCGCCCTTGCCGACCACGGTCCGGTGCTTGCGCATGCCGTCGTAGTTGCACGTGATGGTGCCGGCGCCGATGTTCGAGCGCTCGCCGATGGTCGAGTCGCCGAGGTAGGCGAGGTGATTGGCCTTGGCGCCGTCCCCCAGCGCCGTGTTCTTCAGCTCGACGAAGTTGCCGACGCGGGCCTCGGCGCCGAGGGCCGATCCCGGCCTCAGGTGCGCGAACGGGCCGACACTGCAGCCCGGCCCGATGGTCGAGTCGGTCACGACCGAGTGATTCAGCAGTGTCACGCGATCGCCCACCGTCGAGTTGACGACGCGTGTGCCGGAGTGGATCTCGCAGGCGCTGCCGACGCGCGTGGAACCCTCGAGGTGCACGCAAGGATGGATCACGGTGTCGGGCCCCACCTCCACGCCGCTGTCGATGTACGTGGTGGCGGGATCGACCAGGGTGACCCCGGCCGCCATCAGTTCTTCGTTCTTCGCCTGTCGAACCATGCCACTGACCTCCGCCAGCTCCGATCGGCTGTTGATGCCCCGAATCTCGTCCGCGCCCGCGACCTGCCAGGTGGTCACGGTCCGGCCCTGGCGCCGGTAGATGCTGACGAGGTCGGGCAGGTAGTACTCGCCCTGCGCGTTGGCGGCGCCGATGCCGCGAAGGGCCTCGAACAGCGGCGCCAGGTCGAAGGCGTAGATGCCCGAGTTGATCTCCCGGACTTCGCGCTCCGCCGGCGAGGCGTCCCGTTCCTCCACGATGCGCGCGATCTCGCCGTCCTTGCGGATCACTCGGCCATAGCCGTACGGGCGCGGCACAGTGGCTGTCATGACGGTGGCGACAGCCGCCGCCTGATGGTGCGCCTGGACCAGCGCCTGGAGCGTGGCCGCGGTGAGGAGGGGGACATCGCCCGAGAGGAGCACGACGGTGCCGGACCTGTCCTTCAGGATCGGCTCGGCCTGGAGCAGCGCGTGGCCGGTGCCGAGTTGCGGCTCCTGTACGACCGTGAAGACTTGCGGCCTCTCTCCCAGGTGATGACGGACCTTCTCGGCTTCGTGGCCGACCACGACCGTGATGGTTTCGGGCCCGAGGGCGGAGGCCGCCCGGAGGACGCGGTCGATGAGGGCGATACCACAAACGGGATGAAGGACCTTTGGCGTGGCAGACCGCATCCGGGTGCCCTTGCCCGCGGCCAGGATGACGATGTGGATGGGGTTCACGGACGTGGATCTTATCGGTTGCAGGGCGTGGCGGGATTCGGGCTAGTCTCGGAGGGCGTCGTAGACATATTTGGTCGATAAACCAAATTTACGAGCCACCAGGCGGGCAGCCTCTCGCTTCGATCGGGCGTCGTTATTGGTCAATAAACCTAATTCATGTCTCAATGCCTCGACCGATACGGACGGCGCCGTCGTTTCGGCGGGCTCCGTTCTTGGGAAGACGAGCGTAAACTCCCCTTGGGGGTGCTCCAGGCGACCGAGAATTTCGCCTGGGAGGCCCGTCAGGCACTCCTCGTGGAGTTTGGTCAGTTCGCGAAACACCAAAATTGGTTGTTTGACATAATTGACCAGATCTTCGAGCGTCTTCCGGATGCGGTGCGGGGCCTCGAAACAGACCACGGCCAGATCGGCCTGGTAGCGAACGAGGCGTTCAATCCATTGAATTCTATCTTTTGACCTAATCGGCGGAAAACCCAGGAAGGCGAACTCCGGGTCTTCCAATCCCGCGAGGGAAATGGCCGTCGCGACAGCGCTTGGCCCGGGAACGGCCACCACGGCGATTCCGGCCTCCCGGGCCATGCGTACGAGCTCGGCCCCCGGGTCCGACACCCCGGGCGTGCCGGCGTCGGAGACGAGCGCCACTGATTCCCCCCGGCGCAGGCGGGCCACCAGTTCGGGTGCGCGGGAGCGCTCGTTGTGCTCGTGCAGGCTGAGGATCCGCGTCGGGATGCTGAAGTGCCGCAGCAGGTTGCCCGTCCGCCGGGTGTCCTCGGCGGCGACGATGGCCACGTCGCGCAGGATGCGAAGGGCTCGGGCAGAAATGTCCTCGAGATGGCCGATCGGCGTGGCGACGACGAAGAGCGTACCGGCCATATTTTATTGTACCATTGGGAGATGGCCGCACGCTGGAGGGTGCGGCCGTGATCGCCTCACATGCACGCCGCGGAACCGCTCACCCATTTCGTCGACGACTACGTCGCTTACCTGTACGAGGCCCGCCCGACCCACGCGACGCTCGATGGGGTGCACCAGCACGACGACCTCCTCGAGGACTTCCGCCGGTCTGCCGTCGAGACGCACCTCGGGGCGCTGGCGGGCTTCGCCCGGCGCCTGGACGCGATTCCGGTGGACAGGCTCCCGCTGCACGAGCAGGTGGACCACGCCATCATCGGATCGAACATCCGCGCCCGGATGCACGAACTGGAGGAGGTCCGGACCTGGGAGCGGAGCCCCCACCTCTACGGGGAAGTGCTGGCCTCGAGCCTGGCAGCCCAGGCCATCTTCACCTACGCGCCGGAGGCCGAGCGGGCGCGCCGCGTGCTCTCGAAGCTCCACCAGGTGCCGCGGCTCATCCAGGCCGCCCGCGACAACGTCAAGGAGCCCCCGGCCATCTTCATCAAGGTGGGGCTGGACACCTGGCGCGGCATCAAGACCTTCATCGACGCCGACCTGCCGCGCGCCTTCTCGGGCGTGGACGACCTGCACCTCCTCTCCGACCTGGCCGACGCCTCCACCGAGGCCGTGCAGGCGGTGACCGCCTACATCGACTATCTCGAGAACGACCTGCGGCCCCGGGCGAAGGGCTCGTTCCGCATGGGCCGCGATCGGTTCGAGCAGAAGCTGCGCCTGGAGGAAGGCATCGGGCTGCCGGTCGAGCGGCTGCTCACGATCGCCCTGCGCGAGCTCGCGAACACGCAGGAGGAGTTCCGCTCCGTCGCCGGGCGCCTCAACGGCGGCGACCCGATGGACGCGTGGCGGAAGGCCCGGGAGTCGCACCCCGCCCCCGGCACGCTCATCGCCACCGCGCGCGGTCAGCTGGACGAGTTGCGCACGTTCCTCGCGCGCAACCCCGTCGTCGAACTTCCGCCGGGCGAGGGAGACGGCATCGACGTCGCGGCCACGCCGGACTTCTTCCGGTGGTCGTTCGCCAGCATGTGGACGCCGGGGCCGTTCGAGACGCGCGCGTCGCGCGCGATGTACTACCTGACCGATGCCGAGGCCTCGTGGCCCGACGATCGCAAGCGCGAGCACCTGCGCGACTTCAACCTCCCGACCCTGTGGACCATCTCGATCCACGAGGTGTATCCCGGCCACTACCTGCACTACCAGCACCTCCGCCGCGTCGCGTCCAAGGTGCGGCGCTCCACGCTGTTCGCGCCCGCCTCGTACGTCGAAGGCTGGGCGCACTACTGCGAGCAGATGATGCTGGAGGCGGGCTTCGGAGACGGCGATCACGCGCTCAGGCTCGGACAGCTGGGCGAGGCCCTGGTCCGCCTGGCCCGCTTCGTCGTGGGGATCAGGCTGCACACCGACGACTGGTCGGTGGAGCAGGGCGTGCGCTTCTTCAAGGAGGAGGCGTTCCTCGAGGACGCCAGCGCGCGGCGCGAGGCCGAGCGCGGCACGTTCGATCCGACCTATCTCGTGTACTCGGCCGGCAAGCTGATGCTGCTCAAGCTGCGCAAGGACTGGCAGGAGGAGCAGCGCGGCAAGCCCTCCCTGCGCGCGTTCCACGACGCTTTCCTCGCGCAGGGCGCGGCTTCGTTCCCGGCGCTCCGGCGCCTCATGCTGGACCACGCGACCGGCGACGTCCTGGAGTAACCCTCACCATGCCCCTGTACGAATACCAGTGCGACGCGTGCGCCCACCGGTTCGAGGTCATCCAGAAGTTCTCGGACGCCCCCATCGAGACCTGCCCGAAGTGCGGCGGCGCGGTGAAGAAGCTGCTCTCGTCCCCGGCGATCCAGTTCAAGGGATCGGGGTGGTACATCACCGATTACGCGAGGGCGGGCAAATCCGACGGAGCCAATGTCGCTTCGGGGACCCACGAGTCGGGCAGCTCGTCCGGCGAGAGCAAGCCCGAGACCAAGAGCGAGGCGAAGAGCGAGGCGAAGA
>JBFWQE010000004.1:56979-92295 GCA_050249615.1 Vicinamibacterales bacterium
AAGAGCGAGGCGAAGAGCGAGGCGAAGAAGGAGTCGACGCCTAGCCCTTCGACGTCGGCGTCAAGTTGAGCGAGTCCAGGTACTCGCGGAACGGCCCCGCCAGATCCGGGCGCTTCAGCGCGAAGTAGACCACGGCCTTCAGGAATCCGAGCTTGTTGCCCGTGTCGTGCCGGACGCCGTCGATCTCGTAGGCGTACAGCGGCCGCGACTGCAGCAGGCGCCGCATGCCGTTGGTCAGCTGGATCTCCCCGGAGCGATCCCTGGTGGTTTCCCGCAGGGCGTCGAAGATGTCCGGAGTGAGGATGTACCGCCCGATGATGGCCAGGTTCGACGGCGCCTCGTCTCGGGGCGGCTTCTCGACGAGGTCCTTGATGCGGTACACGCCTCGGCCCAGCTCGGGCGCCGGCTCGACGTCCACGATGCCGTAACTGGAAACCTGGTCCTCGGGCACGCGCTCCACGGCGATGACCGGGCCGCCGGCCCGGTCGAACACCTCGATCATCTGTTTCAGCGCCGGAGGCTCCGCGTCGATCACGTCGTCGCCGAGGATGACGGCGAAGGGCTCGCCAGCGACCATGGCCTCGGTGACCAGCACGGCGTGGCCGAGCCCGAGCGGCTCGCCCTGGCGGACGTACGACACGTTGATGAGGCTCGAGATGGCGCGGATCTCCTCGAGCTGCTCGAGCTTGCCCCGGCTCTCCAGGAACGTCTCGAGCTCGGTCGAGACGTCGAAGTGGTCCTCGATGGCGTTCTTGCCGCGCCCCGTCACGAGGATGATGTTCGAGACGCCGGATGCCACCGCCTCCTCCACGCCGTACTGGATGGTGGGCTTGTCCACCAGGGGCAGCATCTCCTTGGGCTGTGCCTTGGTGGCCGGCAGGAACCGGGTGCCGAGGCCGGCGGCGGGGAACACGGCTTTGCGGACCGGAGAGGGCATCCGAACTAGAATAATGCACTCCAATCATGCTTGACCCTGTTTTCGTCCGTGACCACCTCGACGAGGTGCGCGAGGGGCTCCAGTCGCGGGGCCTCGACGCCAGCACCGAGCTGGAGCAGCTGGCCTCGCTCGAGGCCCACCGCCGCCGCCTGATTCCGCAGGTCGAGGGCCTCAAGCGCGAGCAGAACGCCGCGGGCGACGAGGTGGCGCGAGCCAAGCGCCAGGGACTGGACGCCTCGCACATCTTCGAGGCCAACCGGCAGCGCTCCCAGAAGATCAAGCAGCTGGACATCGAGCTCGACCAGATCGAGCGGCAGCGGACGATGATCCTCGAGACGCTGCCGAACCTGCCGCACGCCAGCGTGCCCCGGGGCGCTTCGTCTGCCGACAACGCCGTGGTGCGCACCTGGGGCGACAAGCCGGTGTTCGACTTCGAGCCGAAGGCACACTGGGACCTCGGCCCGGAGCTCGGCATCATCGACTTCGAGCGCGCGACGAAGATCTCCGGCGCGCGCTTCGCCGTACTGATGGGCGCCGGCGCGCAGCTGGAGCGCGCGCTCATCAACTTCATGCTCACGCTGCACACCACGAAGCACGGCTACACGGAAGTGGAGCCGCCGTTCCTGGTGTCGGGGTCGACGCTCTACGGCACGGGGCAGCTGCCGAAGTTCGAGCAGGACCTGTTCAAGATCTCGGGCGACTGGGACCTCTACCTGATCCCGACGGCCGAAGTGCCGGTGACGAACCTCTATCGCGGGGAGATTCTCGACGGCCGGCAGCTGCCGCTGAAATACACGGCCTACACGCCGTGCTTCCGCAGCGAGGCGGGCTCGCACGGCGCCGACGTGCGCGGCCTCATCCGGCAGCACCAGTTCGACAAGGTGGAGCTCGTCAAGTTCACGACGCCGGAGACCTCGTACGACGAGCTGGAGCGGCTGACGGCGGATGCCGAGCAGGTGCTGCAGCTCCTGGGGCTGGCGTACCGGACGGTCGCGCTCTGCACCGGTGACATCGGCTTCTCGTCCGCGAAGACCTACGACATCGAGGTGTGGCTGCCGAGCCAGCAGACGTACCGCGAGATCTCGTCGTGCTCGAACTGCGAGGCGTTCCAGGCACGGCGGGCGAACATCAAGTACCGCCCGGGCGGCGTGGGCAAGGCCGAGTTCGTGCACACGCTGAACGGCTCAGGGCTCGCCGTGGGCCGCACACTGATCGCGATTCTCGAGAACTACCAGCAGAAGGACGGGTCGGTGGTGGTGCCCGAGGCGCTGCGCCCCTTCATGGGTGGACGGGAGCGGATAGAATCGAAGTGAGAAGTGAGAAGTGAGAAGCGAGAAGTGAGAAGTGAGACGTCGGAAAGAAGACAACTTCTCACTTCTGACTTCGTACTTCTGACTTCTCACTTCTCGTCGCGGAGGGATGGCCGAGCGGTCGATGGCGGTGGTCTTGAAAACCACTGTACCCGGAAGGGTACCGGGGGTTCGAATCCCTCTCCCTCCGCCAGCCTTCGCTCACGACTCACGCGAAGGCTGCCCGCCGCAGCCTTGGCGAAGCCGGGCGACGGACCGCTGGCTCGCGAGCTACGGCTGGCAGGCCAGGTCGGCGGCTACTTCTCTGCTCCGCTCGGAATCCGCCACGCACCCGACTTCGGATCCATCTTGTGACAGTGCGTGCACTGGCCCTGGAACTGCGACACGAACTGGTTCCCTGCGCCGGTCAGGTGCACGGTGTGCATCAGCGTCGTGAAGGGCGGCGCCATCGTGGACCCCCGCCGGTGGCAGGTGGTCATGCAGCTCTGGGGCGTGCCCGCGGCGGCCTTCGGGACCGCGGGGTGCTTGCCCTTGATCTTCGACGGATCCGCCACCGCGGCCTTCGTCTTCTCCAGCAGCGCGGGCGGGACCGCGTTCATCCACTCCTTCAGGTGCGTGCTGAGACGCGTGTCGCCGGCCTTCGACGTGGAGGTGTGGCAGTCCACGCAGCCGTTCGGGAACGCGTCCTTTGCCTGGGCCCACGCCCCAGACGGGTGGACGAGCACGGCGGCGAGCACGGCGGCGGCCGCGCCTGCCAGTGGTGTGCGGGGACACAAGGTCACGCTCATCTGAGCCTCCTTCCCTGCTGCCTGGCCCGATGTCCGGGCGCCGCGCTTCGCCCCCGGCGGTCCCGCGTCGTACAATGGCCGCGACCGATGACACTCAAACTGATGTCGAGCGCGCTCCTGGTGTTTCTGCTTGCGGCGTGCGGAGGACAACCGGGCATGCCATTCCAGATCACCGACACTACCACGGGCAACGGCGCCGAGGCCACGCCTGGCCGCACCGTCGTCGTCCACTATACGGGATGGCTGTACGACGATGGCCAGGCCGACAAGAAGGGGACGAAGTTCGACAGCTCCCGCGATCGCGACGAGCCGTTCGAGTTCGCGCTCGGCGCCGGCGAGGTGATTCGGGGCTGGGACGAGGGTGTGAAGGGCATGAAGGTGGGCGGCAAGCGGGTGCTCACCATCCCGGCCGACATGGGCTACGGCGCGCGCGGCGCCGGCGGCGTCATCCCGCCCAACGCGACCCTGCTGTTCGAGGTCGAGCTGCTCGGCGTGAAGTAGCGCGGCACAGGGGCGGCCGGCGAGGGTCCGGCCGCCGTCCGCGCGGTTACCAGCCGTGAACTGCCGGCACTTCGGAGTGTGCGGAGGCTGCAGCCTTCCTGGCGTGCCTTACGCCCGCCAGGTGGCCGACAAGCAGGCGCGGCTCGCACGCCTGTTCGCGGACGTGGACCCGTCGCCGATGGTGCCTTCGCCCGTCGAGGAACGCTTCCGCCACAAGGTCGCCTTCGTCTTCGCACCGAACACCGGCAGCGCCAACCTCGCGATGGGGCACTACCAGGCCGGCTCCACGCGCGTCATCCGCATCGAGGAGTGCCCCGTGCACAGCGATCGCGGGAATCGCCTGGCCTTCGTGCTGCGCGACCACCTCGCCCGCGGGCGCGTGCCGCCGGGCATCCTGCGGCACCTGCTCGTCCGCACCACGGACGATGGCCGGGAGGCGGTGGCGATGCTGGTGGTGACGGCCAACCACAAGGCGCTGCGGGCGCCGGTGCGAGCGCTGCTCGACTCACCGGAGCGCCCCGACGGCTTCTTCATCAACATCCACGATCGGCCCGGGCCATTCATGGTGGGCCGCGAGACGATCAGGATCGACGGCCGCGCGCACGTGCGGGAGGAGATGCTGGGCACGAGCTTCCTCGTCTCGCCGACAGCGTTCTTCCAGACCAACGTGCAGGCGGCGCGGGAACTGCTGCGGATGGTGCTGGACGAAACCGGTGACGCCGGCCGCGTGCTGGATCTCTACAGCGGCAGCGGCCTCTTCGCCATCCCGCTCGCACGGCGCGGCGCGCGGGTCGTGGCCGTCGAGGAGAACCGGCAGGCGGTGAAGGACGCGGAGGCCAACCTGCGCGTCAACCGTGTGCCCGACGGCGCGGTACGCCTCGTGGCGGCTCGCACCGAGGACGCGATGGCGCGGTTCTCGCGCGAGCGCTTCGACGTCGTGGTCCTGGATCCCCCGCGCCAGGGATGCCCGGACACGGTGCTCGACGCCGTCGGGCAGCTCGGGGCCCGGCGCGTCATCTACGTGTCGTGCAATACCGAGGCGCTGGCGGCAGAAAGGGCGCGGATCGAGCGCGCGGGCTATCGCCTGGCACGCCTGCGAGGCGTGGACATGTTTCCGCACACGGACCACATCGAGGCCGTGGCGGTGTTCGAACGGAAGAGTGCGTGATGAGCGAGAGACGGATCGCCGAGCTTCGACCGGCATCGACGGTGGTCGTGCTGCGGCCGTCGGCGGAAGGCAGCGTCGAAGTGCTGCTCGTGAAGCGGAACGATCGCGTGGCGTTCATGGCGGGCGCGTACGTGTTTCCGGGAGGGCGCGTGGACGAAGCCGATCGTGCCGTCGCGCCGGACGGGCGTTTCCTGCACGAGCCCTCGCGCTTTCAGGATCTCTCGCCGGCGGAGGAGCACGGCTTTCGCGTGGCTGCGGTGCGCGAGCTGGCCGAGGAGGCCAATGTGGTCATCGGCGTGGACGACCTGGTGCCGTTCGCGCACTGGGTGACCCCGGAGATTGAAATCCGCCGCTACGACACGCGATTCTTCCTCGCGGTCATGCCGGCCGGCCAGGAGGCTCGACACGACGACGGCGAGATGACCGAGCTGGCGTGGCTCGCACCCTCGGAAGCCATCGACCAGTGCCGGCGAGGGCAGATCATGCTGCCGCCGCCGACCTGGACCACGCTGCGCCGGCTCGAGCGCCATGGCACCGTGGACGAGGCCGTCGCCTGGGCTCGGCGAGTCGCGGTCGTGCGCGTGATGCCCGGGTTCGTCCAGACGGCGGACGAGAGCATCCTGACGCTGCCGGGCGACCCGACATTCCCCGCCATCGAGGGCTGGGAAGTGCCCGAAGAAACCCGGTTCGTGCTGAAGGAAGGCCGAGGCTGGCTACCGCAGCGAGCGTAGCGAACGCGCGCCCGCCTTCGCTGGGCTGCTTCATGCGCCCGCTTCGGCGCGGCAAGCCCGCCCGCACCTGCCCGCACCTGCCCGCACCCGCCCGCACCCGTCCGCACCCGCCCGCACCCGTCCGCACCCGCCCGCACCCGTCAGTTCGTATTGATGAACCTGTAGAGCACGCGGATCAGCCGGTACGCCTCGGGCATGGAGGCGCGTGAGAACTGGACCGTGTCCGGCGCCACGGCGGTGATGTCGGTGAACGCGGAGGCCACCTCGGGAATGATGAAGTTGCGGAACTGCATGCGCACCTGGTAGGCGGCCGCGCGCTCGGGCGTGGACTTCCGCGCGGCCTGGACGCCCTCGCGGGCCGCGGCCTGGATGTCCTTGCGGGCTTCGGCCAGGGGCCGCAGCTCCACGGCGCGCGTGTTGATGGCCCGCTTCACGACGACGCCGCGAATGCCCGGCACCGATCGCGTCACCTCCTCCACCGCGGTGTCGTCTCCGCTGACCGCGACGACGGGGACGCCGTACCAGCGCGCGAGCGCGGCGTTCATTCCCCCCTCCCCGACGGACACGCCGTTCACCTGGAGATCGCGGACGACGCCCGAGCCGGTGTGCGCGAAGACGCCGCGGGGCGCATCGGCCTTGGCGTGGTAGCCGACGAAGACGATGGCGTCGAAGGTCTCGTCGAGGCCCTCCATCATGCCGTAGCGCTTGAAGCTGTGGCTGATGAGGCGCGCCCGCGGATCGAGATCCTCGGGCAGCAGGTTGCGCTGGCTGCCGTGCGAGTCGTTGACGACGACTTCTGTCGCCCCGCCCTCGAAGGCACCGCGGATGGCCGCATTGGCGTCCTCGGCCATCAGCTTGCGCGCGCGGCCGTACTCCGCCCCGCCCGCGCTGGTCTGGTCGTCGCCGTTGACGCCTGAGATCCCCTCCATGTCCACGGAGATGTAGACCTTCCTTCCCTGCGCCCCCGCGGGTGTCACCGGGAACACGAGGGCCACGAAGGCCACGAGGGCCGGCACGAAGAAGCGCGCTGCTCGCATGCGAGTGAGCGTAACTCAGGAAGCTGTCGACCCGTACCGATCCGACCCGAAAAACTTCGTGGCCTTCTTCGCGTCCTTCATGTTCCCGAGGACTACTGACCCGCGGGCTGCAGCGCGGTCTCGACGAACTGCGCCTCGGGCAGGGCGCCGAGGATCTCGATGTTGTCGTTGACGATGGTCTTGGGGACACCCGTCACGTGGTACTTCCGCGACAGGTCCATGAACGACGTGGCCTCAACGGCCGTGGCCGTGATGTGCGGGCTGCTGAACGCCATCTTGTGCGCGAGGACGACCGCCCTCGGACAGTGCGGTCAAGTGGGGGTGGAGAAGACCTTGATCTCCGTGGGCGTGGTCACCCCCTCGAGCATCTTCACCGTCGCGGGCTCGAGCTCGACGTTGCCGGTGCCGGCGAGCAGGATGGACTCCACCAGGGGCACGAACTCGTAGCCGGTCGGCGCCCCGAGAAAGCGCATCCGCGTGTCCTCGCCGTCCCGGAGGACGACGATGGCCGGCTCGCGCTCGACGCCGTACTTCGTGCGGTCCTCTGTGTCGAGGACGAAGTTCTTCTCGACGACCGAGATCTTGTCGTTGAGGGAGGCCACTTCGTCCAGCACCTGCTTGGCAATGGGCCCGCCTTCGGAACCGCCGAAGGTCTGGGTGAACAGCACGAGCGTGACCGGGGTCTCGATGGCCGAGAGGTGCTGGCGCAGCACCTGGGTATCGCTTTCGGAAAGTAGTCCCATCTCCGGATTATAGGCCCGGCCAGCCGGGCCCGCCGGCGATCAGAACTTGAAGAGGTCGTCGAACGCCTTCCGCGCGGTGGAGGAGGGCGCGGGGCCCTTGTCACCCGGGGCCGGAGCGGCGCCGGCCGCGGTGGTCTCCCGCTCGAGGCTGGTCCGCGCCTCGAAGAACGCGCAGTCGTTGGCGACGTCCTTCGGCGAGACCCGGGCGGGCACCGGCCGCACGCACTCGAAGCGCGCCGCGGGATCGAAGTGCGTGCACTGCACGCACGAGCGGAGATCCTGGTTGCACTTGGGGCAGGTGCTGCGGGAGAGGATCTGCGCGTCCACGAGGGTGCCGCAGCGCGCGCAGCGGGCCACCTCGCGGTAGCCCATCATGCGCGGGTTGCGGGCGCCCTCCGAGGAGATGCGCCGCGCACCGGCGGGCGCCCCGGGCTCGCGCTCGGGCCGCTGGCCGGCCGGCGCCGGGCGCGGTGCGCGCTCGCGCCCGTCGTCCTGATACCCGCGCTGGCGGTACTTGCGGTCGCTCACCTACGCTTCACCCTTCGGATGCATCGTCTTGCCTCCAACCACCGTTCGGGTGATCGGGATGGTCTTGATCTCGTCGGGGTTCACGTCGTGCGGGTCCTTCGCCAGCACGACGAAGTCGGCGTACTTGCCGGGCGTGATCGAACCCTTGACGTTCTCCTCGTGAGACGCGTACGCGCCGTGGATGGTGGCGATCTTCAGCGCCTCGTCCACTGTCACGCGCTGCTTCGGCCCCCAGACGTTGCCGCTGAAGTCCTTGCGCGTGACCATGCTCTGGAGGGCCATGAGCGGCTCGAACGGCCCCGGCCCGTAGTCGGACGCGCCGGGCACGGGAATGTCGTACTCGAGGAACGACTTGTGGGCGAACATCCAGTTCATCTTCTCGTCGCCGTACTCCTTCCACTTCTCGCCGTGGTAGTGCGCGTAGGTCCAGAAGGGCGTGGGGATGACGCCCAGCGCCTTGATGCGGCGGAGCAGATCCGGGTTCACGAGCGAGCAGTGCTCGATGCGGTTGCGCGGGTCGGGCCGCGGCCACTGCTTCTGCACGCGCTCGTACGCCTTCAGCACCATGTCGATGGTGACGTCGCCGTTGGCGTGGATGGCGACGCGGAAGTTGTGGCGCCAGGCATCCTCGACCGCCTCGTCGATCTCCTGCTGCGTCATCGTGAGGATGCCGTAGTCGGTGGTGCCGACGTACGGCGTGCTCATGCGCATGGTGCGCTCCGAGGCGGAGCCATCGGCCGCGTACTTCACGCCCACGACGCGGATCCATTCGTCGCCGAAGCCGTAGTGGATGCCCGCCGCCTTGAAGCCGGCAAAGGTGTCGGCGCCGCGCGCGAGGAAGCCGGCGCGGTGGCGCAGCTCGCCATTGGCGCGCGCGTCCTCGTAGGCCTGGATGCGGTCGCGGTTGGCGCCGGCGTCGTGCACGGAGGTGAGGCCCGCCGCCGTGAGCAGCTCCGAGATGTAGCGCATGCCGTTCCGGCCGCGCTCGCGCTGCTGCTCGGGCGTGAAGGTCTCGCGCGTCCCCACCTTGGCGAAGACCCCGCGCGCCAGCTCGGCCACGCGCCCGGTGAGCTCCCCGCTCTCGTCCCGGAAGAAGCGGCCGTGATCCGGATCCGGCGTGTCCTTCGTGATGCCGGCCAGCTCGAAGGCCTTCGAGTTGTACCAGCTCGTGTGCCCGCCGCGGTGGTTCACCACCAGCGGGTGATCGCGCGTCACCTCGTCCAGGAAGCGCTTCGTGAGGACGACGTCGAGCTTCGTGTCGTCGAACATGATGCCCTCGACCCACTGGCCGGGCGGCGTCTTGTCCGCCTTCGCCTTGAGGGCCGCCTGCAGCTCGCGGACCCGGGGCACGTTGGCGTTCACGCTGTAGAGCTCGCCGACGCCGCTGACGTGGCAGTGCGTGTCGATGAACCCCGGCGTGACCGTCTGGCCGCCCGCGTCGATGACGCGCGTGCGCGCGCTCGCGAGGTTGCGGATGTCGGAGGTCGACCCCACCGCGATGAAGCGGCCGTCCTTCACGGCGAAGGCCTCGGCCCGCGGGCGGGCGGCGTCGATGGTGTAGACGCGCGCGTTGACCACCACGAGGTCGGCCTCGAAGACCGGCGTGGCCGCGGGCGGCTGCTGGGCGACGGCGGCCGCAAGGGCGTCGAGCCCGGAGGAGACGACGGCACCGGCTCCCGCCAGCGCCGCGCCGTAGCCGAGGAACTCGCCACGTGAAATGCGCTTCATGGCGCAGACTCTAGCAAAGATTCCCGCCGAAAAAGAGAAAAGTGAGAAGTGTAAAGTGAGAAGCGAGAAGAACGGCCGGTCGTCGCGGATCCAGGCGGATTCCGAGCCTTTGACTTTTCACTTTTCTCTTTGTCACTTCAGGCGGCGCAGCCGCCTGATGAGGTGTGCCAGGGCCGCGGGGGCGACCCTGGCACCTGGCTGCACCGGGGCCACAACGAGGGGAAGCGCCGGATGCGGCCACTCACCATGAGTGAGCAGCATGACCGTTATGCGACAAGGGGATGACAATGTCAAGCCCGCCGGGCCGCTATCATGCGCCGAGGGGAACTGTCGGAGGAGAGTCCATGCGTCGCATCTGCACGGGAATCGGAGTGGTCATCGCGGTCGTCGCTCTCGGGGCCGGGCCCGCGGCCGGGCAGGAGCGCCGGCCGATGAGCTTCGTGGATTCGCTCACGCTGCCCGCCATCCAGGACCCGCAGCTGTCGCCGGACGGCCAGCAGGTGCTGTTCGTGATGGATGGCCCGGACTGGAAAGCGAACCGGCGCATCGGCCACGTCCACCGGATCAACGTCGACGGCACCGGCCAGGTGCAGCTCACCTTCGGCGAGCGTGGCGAGTCGAGCCCGCGATGGTCGCCGGACGGCACCCGCGTGGCGTTCCTCGCGCGCCGCGAGTCCGACGAGCACAACCAGATCTACCTGCTGCAGAGCGCCGGCGGCGAGGCACGCCGCCTCACGCGCCACCCGGCCGCGCCCGGCAACCTGGCGTGGGCGCCCGACGGCACGCGGCTGTACTTCACGGCCAGCGACGCGAAGACGCCCGAGGAACGCGAGCGCGAGCGGCTCCAGGACGACGTCTACCGGTTCGAGGAGACGAACTTCAAGCACCGGCACCTGTGGGCCGTGGACCTCGAGGGAACGACGACGAAGCTGACCGACGGCGACTTCTCGGTCGAGCAGTACACGCTGTCGCCGGATGGATCGCGCATCGCGCTCACGCGCTCGCCGTCGCCGCTGCTCGAGTTCTCGCATCTCGCCGAGGTGTGGGTGATGGACGCCAGCGGGGCCGATGCCCGGCAGCTCACGTCCGGGAACCGCATCGCGGAGCGCGGGCTCGCCATCTCGCCCGACAACACGCGGCTGCTCTTCACGGCCGGCGCGAACGAGGCGATGGAGGGGTACCACAACGGGAAGGTGTTCGTGCTGCCGCTCGCCGGCGGGCGCCCCCGGCAGGTGACGCCGCCCTCGGCCGCCTACGACGTCTCGAGCGCGGACTGGTCGAGGGACGGCTCCCGCATCTACTTCGTCGCCAATCTCGGGGTGCACGACGAGATCTTCGTGCTCGACCCGGAGTCGCGCGCGGCCACGAACCTCACGAGCGGGCAGCACAGCCTGGGCGGGTGGCGATACGTCGAGACCGCGGACCGCTTCGTGTTCACGCGCAACACGCCGGAACATCCCCCCGAGGTGCACGTGTCGGGCTCGACCGGCGGATCGATGTCGAGGGTGACGACGGTGTTCAGGGATCTGTCGGCGCGCTTCCTGCTCGCGCGGCAGGAGCGCTTCACGTGGAAGGGGCAGGACGGGCAGATGATCGAGGGGCTGCTCTTCTACCCGGCGGGGTACCGCGAGGGCGAGCGCTACCCGCTGATCGTCGCCACGCACGGCGGCCCGGCTTCGTCCGACAAGTTCGGCTTCAGCCACGACGCGCAGGTCTATGCGGGCAAGGGCTACGCGGTGCTCAAGCCGAACTACCGCGGCAGCACGGGGTACGGGGACGCGTTCCTGCGCGAGATGTCGAAGGGGTACTTCAAGCAGTCCCACCTCGACGTGATGACCGGGACGGACGCGGTGATCGCGAAGGGCCTGGCCGATCCGGACAAGCTCGTGAAGATGGGATGGAGCGCCGGCGGACACATGACGAACAAGATCATCACGTTCACCGATCGCTTCAAGGCGGCGAGCAGCGGCGCGGGCGCGGCGAACTGGATCTCGATGTACGCGCAGTCGGACAACCGGGAGTTCCGCACGCCGTGGTTCGGCGGCACGCCGTGGCAGGCGGACGCGCCGATCGATCTGTACTGGGAGCACTCGCCGCTGAAGGACGTGGCGAAGGTGAAGACGCCGACGATCTTCCTCGTGGGCGAGGAGGATCCACGCGTGCCGCTGCCGCAGTCGGTGGAGATGTACCGCGCGCTGCGGAGCAACGGCGTGCCGACGCACCTGTACGTGGCGCCGCGCGAGGGACACGGGTGGACGGAGCTCCGGCACCGCCTGTTCAAGCTGCAGGTGGAGATGGAGTGGTTCGAGCGGTGGGTGCACGGGCGGTCGTATCGGTGGGAGCCGATCCCGGCAGAGGGGGGCACGGACGAGAAATCTCGCACCAGCTCGTCAGTCATCAACAGGTAGCCGTTAGGGTGTATGCCCAACGCTACATATCGTTGGTCACCACAGTCGAGCTGGCTCCGTGGAGCCGGGTGACCGCTTATATACGTGGCTGTGGCGCGTCGTGTTCCTTGAACCCCGCGTGTTCTCTGTGATAAAACCTCCTTGCGAAAATTTTCACAATTAGCTCCTGAAGGCCAAGGCGCGGTAGAGTGCTGCGTTTTGCAGTGAGGGAGTGTGTAGGGGACATGCAGGTATTCCCGAAGAGTGCCAACAACTGGTCGCGGGGGAGCATCATCGCCGGGCTGTTCGTCCTGGCGAGCCTGGGATGGGTCATCCTCACCATCCAGCGATCCGACTTCGTCACCCAGGCCAACGCGTTCATCGAGCAGCCCGTGCAGTTCAGCCACCAGCACCACGTCGGTGGCATCGGCATCGACTGCCGGTACTGTCACACCTCGGTCGAGGTCTCGCCGTCGGCCGGCATCCCGCCCACCAAGACGTGCATCAACTGCCACTCGCAGATCTGGTCCACGAGCCCCTACCTGGAGCCGGTCCGCGCGAGCTTCCGCGACGACAAGCCCCTCCAGTGGGTTCGCGTCCACGACCTGCCGGACTTCGTCTACTTCAATCACAGCATCCACGTGAAGCAGGGCGTCGGCTGCGAGACGTGCCACGGGCGCGTCGACCGCATGCCCCTCATGCTGCAGAAGTCCTCGCTCCAGATGGAGTGGTGCCTCAACTGCCACCGCGACCCGGCGCAATTCGTCCGCCCGCGCGACCAGATCACGACGATGGGCTACCAGGTGCCTGAGGGCACGACGCAGGCCGAACTCGGCGCCCGGCTCGTCAAGGCCTACAACATCGCGGGCGTCGAGCACATGACCAGCTGCTCGGTCTGCCACCGCTAGACCCGGCGACGTGATGAAGAGCCCGAAGGACGACATGAGCGCAGAGTCTCTCGACATCAAGGCGATCCGCGAGCGGCTGGAGAAGGCCGGCGGACCGCAGTACTGGCGCAGCCTCGAATCGGTCGCCGAGACCCCGGAGTTCCAGGAGTTCCTGCACCGCGAGTTCCCGGTGAACGCGTCGGAGTGGACCGACCCGGTCGGCCGCCGCTCGTTCCTCAAGCTGATGGGCGCCTCGGCGGCGCTGGCGGGCGTGAGCGCCTGCACGGTGCAGCCGACCGAGCTCATCGTGCCTTACGTGCGGCAGCCCGAGGAGGAGATCCCCGGCAAGCCGCTCTTCTTCGCCACGGCCATGGCCCTCGGCGGCGTGGCCACGGGCCTGCTGGTCGAGAGCCACCAGGGCCGGCCGACGAAGATCGAGGGCAACCCGGATCACCCGGGGAGCCTCGGCGCGACGGACCTGTTCGCGCAGGCGTCCGTGCTGACGCTCTACGATCCGGATCGCTCGCAGTCGGTCCTTCAGCTGGGCGAGATCCGGCCGTGGGCCACGTTCCTGACGGCGGTGAAGTCGGCGCTCTCGGGCCAGGCGGCCTCGAAGGGCGCGGGCCTGCGGATCGTCACCGAGACGGTGAGCTCGCCCTCGCTGGCGGCGCAGATCCAGCAGGTGATCGCCGCGTACCCCGAGGCCCGATGGATCCAGTGGGATCCGATGCCGCGCGACAACGCGCGCGCCGGCGCCCGCCTCGCCTTCGGCGAGTACGTCGAGCCGCTCTACGACTTCACGAAGGCCGACGTCGTACTCTCGCTCGACGCCGACTTCCTCGCCTCGGACGGCCCGGCCAACCTCCGCTACACGCGCCAGTTCGCCTCGCGCCGCCGCATCGAGGGCGCCGGCGAGGGCCTCAACCGCCTCTACGTGGCGGAAGCGGCCCACTCGGTTACCGGCGCGAAGGCCGACCACCGGCTGCCGATGAAGACGAGCCAGGTGGACGGCTTCGCGCGCGCCGTCGCGTCGCGCGTCGGCGTGGCCGGTGTCACGGGCGCAGCGCCGGCGGGCACCGAGGCCGCGGCCGAGGCCATTGCGAAGGATCTCGCCGCGCATCGCGGGCGGTGTATCGTCATCGCGGGCGACGCGCAGCCGGCGGGCGTGCACGCGCTGGCCCACGCCATGAACGAGGCGCTCGGCAACGCCGGCCAGACGGTGACCTACCTGCCGACGCCCGAGGCGGCGCCCGGCGAGCAGGTGGCGGATCTGCGCGCGCTGGCGAGCGACATGGACGCGGGCCGCGTCCAGATGCTGCTGATGATTGGCGAGTCGAACCCGGTGCTGTCGGCGCCGGCGGACCTGAACTTCGCCGACGCGCTCGGCAAGGTGCCGATGCGCGTCCACTCGGGGCTCTTCCTCGACGAGACGGCGGTTCTCTGCCACTGGCACGTGCCGGCGGCGCACTACCTCGAGGCGTGGAGCGACGCGCGCACGATCGACGGCACCGCGACCATCGTGCAGCCGCTCATCCAGCCGATGTACGGCGGCAAGTCGGCCCACGAGGTCCTGGCGACCCTGACCGATCTCCCGGACCGCAACGGGTACGACATCGTCCGCGAGTACTGGATGAAGCAGCCGCAGGCCGGCGGCGACGCGGCGGCGTTCGAGAAGGCGTGGCGGCGCTGGCTGCACGACGGCGTGATCGAGGGCACGGCCCACGCGCCGAAGACCGTGGCGCTGGCGGCGGACTGGGCTTCCCGGGCGGCGGCGGCCCCCGCCGTGGCGGGCCTCGAGGTGAACTTCCGCCGCGACCCGACGGTGTACGACGGGCGCTTCGCCAACAACGGCTGGCTGCAGGAAATGCCGAAGCCGATGACGAAGCTCACGTGGGACAACGCGGCGCTCGTCGCGCCGGCGACGGCCGAGTCGCTGGGCGTGGAGAACGGCGACGTCCTGGAGCTGCGCCACGAGGGACGGCTCCTGCGCGTGCCCGCGTGGATCACGCCGGGCCATGCGGCCGACGCGGTCACGCTGACCGTCGGGTACGGCCGCACGCGCGCGGGCCGGGTGGGAAACGGCACCGGCTTCAATTCCTACGCGCTGCGCGGGAGCGCGTCGCCGTGGTTCGGGGCCGCGGAGGCCACCGCCAGCGGTGACGAGTACGAGCTCGTGAGCACGCAGGATCACTGGGCGCTCGAGGGGCGCAACGTGGTCCGCTCGGCCCATCTCGAGGAGTTCAAGGCGAAGCCGGACTTCGCCCACGAGATGGAGCACCTGAAGCTGGACCAGGGCATCACGCTGATGCCGCACAAGGAGTACACCGGCTACGCCTGGGGCATGGCGATCGACATCAACGCCTGCACGGGCTGCGGCGCGTGCGTCGTGGCGTGCGTGGCCGAGAACAACATCCCGGTCGTCGGCAAGGAGCAGGTGCAGCGCAACCGCGAGATGCACTGGCTCCGCGTGGACCGCTACTACGCCGGCAGCCTCGACAACCCGGACACCTACTTCCAGCCGATGCCCTGCCAGCAGTGCGAGAACGCGCCCTGCGAGGTGGTGTGCCCGGTGGCGGCCACGACGCACAGCGCGGAGGGCCTGAACGACATGGTCTACAACCGCTGCGTGGGCACGCGGTACTGCTCGAACAACTGCCCCTACAAGGTGCGGCGGTTCAACTTCCTGCTCTACCAGGACTGGGACACGCCGCAGTTCAAGCTGCAGCGGAACCCGGACGTCACGGTGCGGAGCCGCGGCGTCATGGAGAAGTGCACCTACTGCGTCCAGCGCATCAACGCGGCGCGCGTCCAGTCCAAGCGCGAGGAGCGCGACATCCGCGACGGCGAGGTGATGACGGCGTGCCAGTCGGTGTGCCCGGCAGAGGCCATCGTGTTCGGGAACATCAACGATCCGAACAGCCGGGTGGCGAAGCTCAAGGCGAGCCCGCTCAACTACTCGCTGCTGGCCGAGCTGAACACGCGGGCGCGGACGACCTACCTGGCGGCGGTGCGCAACCCGAACCCCGATCCGGCGCTGCCGGCGAACCCGGGCGTCGGCGGCCACCACGCGACGACTGAGCACGAAACGGCGGGCGAACACTGATGGCGAACAACGTTCACGCACACGCCAGGTCCACGGCGGTCCTCGAGACGCCGGTCATCGGGCCGGGGCACGACTTCGAGACGGTCACCGAGACGGTCGCGCAGATCCCGCTGGCGAGACGCACGCCGCTTGGCTGGGTCTTCGGCTTCCTCATCGGCTTCTCGCTGCTGATGCTGCTGCAGGTGTCGCTCGGCTACCTCGTGGTGAAGGGCATCGGCATCTGGGGCACGAACATCCCGGTCGGGTGGGCCTTCCCCATCGTCAACTTCGTCTGGTGGATCGGCATCGGCCACGCCGGGACGCTCATCTCGGCCATCCTGCTCCTCTTCAAGCAGCAGTGGCGCATGTCGATCAGCCGCTTCGCCGAGGCGATGACGATCTTCGCCGTGGCCTGCGCCGCCATCTTCCCGGTGTTCCACACCGGGCGGCCGTGGCTGGCGGCCTACTGGCTGTTCCCGTACCCGAACACGATGGCGCTGTGGCCGCAGTTCCGCAGCCCGCTCATCTGGGACGTGTTCGCGGTCTCGACCTACGCGACCGTGTCGATCGTGTTCTGGTACGTGGGCCTGGTGCCCGACCTGGCGACGATGCGCGACCGCGCGGTGTCGCGGGTGAAGAAGGTGATCTTCGGGATCTTCTCGCTGGGCTGGCGCGGCTCGGCCCGCCACTGGCACCGCTACGAGGTGGCCTCGCTCATCCTGGCCGGCCTCTCCACCCCGCTGGTGCTCTCGGTGCACACCGTGGTGAGCTTCGACTTCGCGGTGTCGGTGATGCCCGGCTGGCACGCCACGATCTTCCCGCCGTACTTCGTCGCCGGCGCCATCTACTCGGGCTTCGCGATGGTGCTGACGCTGGCCATCCCCATCCGGGCGGCCTACCGCCTGGAGGACCTCATCACGATGCGGCACATCGACAACATGGCGAAGGTCATGCTGGCGACGGGCCTGATGGTCGGGTACGGCTACACGATGGAAGCGTTCTACGCCTGGTACAGCGGCAGCTTCTACGAGCAGCAGATGATGTGGAACCGCATGTTCGGCCCCTACGGCTGGTCGTACTGGACGCTCATCTCCATCAACGTGGGCATGGTGCAGTTCCTGTGGCTCAAGAGCGTCCGCGAGAACACGAAGCTGCTCTTCGTCATCTCCCTGCTGGTCAACGTGGGCATGTGGCTGGAGCGGTTCGTCATCGTGGTCACCACGCTGGCGCGCGACTTCGTCCCCTCGTCGTGGGGGATGTACTACCCGACGTTCTGGGACTTCGCGACCTACTTCGGCACCATCGGGCTGTTCCTGACGCTGTTCTTCCTCTTCATCAGGTTCGTGCCGATGATCTCGATGTTCGAGGTCCGGACGCTGCTGCCGCAGGCCAAAGTGAACACCGACGGCCACGGACACTGACACAGATGGCGCAGATGGGACAGCCGCAGATGGCGCAGAGACGGCGGCCGCAGATGACGCAGCCGCAGATGGCGCAGATGACGCAGATGGGCGAAGGCAATGGCACACGCTGCTGAACAGGAAAATCCGCTCTACGGGGTGATGGCCGAGTTCGACTCGGTCCAGGCGCTGGTGGACGCCTCGAAGCGCGCGGTGGCCGCGGGCTTCACGAAGATGGAGGCGTACTCGCCCATCCCGGTGGAGGAGCTGAACGACATCATCCACAGGAAGCGGACGCGGTTGTCGGCCATCGTGCTGGCGGGCGGCTTGGCGGGCATGGCCACCGGCTTCCTGATGCAGTACTGGATGTCGGCGGTGGACTATCCGATGAACATCGGCGGCCGGCCCTACGCGACCTGGACGGCCTTCGTCGTCCCGTCCTACGAGCTGACGATCCTCTTCTCGTCGCTCGCGGCGGCCATCGGCATGTTCGCGCTGAACGGCCTGCCGCAGCCCTACCACCCGGTGTTCAACGTGGAGCGGTTCTCGATGGCCAGCTCCGACAAGTTCTTCCTGGTGATCGAGTCGGCGGATCCGCGCTTCGATCACGCGGGCACGACCCGGTTCCTCGGCGAGCAGGGCGCGAAGGGAGTGTACGACGTTGCGGCGTAATCTATTCGTCGTGGTGCTGCTCGGGCTGGCGGCGGGCGCGTGCCGTCAGGACATGCACGACACCCCGCGCTACGAGGCGTACGAGGCCAGCGCGTTCTTCGCGGACGGCAAGGCGGCGCGCCCGACGCCCACCGGCACGGTGGCGCGCGGCTGGCTGCGCGAGGACGAGGCCCTCTACACGGGGCGCGCGAACGGCGAGCTCGTGGCCGAGTTCCCCTTCCCGGTCTCGCAGGCCGACCTGCAGCGCGGCCGCGAGCGTTACGGCGTCTACTGCACGCCGTGCCACGGCATCCTGGGCGACGGGCAGGGCATGGTCGTCCAGCGCGGCCTCCGGCGCGCGGCCTCGTACCACCAGGACCGGCTCCGCCAGGAGAAGGTGGGCTACTTCTACGACGTGGTGACCAACGGCTTCGGCGCGATGCAGGGGTATGCCGAGCAGATCCCGGTCCGCGACCGCTGGCTGATCGTCGCCTACGTCCGGGCGCTGCAGCTCAGCCAGCACGCGACGATGGCCGAGGTGCCCGCCGACCGGCAGGGCTCACTCGACAACCCGCCGCCGAAGAAGGCGGAGACGCCCGCCGCGCACTAGCGCCCGGAGAAGGCGGAAGGCACAAGGCAGACGGCACAAGGCAGAAGAGATAGCCACGATGACGACGGAAACCTTTCAACCGCCCGAGAGCGTGTCGGGCCTGCAGAAGCTGGGCACGATGGCGGCCGTGGCGGGGCTGGCGCTCGCGGGCGTGGGCTTCGCCCTGTCGGGCCTCGAGCGCTTCTACCAGGCCTACCTCGTGGCCTACACGTTCTGGCTGGGCGTGGCCCTGGGCAGCATGGCGCTGCTGATGGTGCAGCACCTCTCCGGCGGCGCCTGGGGCGTGGTGATGCGCCGGCCGCTCGAAGCGGCCGCGAGCACGATTCCGGCGATGGCGGTGCTGTTCCTGCCCATCATCCCGGGCATGCACGACCTCTATCACTGGACGCACGCCGATGCGCTGGCCGACCCGGTGATCGCGGCGAAGGCGCCCTACCTGAACACGCCGTTCTTCCTCGTGCGCGCGGTGCTCTACTTCGCCATCTGGATTGGCATGAGCCAGCTGCTGCTGAAGTGGTCGCGCGAGCAGGATCAGACGGGCGACCCGGCCATCGCGCGCAAGCTCTCCATCCTGTCCGGCGGCGGGCTGGTGGTCTACGCGCTGACGGTGAACTTCTCGGTCACCGACTGGCTGATGTCGGTGAACCCGCACTGGTTCTCGACGATGTGGGGGCCGATGTTCATGGTCGGCCAGGGGCTGGCGGCCTTCGCGCTGACGATCCTGGTGCTCGTGATGCTCATCCGCACCGAGCCCATGAGCCGCGTGCTGACCGCCGGCCACTTCCACGACCTGGGGAAGCTCCTGTTCGCGTTCCTGATGCTGTGGGCCTACCTCACCTTCTCGCAGTTCCTCATCATCTACTCGGCGAACCTCGCCGAGGAGGTGCCGCACTACCTGGCGCGGTCGCAGGGCGGCTACCAGTACATCACCATCGCGCTCATCGTCCTGCACTTCATCGTGCCCTACGCGCTGCTGCTCTCGCGGAACCTCAAGCGCGACTACAACCGGCTGCGGCTCATCGCCGCGTGGCTGCTCCTGATGCGCGTGGTGGATTACTACTGGCAGGTGGCGCCCGAGTTCCACGAGACCCTGAGCGTCTCGGTGATCGACGTGGCGCTGCCGATCGCGCTGGGCGGCATCTTCCTGGTCCTGTACGCGATGCGGCTGAAGAGCCAGCCGCTGATGCCGTTGAACGACGCGGGTCTCGAAAAGGCGCTGACGCACCATGTCCACTGAGCACGATATCGACGCCCTCGAATATGGGCCGACGCCCGCCGGGGCGCAGTACGAGCACACCGACATCAACGTCGCCATCGGCTACAACTTCGCCGCCTGGCTGGCGGTGGCGATGCTGATGTCGGGCGGCATCGTCTACGGCACGTTCTGGTTCTTCGAGCGCCAGCAGGCGGCGAGCGACGCGGCCACGCAGCAGTTCCCGCTGGCGGCCGGCGTCGAGAAGGAGCCGCCGATGCCGCGGCTGCAGGCACAGCCGTTCAAGGACGTGTACCTGCTCAAGCAGGGGCAGAACGAGCGGCTCGACTCCTACGGATGGGTGGACAAGGAGGCCGGCGTGGTGCACATCCCCATCGATCGGGCCATGGAGCTCACGCTGCAGCGCGGGCTGCCGGTGCGCAGCGAGGCCGGCATGCCGGCGGGGGTCGTGCAGGATAGCTCAGCGGGCCGGACGTCGGCGCCGCGGTAGCTGGCCGGCCCGGCGCCCATTGGCGATTGCCGATTGAGGATTGGCGATTCATTGGGCGATTGAGGATTGGGGATTGGCGCAATCTGATTGGCGCATTGGCGCATTGGCGCATTGGCGCACTGGCGCACTGGGGGATGGGTGATTCGGGGTCGGGTTTCGGCAATTCGGTAAGTGAGGGAAGTCACGTGAGCACTCTGGTGAAACTGCGGGCGGTGGTTCTGGCGAGCGTTCTGGCGCTCACCGCGGCCGTGGTGTCGGCGCAGTCCGGCGGGGAGGGCCTGCGTCCGCAGTCGGGCATCCCGTCGAACCAGATGCCGGGCCAGCTGCAGGGTGTCGAGTTCGAGCAGCGGCTGAACACCACGCTGCCCCTCGACCTGCCGTTCCTGGACGAGTCGGGCCGCGAAGTCCGCCTGGGCGAGTACTTCAAGCGGCGTCCGGTGGTGCTGGCGTTCGTGTACTACGAGTGCGCCATGCTCTGCTCGCAGGTGCTCAACGGGGTGACGAGCGCGCTGATGGCGCTCGACGAGACCGCCGGCCGCGAGTACGAGGTGATCGCCGTCAGCTTCGACCCGCGCGATACGCCGATCGCCGCGACCGCCAAGAAGAAGGCCTACATCGACCGCTACGGACGGCACGGCGCGGAGCAGGGCTTCCATTTCCTCACCGGAAGCGAGGCGTCGATCAAGGCGCTGACCGACGCGGCGGGCTTCAAGTACGCCTGGGACGAGGAGACGCAGCAGTTCGCCCACGCGAGCGGCTTCGTGGTGGCGACGCCGGACGGGAAGCTCTCGCGCTACTTCTTCGGCATCGAGTACGCGCCCCGTGACATCAAGTTCGCGCTCATGGAGTCCTCCGCGGGCCGCGTCGGATCGCTGGTCGACCAGGTGATGCTCTATTGCTATCACTACGATCCGGAGACGGGCTCGTATTCCTTTGTGGCAATGAAGGCCGTCCGGCTGGGCGGCGCCTTCACCCTGCTGGCGCTGGCGGGGTTCGTGGTTGTGGCACTTCGGCGCGAGCACCGCGCCGGGCACTGACATATGGGTTCATTCGGTATTCCGCTGTTTCCGGAGCAGGCGTCCACGTTCGCCAGGGACGTCGACGCGCTCTATTTCTTCATCATCGCCGTCAGCGGGTTCTTCGCGCTGGGGGTCACGGTGGCGGTCATCGTCTTCGGCATCGTCTACCGGCGCCGGCACGCCGGCGAGGTGGGCGCGCGCATCGAGGGCAACCTGCCGCTGGAGCTGATGTGGAGCATCATCCCGACGATGATCTCGATGGTCATGTTCGGGTGGGGCGCCTCGAGCTACTTCCACATGCGGACGCCGCCCGCGGAGGCGCTCAACATCTACGCCGTCGGCAAGCAGTGGATGTGGAAGTTCCAGCACCTCGAGGGGCAGCGCGAGATCAACGAGCTGCACGTGCCGGCGAACCGCCCGGTCAAGGTGACCGTCACGTCCGAGGACGTGCTGCACAGCCTGTACTTCCCGTCGTTCCGCACCAAGATCGACGCCATCCCCGGCCGCTACACGCAGCTGTGGTTCGAGGCCACGAAGGTGGGTGAGTACCACATCTTCTGCGCGGAGTACTGTGGCACGAACCACTCCGGGATGATCGGGAAGGTCGTCGTGATGGAGCCGAACGACTACCAGGCGTGGCTCGCGGGCGGCGGAGTCGAGGGCACGCTGGTCGAGCGCGGCCAGCGGCTGTTCCAGGACCTGGCGTGCGGGACCTGCCACCTCGACACGGGCAAGGGCCGCGGCCCGGCGCTGAACGACATCGTGGGCAAGACCGTGACGATGGCCGACGGCACCACTGCGGTGGTGGACGAGGGCTACCTGCGCGAGTCGATCATCAACTCGCAGGCGAGGATCGTGCAGGGCTACCAGCCGCTGATGCCGGCCTTCCAGGGCCTGGTCAGCGAGGACAACCTGGTGGCACTCGTCGAGTACGTGAAGTCCCTGTCGCCGCAGGCGACGACCCCGGCCCCGGCGGCCGCCACCGCTCCGGCCGCCCCGGCTGCCGATCCCACGAAGAAGAACTAAGCCATGCTGGACACGCTCAAGCTGCCCGAACGCCATTACCTGAACAACGGCCACGGCCTCAAGTCGTGGCTGCTCACGAAGGACCACAAGCGGATCGCGATCATGTACCTGATCTCGATCTCGGCGATGTTCCTGCTGGGCGGGGCCTTCGCGGGGGCCGTCAGGCTCGAGCTGATGACGCCGCAGGGCGATCTCTTCCTGGCGGACACCTACAACAAGATGTTCACGATGCACGGCGTCGTGATGGTGTTCTTCTTCCTCATCCCGTCGACGCCGGCGGTGCTGGGGAACTTCCTGATCCCGCCGATGATCGGGGCGAAGGACCTGGCGTTCCCGCGCATCAACCTGCTCAGCCTCTACCTCCTGTGGGTGGGCGCCGCGTTCTTCTTCTACGCGATGTTCGCGGGCGGCGTGGACACGGGGTGGACGTTCTACACGCCGTTCAGCGCGTCGGTGTCGAACAGCAACGTGGTGCCGACGGCGCTGGGCGCCTTCATCTCGGGCTTCTCGTCCATCCTGACCGGCCTCAACTTCATCGTGACCATCCACCGGATGCGCGCGCCCGGGCTGACCTGGTTCCGCCTGCCGCTGTTCGTGTGGGCGCACTACGCCACGAGCCTCATCCAGGTGCTCGGCACGCCGGTGGTGGCCATCACGATCGTCATGGTGGCCGTGGAGCGCATGTTCGGCTTCGCCATCTTCGACCCGACGCGCGGCGGCGACCCGGTGCTGTTCCAGCACCTGTTCTGGTTCTACTCGCACCCGGCCGTCTACATCATGATCCTGCCGGCGATGGGCGTGATCAGCGAGATCGTCTCGACCTTCTCGCGCAAGACCATCTTCGGCTACAGCTTCGTGGCCTTCTCGTCGCTGGCGATCGCGGTCTTCGGCTTCCTGGTGTGGGCGCACCACCTGTTCGTCGCCGGCATCTCCACCTACTCGGCGATGGTGTTCTCATTCCTCAGCTTCGCGGTGGCGATTCCCTCGGCCGTCAAGACGTTCAACTGGGCCGCCACGCTCTACAAGGGCGCCATCTCGTTCGAGACCCCGATGCTCTATGCCTACGGGTTCTTCGGACTGTTCCTCGTCGGCGGGCTGACCGGGTTGTTCCTGGCGACGCTCGGGGTCGACGTCCACGTGCACGACACCTACTTCGTCGTCGCGCACTTCCACTACATCATGGTCGGCGGCGCCATCATGGGCTACCTGGGAGGGCTTCACTTCTGGTGGCCCAAGATGACGGGAAGGATGTACTCGGAATTCTTCTCGCGCATCAGCGCCATCCTGGTGTTCGTCGGCTTCAACCTCACGTTCTTTCCGCAGTTCATCCTGGGTTACATGGGCATGCCTCGCCGCTACCACGCGTATCCGGATGAATTCCAGGTGCTCAACATCATGTCGTCGGCCGGCGCCGCCGTGCTCGGCGTGGGCTACCTGCTGCCGGTCATCTACTTCCTCTGGTCGCTGAAGTACGGCGAGGTGGCCGGACCGAACCCGTGGGGCGCGTCGGGGCTGGAATGGCAGATGCCGTCGCCGCCCCCGACCGAGAATTTCAAGGAACAGCCGGTCGTGCACGGCGAACCGTACGAGTACACGCCGCACGTCGCCCGGGAGGCCAATCTTGTCTAACGCGGTCGCGCACGCAGAGGCGCACGGCCACGCCGTGCACCACACCGCGCTGCAGCATCACTTCGAAACGATGCAGCAGCAGAAGGAAGCCAGCACGCTGGGGATGTGGGTATTCCTGCTCACCGAAGTGCTGTTCTTCGGCGGGCTGTTCATGGCCTACCTGCTCTACCGCACTTGGTACTTCGAGGCGTTCGCCGAGGCCAGCCGCACGATCTCCATCACCCCCGGGGCAATCAACACCGCGGTGCTGATCGGCAGCTCGCTGACGATGGCGCTGGGAGTCCGCGCGGCGCAGACCAACCAGCGCTCGGCCACGGTCCGGTGGCTGCTGGCGACGATCTTCCTCGGCCTGGTCTTCCTCGGCGTCAAGGTCTACGAGTACGCCGACAAGTTCGAACATCACCACGTGCCCGGCGCGAACTTCATCTCCGATAGCCCGTGGGCCGCCCAGGAGCAGATCTTCTTCAGCCTCTACTTCACGATGACCGGCCTGCACGCGCTCCACATGATCGTGGGCGTCGGCATCATGTCGGTCATCACCTGGATGGCGGCGAAGGGCAGGTTCGACGAGCACTACTACACCCCGGTCGAGATGGCCGGCCTCTACTGGCACTTCGTCGACCTCGTGTGGATTTACCTTTTCCCACTGCTGTACCTGGTGGAGCGGCACAACTAGCATGTCTGGACACGTTTCGCCCAAGAGCGTCTACTACTCCATCTTCGGCGCGCTGATGGTGCTGACAGCCATCACGGTCTTTGCCGCGTACGTGAACCTGGGCAACCTGAACGCTCCGGTCGCGCTCGCCATCGCCACGGTCAAGGCCACGCTGGTGGTGCTGTTCTTCATGCACGTGAAGTACAGCAGCCGGCTGACCAAGCTGGTGGTGGCCACCAGCCTGTTCTTCCTGGCCATCCTGCTCGGCGAGATGATGATGGACTACGTGACGCGCGGGCTGGGCTCCGTGCCGCCGCCGATTCATTGAGGCGCGTGCGGCCGGGACGGGGCGAACCCGCCGGCCACGTCACACCCTTGCGAAGACGTTGAAGCGGCCGCCGGCCGCTTCCTCGAACTGCACGCCCGTCACCCCGATCTCGGCGAGAAGTCGCAGCACGTCGCGCCGGCTCATCAGGAGCCTGCTTCCACCAGGGGTGCCCTCCTCCACCACACCCAGCGCGGCAATCGCGTGCGTGGCCTTGGCCGCCATGCGGGCCAGGACGCCGCGCACCGCGTCGACGTCCGCCAGGCTGCTGAAGCCGCGGCTGGCGACCACCACGTCCCAGGGCTCCGCAGGGTCGAGCGAGGTCGGCGCCGCGTCGATGAAGACACCCTGCGGCATCGCGGCCCGGGCACGTTCCACGAGACTCGCCGCCTGGTCCATCCCGCCGACGACGTAGCCGTTCTCCCAGAGAGGGTAGAGGAACGCCCCGGCCCCGCAGCCGGCGTCCCACACGCTGGTGCCCGGCCCGACATCCAGCGTTTCGACGACGTGCTCGACGAAGTCGCGCCACTCGGCCTCGGCCGAGCCTTCGAGCGTGCCGTCGGCTGCCATCAACGCCTCCAGGGGCGATGGCTCGGGGACGGCGTCCACGGGGTCCGTGCCAGGCGCAGCCATCAGCCGGCCGCGATGCAGTAGAGGAACTCGTAGCCGCGGAGGAAGATCTCGCCCTCCACCAGCGCCGGCGAGGCGTCGAAGCCATCGTCCAGGACGTTCTCGGCCAGGACCTCGAAGGTCGGGCCGTGCTTGAAGACCAGCGTCGTGCCCTCGCGCCCGGCAATGTAGACGCGGCCGGCCGCGCCTACGGGTGACGAGAAGACGTTCGGCACCTTGTCGAGACGCTGGAGCTGGTAGTGAGGCTTGCCCGTCGGGGCATGGAAAGCGGACAACAGCCCGTTGTTCGTCTTGAGGAAATAGAGGATGTCGTCGTAGAGCAGCGGCGACGGCACGTACGGCGTGTCGCGGTTGATCTCCCACACGATGGCGGGGGTACCGGCGAGGTCGCCCTTCGCCCCGGACAGGCGGATGGCCTTCAGGTTGTTGCCTCGGAACCCGCTCATCAGGAAGGCCATGCCGTGGCCGGCCACCGGCGAGGGAATGGCGTTCATCGTGGTCCCCGGCGCCTCCCAGACGGCCTTGCCGGTTTCGAGGTCGTACGCACGCACCTTGTTCATCGCCGGCACCACCACCTGGTGACGGCCGTCCACGGGGACGATGAGCGGCGTGGCCCACGTGTCGATCTCGTCCCGGCTGGTCCGCCACAGCTCGTTGCCGTTCCGCTTGTCGAGCGCGACGATGAAGGACGGCCCGGTGATGTGGTCCCAGACGATGACGATGGTGTTGCCGTGGAGGGCGGGCGTTGAGCCCTCGCCGAACTCGTTGCGCATGCCCTTGTCGCCGAGGTCCTTCTTCCAGGCGAGCGTGCCGTTCATGTCGTAGACGTAGATGCCGAACGACTCGAAGTAGGCGATGACGTGCTCGCCGTCGGTGATGGCCGACTGCGACGCCCAGGTACCGTTGTCCTGGTGCGACTGCTCGTGCGGAACCTGGGTGTGTGCCACGCGTTCCCAGGCGATCTTGCCGGTCCTGCGATCGAAGGCGAAGACCTTGAACTCGTGAGACGGGCGTGGCGTGTGGCCGCCGAGCGGTGCGTGCGACGCCTTGCCGCTGGTGCCCACGGGCACGGCGGAGGTGAGGAACACCTTGTCGCCCCAGATCACGGGCGAGCCGGAGCCGCGGCCCGGGACCTCGACCTTCCACCTGACGTTCTTCGTCTCGCTCCACTCGACGGGCGGGCTGGCCGTGGGGGAGACGCCGGTGGCGAGCGGGCCACGCCACTGACCCCACCAACGTTGATGGGCCGCGGCCTGGGACGCAGATGACGCAGGGGCCGCAGATAACGCAGATGGCGCAGACAACGCAGGGGCCGCAGATAACGCAGGGGCCGCAGATAACGCAGATAACGCAGGGGCCGCAGATAACGCAGATAACGCAGATGGCGCAGATACCGCAGAGGCCGGACCTGCCGAGAGCCACCCGGCCTCATGGCTTCGTGCGTCCATCGTGCCCTTCGTGTGCTTCGTGTTCCCGTGGGCAAGGACACCGGATGAGGCGGCGGCCAGAGTGGCGAGCGCGAGGATCCAGAAGTGCGGCCGTGCGGTCATGTTCCGATCATACGGCCGGCGTTGGCGGCTCGTTGACCGCCAGGCCCGCCATCGCGAGCGACTGCGCATATTCTGCGGGGGTGTTGCAGGGCGTGAAGCTCAGGAGCTGAGGGTCGGCCTGGCGCAGGATGGGCTCGTCGATGTAGAGCGTGCGAAGACCGGCCAGGAGCGAACGGAGGCTGGCGCTGCCCGCTCGCAGCAAGGGGCCGGCGGCGGCCTTCACGGCCTGGGTCCGATAGACCGCGCACGTGGTCATGAGCACGCCGCCGACAATCGGCACGCAGGCGTCCCAACCTCGCGCCCGGTCGAGCAGGAGCCGGATGAGCGCGGGCTGGAGCAGCGGCGTATCGCACGCCACGAGCACCACGTACTCGGTCTCGACGGCGGCGGCGGCGCTGGCCAGGGCCGACAGCGGGCCGAGGCCTTCCCGGGCGTCCCTGATTACCGGGATCCCGTCCGGCACGGCCTGGCTTGCTCCGGCGGCGAGCACCACCTCATCCACGGCCGCGCGAGAGAGCCGGATGACCCGCTCGAGGAGCGTCTCGGCGCCAAAGGGCAGCGATGCCTTGTCGCGACCCATGCGCGAGGACGCACCACCGCAGAGGATGATCGCGGTTGCTGGAGGGTGGTTCACCTTGTGCTATAGAATCACAATAGTGGTGATGATTCTCACCGCGTCTGGTCTTTCTCACGCGGTCGGCCCGGTGCCCTGAACCGCTTCCCTGAATCAACGCCACCGATTAGGTCATGCGCCAGGCTGCGGCCGGCGCGCTGGAGGCTCTCATGCGTGCAGTGATGATTGCAGTGTTCGCGTCGGCGGTATTGATGGCGCCCCACGTGGCGTCGGCGCAGGACGCGGCGAAGGGCCAGCAGCTCTACGCGGCCCAGAAGTGCTCGATGTGCCACCAGGTGGCCGGAAAAGGCAACAAGCTGAGCGTGCTGGACGGCGTGGGCGCGAAGCTGACGGCGGATCAGATCAAGGAGTGGCTGGTGGATCCCGCCGCGGCTGCTGAGAAGGCCAAGTCGACGAAGAAGCCGCTGATGCCGAAGACGTATGCCAAGCTGCCGCCCGCGGATATCGATGCGCTGGTGGCGTACATGCAGTCCTTGAAGTAACCTCCGCCGCCCGGCACCCCACGGCCGGACGACCCGAAGGCAGGCGCCCCCCTCGAGGGAGGATCTCATGGCCCAACCCGAACGTGCCGTGCTCGTCCGCCATCCGCTGGCGATGGTGGGAATCGCCATCACGACCGCGGCCGCGATCGTGTTCATCGCCCTGACCGTGGCGATGTTCGTGGGGTTGCTGGAGAACCCCTACGCCGGCCTGGTGGTCTTCGTCGGCATCCCCGCGGTCTTCCTGCTGGGCCTGGTGCTGATTCCCTGGGGGATGATGCTCCAGCGCCGCGCCATCGCGCGCGGCGAGCGCGAGGCGGAATGGCCGGTCGTGGACTTCCGTCAGTCCCGCACGCGGCGCGTGGCCCTGGCCATCGCTGCGCTCACCGCCATCAACGTCATCATCGTCCTCGTGGCCGGCTACGGCACGCTCCACTGGATGGAGTCGCCGCAGTTCTGCGGTCAGGCGTGCCACGAGCCGATGCACCCGCAGTACACCGCGTGGCAGAACGCGCCGCACTCGAACGTCACCTGCGTGCAGTGTCATATCGGTGAAGGTGGCGAGGCATTCATCCACTACAAGACGGCAGGCGTCCGGCAGCTCTTCCACGTGGTGACCAACAACTACCCGAGGCCCATCCCGGGCGTGGCCGACATGCGGCCCGCGCTCGAGACGTGCGGCAATTGCCACTGGCCCGGCCGGTCCATCGGCGATCGCGTGCGCGTCTTCAGGTCGTACGCCGACGATGAAGCGAACACGGAGAGCGCCACGGCCCTGACGCTGCACCTGGGCGGCCCGGGAACGCCGGGGGGGCGCGGCATCCACTGGCACGCCAATCCCAACCTCCGCATCGAGTACGTCTACACGGATGCGGATCGCCAGGAGATCCCGTGGGTCCGCGCCACGCGCCCGGATGGCTCCGTGGAGGTGTGGGCGGCAGAGGGGACGCCGCTGGACCAGGCGCCGGCTGGCATCCGACGGACCATGGACTGCCTCGACTGCCACAACGTGGTGGCGCATCGCATCGCTCCCTCGGCGGAGCAGGCCGTGGATCGCGCCATCGCATCGGGCGCGCTGCCGCAGACGCTTCCGTACGTCCGGCGCGAGGGCGTGAAGCTGGTCCAGGCGCAGTACGAGAGCAGCGACGCCGCGCGCGCGGCCATCGACCAGGGGCTGCGCGGCTTCTACAAGACGCAGACCGGCGAGATCGACGGCGCCGCCATCGAGCGGGCGGTCTCTGCCCTCCACACCGTCTACGAGCGGAACGTGTTCCCGACGATGAACGTGACCTTCGGGGTCTACCCGGACAACCTGGGCCACACGACATCGCAGGGCTGCTTCCGCTGCCACGACGGGAGCAAGGTGGCGAAGGACGGGTCGAGCATCACGTTCGACTGCGACTCGTGCCACAAGATGCTGGACGCCGTTCCGTAGAGGCAGGACGGGGCCTCGTCCTCCTCGCGGGCGAGGCCTACTCCGCGCGGATCGCCTGCAGCGGATCCACGCGCGTCGCGCGGATGGCCGGGAGCACGCTCCCGGCCAGCGCCATCAGCATGCACACGCCAACGGCCACGGCGTAGACCTGGCGGTCACCCGGATTCACGCCGAACAGCAGCGCTTCCAGGACGTGGGCTGCCCAGGCCGCGCCCATCGTGCCCACGACCACGCCGATGCCGGCCAGCAGGAAGCCCCTCGCCAGCACCTGCCGCAGGATGCGCGCGCGCGTGGCGCCCAGCGCCAGCCGCACACCAATCTCGCGCACACGGGCGGAGACGCTGAACGCCAGGAGCCCGTGGACGCCGACGGCCGCCAGCAGCAGGGCCATTCCCGCGAAGCCCGCCAGGACCCGGACCTGCACCTCTCGCGCTGCCGTCTCGCTGTCGACCACGCTGGCGAGCGACCGGACGTCGGACACCGGCACCTCCGAGTCGGCGCGCGCGATGGCGGCCCGGATGCCCGGGACCAGTGATTCAAGAGTGACGTCTGCCCTGAGGACCAGGTCCTTCGGTGCGTAGAACGGCAGCGCACCATCCGGCACCTGAGCCGATGACAGGTAGACCTGCGGCTCGCTCTCCCGCTCGAGCCCGCGGACCTTCACGTCGCCCACGACCCCAATGACGGTGAGATCCCCGCGGGCGAGCGACAGGTGCCGTCCCAGCGGATCCTGGCCGGGCCAGTGACGCTGGGCGAACGACTGGCTGACGACCGCGACCAGGGGCGCGTCGAGATTGTCGCTGTCCCTGACGTCGCGGCCCATCAGCACCGGGATTCGAAGCGTGTCGAAGAACCCGGGCGTGATGAGCCGCAGGCTGGCGGTGTGCGTGTTGTCGGGATCCTCCGGCTGCCCGTCCACGGTGACCGGCCAGATGCCGCCGCGCATGACCATGGGGAGGAAGCTGATGTAGGCGGCCTGTCGCACGCCGGGCATGGCGCGCACCTCGTCGAGCACGCGTGCGTAGAACTGCTGCCGGCGGGCCGTCGCTTCGTACTTGGGCACCGGCAGCGACGTGCGCATCGTGAGAACACCGGTGGAGTCGAACCCGGGCGCGACGCCCTGCACGCGCCACAGCGCCTGGATGAGGAGCCCCGCCGAGACCAGCAGCACGAGCGAGGCGGTCACCTGGCCCACGACGAGGAGCGATCGCAGGCGCTCGGTCGAGCGGCTGGCGCCGGCGCGCGCTCCGGCCTTGAGGCCCTCAACCGAGGCGCTGCCGGCCAGCCGCACTGCGGGCAGGACGCCGAAGACGATGGCGGTGGTCGCCGTCAACGCCACGGCAAGGGCGAGCAGGCGGGCATCGAGCACCGGCGCGTCCGGAATGGGCAGCGTGGTCGGCACGAGCCGGGCAACCAGGGGCATGCCAACGACGGCAAGGAGGATGCCGCCGAGCCCACCGGCGGCCGCAAGCGCGAAGTTCTCCGTCAACATCTGTCGCGCCAGGCGCTCGCGCCCGGCACCGAGCGCGGCGCGGACGGCCAGCTCGCGATGACGGTCCAGCGTGCGGGACAAAAGCAGGCTGGCGAGGTTGGTGCACGCGATGAGCAGCATGCAGAGCGATGCACCAGCCAGCGCCCACAGCATGAGGCGCGACTGCCTGTTGACCTCGTCGCGCAGCCGGATCACCGCGGCGCCATTGCGCGCGTTGGCGTCCGGATACGTCTCCGCCAGCCGGGCGGCGATGGTGGACATCTCGGCCCGGGCCTGGGCCAGCGTGACATCGTCCTTCAGGCGCGCCACGCCGTGGAGATACCAGTTCGTCCGATCCTCGAGGTCGTAGTCCGTGAAGCGCTTCGGCGCCCAGAAGGCTGCCTCCCTCGTGGGGAAATTGAAGTGCGGTGGCATCACGCCGACGATGGTGTGCGGCTCGTCGTCGAGACGGACGGTGCGACCGAGGACGTCGGGGCTGCCCCCGAAGCGGGTCATCCAAAGGCGATGGCTGAGCACCATCACCCTGGGCATCTCGCGCGCATCGTCCATGCTGGTCAACGCGCGGCCCAGTGCCGCCGGAACGCCCAGGACGCTGAAAAGATCGCCCGTGGCGACAACACCATCCAGTCGCAGCGGCTCGCCTTCGCCGACGAGATTCACCGATGCGGTCGTGTAAGCCGCCATGCGCTCGAACGAGCGGGCCTCGCGCTTCCAGTCCAGGAAGTTGGGCGGCGACAGCTCGATCCGGGAGTAGCCGCGGAACGATTGATCCTGGTAGAGCTTCACCAGGCGATCGGCCTCCGGGAACGGGAGCGGACGCACGAGCACGTGGTCGATGAGCCCGAAGGCGACGGTGGTCGCACCGATACCGAGGGCGGCGACCAGGATGGCGGCGACGGCGTATCCAGGAGACCGGCGTAACGAGCGGGCGGAGGTGCGCACGTCCTGCTTCAGCAGGTCCGCGTGCGCGGCAGGAGCGGAGGAGATGATGTCGAGCAGCGCCTCGTACCAGAGAGCCGCGCGCTCCCGCCGGCCTCGCGCGGCGCGCCACCGCTCGGCGAAGATGGCCGCCATCTCATCGCCGTACTCGGCGCGGAACGAGAGCGGGTAGAGCCTCAGCCACGCGCGATACCAGGACATCGTCAGGCCTTTCCGGGAATGACGCCGCTCGCGCGCGCCAGTCGAACGAGGCTGGCCAGCCGCTCCGCCTCGGCGCGCGCCACCTTCCGGCCGAATGGGGTGATCCGGTAGTAGCGCCGCCGTTCGTCGTCCGTCCCGGGCGCCAGGCGCGATCCGGTCTCGACGATGAGGTCCTGCTCGAGCATGCGCTGGATGGAGCGGTAGAGCGTGCCGGCGCCGAGCTTGACCTCGCCGCCGGTGCGGGAGGCCACGTCCTGGATGACGGCGTAGCCGTGGCGGTCCTCGTCCGCCAAGGAGAGGAGGATGTGGAACACGGCCGGTGGGAGCGGGATGAGCGATTCGGGCGCGGGCGTCGGGGGCATGGCGTCGTCAGTATATCCGATGTGGATATATCTACGACGGATAGAACGCGGAGGTTCAAGGCACCGGGGGCTCGAAGCACGGGGTTAGTTCGTGGTTGCTGAGAGCCGACCCGTCGCCAGGCCGACCGGTCGGTCGGCCGGTCAAACACGCCTTTGCGGCGGCAAAAGCACCTGGGCAAACTCGTGTGACTTCGCCCGGCTCAAACATGCCGAGTGGGGCGCTACGGCGTGTTTGTCGGATCACTCGCGGCCAACCTCCAACGGTCGGCCCGGCGATCGGCTCGGCTCTCAGCAACCGCGAGGAACCTGCGTGCCGCCCCCCTCCGTGCCCCGCCTCCATACTCACGCGGGTGCGCCGCGTCGCCCGGCCCACCGTTGGAGGGCCTGCCGACGCACGAGTCCGACACCTGACCGCAGGCTGAGACAGGGCGCTGTCTGAGCCGCGTGATCCAGGGCGAGTTCGCCCAAGTGCTCTGTCGGGGCCGGAGGGCAGGTGACCGGCGGGCCGACCGGTGGGCCGGGCGACGCGGCGCACCCGCGCGAGCACGGCGCGCCGGCGACGGGTCGGCTCGGCAACCGTGGGGAACCCCTGTGCTTTGAATCCGTCGCGCTACTGCAGGTCGCTGAGAGCCGACCCGTCGCTGGCCAGACCGTTGGAGGTTGGCCGTGAGTGATCCGACAAACGCGCCGTCGGCCGCCACTCGGCCTGTTTGAGCTCTCGGATGCAGGCGAGTTGGCTCGAGAGCTTGTACATGCCAGAGGCGCGTTTGACCGGCCGACCGACCGGTCTGGCCGGCGACGGGTCGGCTCTCAGCGACCTCTACGACGGTGTGCGATCCATGTCCTCCAGCGCCTTGACCCCCGTACGCATACCGAACCAGAACGTGGCGACGCTGATCACGGCCGCCGCAGCGAAGCTCGCCACCATCAAGGCCTGCCTCGTGCCCGAAAGCGGCGTCCGCCTCATCTGCTGCACGAGATACACGGACGAGGGCCAGCCCACGAGGACGATGACGACAATGACGAAGAGGACGGCGAGGACCATGAAGGCCACGCCGCCGTAGGAGCCGGCCACCTGGCTGGGGTTGTCGGCGGCGAACCGCGGGTAGCGTGCGCCGAGGCCCGTCGCGAGCCCCACGAGCGCGAACGACATGAAGACGATGGCGATGGCGGCGATGCGCTCAATCACGGGGTCCACGCCGAGCAGCGCGTTGCCGGCGATTGTCAGCGACTCGCTCAGCAGCAGCACCGGGACGAGCCCGGTCCAGAACTTCGACCAGAGGAAGTCACGGAGCGAGATGGGCGCGGTGCGGATGATCCAGAACGCAGCGCCCTCGGCCGACACCATAGGGAATACGAAGCGCACGGCGACCGTGGCCATGACGAAGCCGGCCATCCCGAGGTTGAGGAACGCGTAGACGTTCTTCAGGAAGCCGCCCATCGTCGGGATGCGTTCGAGGTCCAGGACCTGGAAGTTGTAGAGGTAGACCAGCATGAGTGCCAGCAGGAGCAGCAGCTGCGACCACTGGCTGACGTCGCGCAGGAAGACCTTCAGGTCCTTCACCAGCAACTGCCGCCGTACCACGGACAGCGGGAGCAGCGACGCCAGCCGGTCCACCCACTGCCAGCGTGCGAAGCGAACCTTGCGCGCCTCCTGCGCCTTGCTGTACCCGGCGAAGTGCCACCGTGCGAAGAGACTGCTTGCCACGACGACCATCGCGAGCGCAGTCGTCCAGAGAGTGGAGAAGTGGAGCAGATCCGCGCCGCCCTGGAGGCCGGCGAAGAGCGTCTCGCCCGCCCAGAAGGACGGCAGGAGCGGCGTGATGGGGGACTGCAGCGTCGCGAAGAAGTCGGTGACCTCGGGCATCGATTCCACGCGGAGCAGCCGTTCCGGCTGGATGAAGCGCAGAAGCAGGACGATGCTCGTGGCGAAGACGAGCCCCATCAGCATCAGGATGTCGCGGGCCCGCTTCGCGGGGAAGACGTTGACGAGGCCGAGCGTGATCATCGAGCCGAACGCGACCGGGATCATCACGAAGGGCAGCACCGTGGACACGGCCACGAGATAGAACGAGAGCGGCGCCGAGCGCGCCAGGCCCACGCCGGCCAGGATGGGCGTCATGAAGACGACCACCATCCACGACGCCTGGCCCATGGTGCGCGCGAAGCGAGCGAAGAACAGGCGCCTCGGCGCAATCGGGGAGGGCATCAGCAGCCGGAGATCGTCGGAGAGGAAGAACGTGGAGAGCGAGGTCACCACGCTGCTGAAGGCGAGAAATGACAGGAACGTGAGGAAGAGCCACGACAGTCCGAGGCGGATCAGGTAGTCGCCAAGCTCGGCATAGCCTCCCACCTGCACTGTCAGCCAGTACGCCCCGTAGAAGATGGATGCCGTCACCAGCAGCGCGATGCCGCCAAAGACGATGGCGCGTGCCAGGTCACCGCGCTCGCGTCGGCGCGCGCGGTTGCGCGACGCCCAGAGCGAGGGCACCAGCAGATACGGGAACGCCTGCGTGGAGTGTTGCGCGGGGCCGGCCATCAGATGACCTCGTCTATCTCCTGCAGGCCGCTGCCGCCGGTGAGCTTCAGAAAGACCGGCGTCAGCTGCTCGTCCGCCCCGCCGGCCAGCGCGCGGAGGTCGTCCACCGTTCCGCTGGCGATGATGCGCCCCTTGAGGATGATGCTGACCACGTCGCACATCTCCTCGGCCACCTCCAGCGTATGGGTGCTCATGAGGATGGCGACGCCG
>JBFWQE010000005.1:0-47649 GCA_050249615.1 Vicinamibacterales bacterium
CACCACAGCGTGACGACCCCGTAGTAGCCGGCCACGAGCAGGAGCGGCGGCGATGGCACGCGCCACGTGGCCCAGGGAACGTAGTCCACGAGCCGCCCGCTCTCGAGCAGCGCCTGCGCGGCCAGATGGGTCACCCTCCCCGACAAGGCCGCCACCGGGGTTCCGCCGACAACGTCCAGCAGGACGCACACCGAGGCCGCCGCCTGCACGACGGCCATCGCTGGCACGGCCGCCAGGTTCAGCGCCAGCCCGGCGAGCGTCACCCGCTGGAAGACGTAGGCCGACACCGGCGTGAGTACCAGCTCCACGGCGAGGCTGCCCACGCAGATCGCCGCGGCCGCATGCCACCAGCGTGCCGGCGTCGGGGTCTGCCAGCGCGCCGCCGCCGCGATGAGCGCCGCCGTGGCGCCGAAGGTGAGCCAGAAGCCCGCGTTCACCAGCTCCAGGGGATTGGCCAGCAGCATCACCGACGCGCCCACGGCCACGGCGTTGATGGGCGCGGTGCGCTGATCCACGAGCCGCAGGCCCAGGTAGATGACGGCCATCACCGTCGCGCGGACCACGGAAGCCCCGCCGCCAATCACCCACGCGTGGGCGGAGAGCACGACGATCGCGACCGCGGCCGCACCGGCAAATCGGATGCGGGCGGCCCAGAGCAGAGCCAGCACCGCGCCGGCCAGCAGCGCGATGTTGCCGCCCGAGATGGCCACGACGTGATACGTCCCGGCCTCCTGCAGCCGGCGCACGACGTCGGGCGACATCGCTGCGCGATCCCCGATGAGGATGGCCGTCCCGATGGCTGCCGACATGGGATCGTGCGAGCCTGGGTGCCGCGCCATCGCCTGGCGCACCGCCGCGCGCACGTCCGCCGCGCGTTCGTCCCACCAGCGCCCCGCACGTCGCACCTCCACGAGGGCGGCGCTCTTCACGGTGCCCACGAGCGCCGTGCCCCGCAGGGCCAGCGCCCGCTCCCCGTCCGGTACGCCCTGGTTCAGGTAGCGGGCCGGCCGGCGCAGCAGGACCGGCAGCTCCACCTCGCGGCCCGCGCGCCATCCTGCCACGTGCCCTGCCGCCTGAGTGCCCGCAACGGTGATCGACACGCCGCCGTCGGTCGGCTCCCATGCGCCGCCCACGGACACCTGCGAGACGCGGAGGTGGAGCAGCGCCCCGGCCTCGGTGAGGGCGCCGTCGCGCGTCAGCCATCCGCGCAGGCGAACGGGTTCCTCCAGGCGGGGCGCGACGGGATCCAGGGCGCCGGGCCCGAGTCGTGCCTCGAGCCAGGCGCGGATTGGCGCGCGCTCGGCGCGGTCTACCGCGTGCATGCCGTGAAGCATGGCCCCCGCCGTCACCGCGACGGCCCACATCAGCCGTGAGATGACCTGCAGGCCCTGAACACGCGCATGGATCGCCGACGCGACCGACAGGGCCATGACGAGGAACGGCAGCCGGGCCAGCGACAGATCGAGGTGCAGGCCGGCGGCAAGGCCAGCCGCCAGCAGCAGCGCAAGGGGTACGGAGAGGGGCATGCCACGGCGGGATGCAAGCCGCGGCACACCTGGAATCAGGCCGGAATCGGGCCGACCCGCCGTGAACGTCGCAGAAGCTGAGACGCGGGCTGGACCCGCCCTAGGCAGTTTCTGCCTTCACCGCCGAGTGGTAATCCTGCAGCGCGCGCACGTGGAGACCCTCGCTGCGCAGCGCGCGGATGGCCTGCACGGCGGCCGCGGCGCCCGTGATGGTGGTGATGCAGGGCACGCCGGTCATCATGGCGGCGCGGCGCACGGCCTTGTCGTCGAAGAACGACTCGCGTCCGAGCGGCGTGTTGATCACCATGTCGATCTTGCGGTTCACGATCTCGTCGGCCAGGCTCGGCCGGCCTTCGTTCACCTTGTAGACCACGGAGGCGTCGATGCCGTGCGCGCGGAGGTACGCGGCCGTGCCGCGCGTGCCGACGATGCTGAAGCCGAGCGCCGCCAGCTCGCGGGCAATCGGCAGCACCTCGGCCTTGTCGTCGTTGTTCACGCTCACGCAGACCGCGCCGGACTCCGGCAGCCGCTGCCCCACGCCGAGCATCGCCTTGGCGAAGGCCATGCCGAAACTGCCGGCTCCGCCCATCACCTCGCCGGTGGACTTCATCTCGGGCCCCAGGATGGTGTCCACGCCCGGGAAGCGCACGAACGGGAAGACCGGGCTCTTCACGAACACGCCCGTCGGGACGAGATCCTCGACCAGGCCGAGCGACTCCAGCGTGCGGCCGGCCATGACGCGCGCGGCAATCTGCGCCAGCGGCACGCCCATGGCCTTGGCCAGGTACGGCACGGTGCGCGAGGCACGCGGGTTGACCTCGAGCACGTAGACGGTGTCGTCCTTGATGGCGTACTGCGTGTTCATCAGGCCGACCACCTTCAGGGCCCGCGCGATGCGCCGCGAGTAGTCGCGGATGGTCGCGAGGTGCTTTTCCGGCACGTACGGCGGCGGCACCACGCACGAGCTGTCGCCCGAGTGGATGCCGGCCTCCTCGATGTGCTCCATGATGCCGCCGACGACGACGGCACCGGTGGCGTCGGCCACGCAGTCCACGTCGATCTCCTTGGCGTGCTCGAGGAAGCGGTCGATCAGAATCGGCCTGTCGTGCGATACGTCCACGGCCGTGGCCATGTAGCGATCCAGCGTCGCCACGTCGTAGACGATCGCCATGTTGCGGCCACCGAGCACGTACGAGGGCCGGACGACCACCGGGAAGCCCACTCGTGAGGCGACCTCGCGGGCCTCGGCCTTGGACGTCGCCGTGCCGCTGGCCGGCTGCGGGATCCCGAGGTCCCAGAGCAGCTGCGCGAAGCGCTGCCGGTCCTCCGCCAGGTCGATGGAGTCCGGCGACGTGCCGAGGATCTTCACCCCGGCTTCCTGGAGCCCGAGCGCCAGCTTCAGCGGCGTCTGGCCGCCGAACTGCACCACGCAGGCGACGTCGGGATTGCCCTGCCGCTCGCGCTCGATGATGGCCATGACGTCCTCGAACGTCAGCGGCTCGAAGTACAGCCGATCGGCCGTGTCGTAGTCGGTGGACACGGTCTCGGGGTTGCAGTTGACCATGATGGTCTCGAACGACTCCTTGTGGAAGCCGAACACCGCGTGGCAGCAGCAGTAGTCGAACTCGATGCCCTGGCCGATGCGGTTCGGGCCGCTGCCGAGAATGATGACCTTCGGCTTGCCGGACGGGTCGGCCTCGCACGACTCCTCGAAGGAGCTGTACATGTAGGGTGTGAACGACTCGAACTCCGCCGCGCAGGTGTCGATGCGCTTGAAGGCGGGGACGAGGCCCATCTCGATGCGCCGCTCGCGGATGGCCGACGCGTCGGCGCCGAGGATGTGGGCCAGTTCCTGGTCGCCGAACCCGGCGCGCTTCAGGGCGCGCATCAGGTCGTGGGACATGTCGCGCAGGCCGATCATCTCGGCCGTGCGCCGCAGTTCCACCAGCGACGCGAACTGGTCCAGGAACCACGGGTCGATCTTGGTGAGCTCGTGGAGGCGCTCGACGCTCCAGCCCTTGTCGAGCGCGCGGAAGAGCGCCCACATCCGCCGGTCGGTCGGCACCACGAGGCGGCGCCTGAGCAGGGCATCCTCCTCCTCCTGCTCCTCTTCGGTACCCGCGCGGTCGTCCGGCGGGTCCGGGCGACGGAACAGCAGGCCCTCCTTCCCCATCTCCAGCGAGCGGATGCCCTTCAGGAAGGCTTCCTTGAACGTGCGGCCGATGGCCATCACTTCGCCCACCGACTTCATCTGCGTCGTCAGGGTGCGGTCGGCCTGCGGGAACTTCTCGAAGTTCCAGCGCGGGACCTTCACCACCACGTAGTCGATGGTCGGCTCGAACGAGGCCGGGGTCAGGCGGGTAATGTCGTTGGGAATCTCGTCGAGGTGATAGCCAAGCGCGAGCTTGGCGGCGATCTTCGCGATGGGGAACCCGGTGGCCTTCGAGGCGAGGGCCGACGAGCGCGACACCCGTGGGTTCATCTCGATGACGGTCATGCGCCCGTCCGCGGGGTTCACCGCGAACTGGATGTTCGACCCGCCGGTCTCGACGCCGACGCGGCGGATGATGCGGCGCGCGGCGTCGCGCATCCGCTGGTACTCCTTGTCGGTGAGCGTCAGGGCCGGCGCGACGGTGATGCTGTCGCCCGTGTGCACACCCATCGGGTCCACGTTCTCGATCGAGCAGATGACGACGAAGTTGTCGGCGCCGTCGCGCATCACCTCGAGCTCGAACTCCTTCCAGCCGATGACCGACTCCTCGACCAGCACCTCGTGCACGGGGCTCAGGCTGAGCCCGCGCGAGCAGATCTCCTTGAACTCCTCGAGGTTGTACGCGATGCCGCCGCCGACACCGCCCATCGTGAACGACGGCCGGATGATGGCCGGGAAGCCCGTGTCCTCGACGAGCGTCAGCGCCTCGTCCAGGCTCTTCACGACGCCGCTCCTCGGCATGTCCACGCCAATCTCCTTCATGGCGTTCTTGAAGAGCAGGCGGTCCTCGGCCACCTTGATGGCGGGGATCTGCGCGCCGATGAGCGCGACGTTGTACTTCTTCAGCACGCCCAGCTCATCGAGCTGCACGGCCAGGTTGAGCGCGGTCTGGCCGCCCACGGTCGGCAGCAGCGCGTCGGGGCGTTCCCGCTCGATCACCTTCTCGAGCGCGTCGGCCGTCAGCGGCTCCACGTAGGTGCGATCCGCCAGCTCGGGGTCGGTCATGATGGTGGCCGGATTGCTGTTCACCAGCACCACCTCGAGCCCCTCGCTTTTCAGCGCCTTGAGGGCCTGCGTGCCCGAGTAGTCGAACTCGCACGCCTGCCCGATCACGATCGGGCCCGACCCGATCACCAGCACCCGGTGAATGTCCGTTCGTCTCGGCATCGTTTACCGTCGTTCCATTTCTTCGATGAACTGCGTGAACAGGTAGTCGGCATCGTGCGGCCCGGGCGACGCCTCGGGGTGGTACTGCACCGAGTAGACGGGCTTGCCCACGTGCCGCAGCCCCTCCACGGTGCCGTCGTAGAGGTTCAGGTGCGTCACCCGCGCCGTCTCGGGCAGCGACTCCGGATCCACGGCGAAGCCGTGGTTCTGCGAGGTGATCTCGATGGCGCCCGAGTCGAGCTGCTTCACCGGGTGGTTCGCGCCGCGGTGCCCGAATTTCAGCTTGTAGGTCTTCGCGCCCAGCGCCAGCGCCAGCAGCTGGTGGCCCAGGCAGATGCCGAACATCGGCACGCCGGTATCCACCAGCGTGCGGATGTTGTCCACGGCATAGGTCACCGCCGCCGGATCCCCGGGGCCGTTGCTCAGGAAGACGCCGTCCGGCTGCCAGGCCAGCACCTCCGAGGCCGGCGTCGTCGCGGGAAACACGCGCACCTCGCAGCCGTGCGCGACGAGGCGGCGCAGGATGTTGAGCTTCATGCCGTAGTCGTACGCCGCCACTCTCAGCGGCTTCGATGCGCGCTTGAGCGGCGCGACGCCGAAGGTCGCCTCGGTCACCGCGTCGGCCAGCGTCGTCGTGAAGTCGTACGGCTCGGCGCACGTCACCGTCTTCACCAGGTCGCTGCCTTCCATGGGCGGGATGGCCCGCGCCCGCTCGACCAGCGCCTCCGGGTCCACCGAGCCGGTGGCGATGACGCCACGCATGACGCCGCCGGAGCGCAACTTCCGGGTGAGCGCCCTGGTGTCGATGTCGCCAATGGCCACGATGCCGTGCTGGACGAGGTAGTCGCGGAGCGTGTCCTGCGCGCGCCAGTTGGACGAAATGGGCGACGCATCGCGCATCACGAAGCCCGCCACCTTGGGCGCATCCGACTCCTGATCGGCGGCCGACACGCCATAGTTGCCAATCTGCGGCGCGGTCATCGTGACGATCTGGCCCGCATACGACGGGTCGGTGAGCACCTCCTGGTAGCCGGTCATGCTGGTGTTGAACACCACTTCACCCGACGTTTCACCAGGAGCGCCCGCGGACATCCCGCGGTACCATGTGCCATCTTCCAAGGCGAGGACTGCGATCATTTCGGCTCCTGTGCGCCTGTCAACGAACCGGCCGCGCGCACCTGCGTGCCGGCGACCACGCGCACTGTGGTCGTGAACGGCCGGAACCCGGCCAGCTGCATCTGCACGGTGTATGCCCCGGGTGCGAGGTCCTCGATGGTCACCGGCGTGACGCCGACCGACCGACCGTTGACGAGCGCTGTTGCGCCCGAGGGGCGCGACTCGATCAAGAGCGTACCCGTTTTCGCGGCAGGTGGCGTGGCCGCGGGGGCCGGGGCCACCGTCGGACGCCGCATCCGGACGTCCACCGTGCGCGACGGTCGCTCGCGCGTCAACGTCACCTGGAGCGTCTCCGCGGCATACCCGTCACGCTGCACGCGCACGCGCCGCGTGCCGAGCGCGAGATCCCTCAGCGTCGCCGGCGTCACGCCCTTGCGCTCGTCGTCCACGAACACCGTGGCGCCGGCCGGCATCGACCGCACGAGCAACCGGCCGGGGGGCGGCGCCGGCGCGGCCGGGCGCGATGGCGCCGGCGTCTTCGCCGCGACCATCGGCGCCGACGCGGTGTCGGCGGGCGCAGTACGGCTCGCGGCGCTCGAAGGCCCGGGCGTGATCGCCCCGGTTTGCGGCGAGGGTGCCTCCGCTGGCGGCGACACCGTGGCAGCAGGCGGCGCCGGCAGGGTGCCTGGCTGCCCGTCAGGTGGCACCGCCACCGTCGCGGCGGTGGCGCTTTCAACGGGCCTCTCGCGCCCCCACACGAGGTACCCAATGCCCACGCCCAGGGCCAGCCCCATCAGCGCCATTGCCGCCAAGCTCGCCTTGCCCGGACCGGCGGCTGCCGGCGGCAGCTCCGCCGCGGCCAGTCTCGGGGCATCGGAAGGCCGCATCGGCAGATCGTGGTCAGCGGACACGGAAACCGGCGGCGCCGGGAACTCGTCCGGCAACGGCACGTCAGCGGGGCCAAGCCGATCGTCATCGAGCGCCTGCGCGACATCCGGGCTCGCGTCGTTCAGCTCGGGCTGCAGGTCCGGGATCTCGCCGGATTGCGCAACATCACCGCCGGCCGGCTCGAGCGGCAGAACGCCGGTCCCGGGTCGGACGGGGAACTCCTCCAGCGAGAGCGACGGCGCGGCCGCCCGGGAGCGCCGACGTCGGCCGGACGGCGGCGGGAGGACGTCGGCGTCGGCGGCGACGTCCGCGACTGCCGCGACGAACTCGGCGCACGTCGGGTAGCGATCGTCCGGCGCCGTGCTCAGCGCCTGCGCGAACACCTTCGCCATGCGGTCGCGGTCGGCCCCCGGCAGGGGCGCCATGTCCGCGGGCGCGAACAGGGCAGGCACCCGGCGGCCCGTCATCCACTCGTACGCGAGAGCCGCGAGGGCGAACTGATCCCCGGCAGCCGACACGGACGCGTCGGTGAGCTCGGGCGCCCGGTAGGGGCGCCGCGCGGGGAGGCGCACGCCCGCCTCGAGGAGAATCGGCCACACGCCGAGGCCGGTCACGACCGTGTCGTGCTCCGAGACGATCACGTCGCGCGGGTGCAGCGCCCCGTGCAGGAGGCCGCGTGCCGCCGCCGCGTCCATCGCCGCCGCCAGGGCGCGGAGCCGCGGCACGAGATCCTCCACCGCCGCGGGACCGAACTGCCGGAGCGCCGCATCGAGCGAATCCCCCGGAGCGAACGACGTGACGAGGTACGGCGTGTGCGCGTGGAGGCCGGCTGCGAGCGGCGACACGGCAGCGGCCAGCGGTGGTGTGTCGGTCACGAGATCCTCGAGTCGAGCCGATACCGTCGCGGCGCGCTCGGGCGTGAAGTTCAGCGAGAAGAGCTTGATGGCGACCGCGCGGTCGAACTCGGGGTCGGTCGCGCGAAAAACGGGGCCGCACGTGCCAGCTCCGACTTGGTGCAGGACACGGAAGCGGCCGATCGCCGCGGGTGGGACGTCGAACAGCGAGCCTTCCCCGGTCACGTGTTGACCCGCGATCTTACCACGCGGAGTTGACATGCTTGCCGACGCTCTGCAACAGTACGCGACGGTGCCTGCCGACGCGACCTCACCCTCGACCGCCGCTGCCCTGGCCGTCGACATCCGACAGTTCCCCTGGATTCGGCGCCTGGCGGCGGACTACGCGTTCCAGTACGCGCGGGTCGAGCCGTTCTTCGCGGGCGACCCCGCCAGCTCGGCCGCGTGGGCCGACACGATTCGCCGCTCGCAGTCCACGCCGAGACATCCCGAGGAGCTGGCGCGCGTCATCGCGGACCAGCAGGCGCGCCGGCAGGCGCCGCCCGAGTCCCGCGCGGCGGCGGCCCGCCTCGCCGCCCCGTCGACGCGCGTGGTCATCACCGGTCAACAGGCGGGCCTCTTCGGCGGGCCGCTCTTCACCCTGCTGAAGGCGCTTACCGCCATGAAGCTCGCAGCGCAGGTGGAGCGCGAGCACGGCGTGCCGGTCGTGCCGGTGTTCTGGATCGACGCAGAGGATCACGACTGGCTCGAGGTGTCGGGGTGTACGGTGCTCGACACCGAGCTGACCCCGCACACCATCCGCCTCGAAGACCTGCCGGGCGCCGGCGAGCGCCCCATCGCACGGTTGACCCTCACCGACGGGATTCTTCCCGCCCTCGACGAACTGGCCGCGACATTGCCCGAGACGGAGTTCCGCGCGGAGGTCATGGACGGCCTGCGGCGCGCGTATCAGCCCGGGCGCGGCATGGCGGAGTCATTCGGGTGCTGGCTCGAGACCGTGCTGGGCCCGCACGGCCTGGTGGTGTACGACTCGGCCGATCCGGCGGCCAAGCCGCTCGCGCGTCGCATCTTCACCACGGAGATCGCGCAACCCGGCACCACCGCCGAGCTGGCAAGCCGGGCGGGCCACGCGCTCGTCGCCCGAGGCTATCACTCCCAGGTCACGCCCCACGAGGGCGCCATCTCGCTGTTCCACCTCGCCTCCAGCCGGGAAGCGGTGAAGGCCGCCGACGGCCACGTCACGATCGGCGAGCGGACGATGACCATCGCCGAGCTCGCGCGCGAGGCCGAGCAGTCGCCCGAGCACTTCAGCCCGAACGTGCTGCTCCGCCCCGTAGTGCAGGACGCCGTCTTCCCCACCATCTGCTACGTCGCCGGGCCGAACGAGCTGGCCTATCTGGGCCAGCTGCGCGAGGTCTACGCCCACTTCGGCGTCGCCATGCCCCTCATGTACCAGCGCGCCACCGCCACGCTGGTGGACTCGGCGACGCTCCGCTTCCTGGCGAAGTCCAACTTGCCCCTGGCCGCGCTGCAGCCGCAGGACGAGAAGGCGCTCAACGAGCTGCTCGAGCAGCAGCTGCCGCCGACCGTCGAGCAGGCGCTCGCCTCCGTCACCTCGCTCGTCGGCGAGCGGATGGAGGCCCTCGCGAAGGTGGTGCCGCAGATCGATCCCACGCTCGAGGGCACGGTGCGCACCACGCTCGGCAAGATGCAGCACGAGATGCAGACGCTGCACAACAAGGTCATCCACGCCGCGAAGCGGAAGGACGAGACGCTGCGCCGGCAGTTCCACCGCGCCCAGTCGCTCACCTTCCCCCAGGGACATCCCCAGGAGCGCGAGATCGGCTTCGTCTGGTTCCTCAACCGGTACGGCCCCGCCCTGGTCACACGCCTCTTCGAGGACATCCCGCTCGGCATGGGCCAGCACCACGTGCTGAGCATCTGAGATCGGAGCGACGAGCCTGTGGCCGCTCGACGCCGGGCCTTCAACGGCACCCGCCGCCGCGCGAAAGGCGCGGTGAAGTTCCTTCGCCGTCACCGCCTGCTGAAACCGCTCCTCGTCGCGGTGGCGGCCACCGCCATCGCCCTGTCCGCGGCCGTCGGCTACTACTACGTCCAGTTCTCCCGGATCATCGAGGCGCGCCTGCACGGCGAGCGCGATCGGGTGATTCCGCGCGTGTTCGCCAGGCCACTCACCTTCAACACAGGCCAGGTGATTGGCCAGGGCGAGCTCGTGGCGCGGCTGAACGACGTCGGCTACGCGCAGAAAGGGCGCGCGGAGCAGCCCGGCGAGTTCGCCGTGGATGGGCGGACCGTGGCCTTCATCCCGCGGGGCGGCGAGCACGCGGGGCGCCCCGTGGTCGTCTCGTTCACGGAGCCTCCGGCACGAACGGCGCGAGAAAAGGCCCCGCCGCCGACGCGGGTGGCGCGCATCGCGATCGCCGGCAGGAACGAGCCGCGTGTGGCGCTCGATCCCCCGCTGCTGAGCGGCCTCATCACGGGCCCGCGCGAGAAGCGGCGCCGCGTCGCGCTCGAGGCCATCCCGCCCCGCATGCAGCAGGCCGTGCTGGCGATCGAGGACCGCCGGTTCTACTACCACCCCGGCGTGGATCCCATCCGCATCGTCGGCGCGCTGCTCACCAACCTGTCCGGCAGCCGTTCCTACCTCGTCGGCGCCAGCACGATCACGCAGCAGCTCGCCCGCAACTTCTTCCTCACCGAGGAGATGGCCGAGGAGCAGCAGACGCGCCAGCGCTCGATCCGCCGCAAGCTCCTCGAGCAGTTCATGGCCATCATCCTCGAGACGAAGGCCACCAAGGACGAGATCCTCGAGCTCTACCTGAACGACGTCTACCTGGGACACCGCGGGTCGTTCGCGCTGCACGGCGTGGCCGAAGCGGCGCGGATGTTCTTCGGCAAGGAGGTCACGAACCTCTCGGTCGCCGAGGCGGCGCTCATCGCCGGCGTCATCCAGTCGCCCTACAACCACTCGCCGTTCACGAGCCTCGATCGCGCCCGCGAGCGCCGGAACGTCGTCCTGCGCGCGATGGCGGACGCCGACTACATCAGTCCCGATGCCGCCACCCGGGCCGCCTCGGAGCCCATCAGCGTGGTCGCACGCGCGCTGGACAACGAGGCGCCCTACTTCGTGGACTACATGGGTCAGGCCCTGGACGAGGCGTTCCCCGGTCTGACAGCCCGGCAGGCGCCGCTGGAGATCTACACGACGCTGGACCTCAACCTGCAGCGTGCCGCGCAGGATGCCGTGCGCGAGGGGCTCGCCCGCGTGGACGAAACGCTCGCCCGTCGCCGGCGCCATCAGGACCGCCGGGCGCAGGCCGCGCTGGTGGCCGTGGATCCCCGTTCCGGCGAGATTCTCGCGCTGGTGGGCGGCCGATCCTACAACCAGTCGCAATTCAACCGGGCGGTCCACGCCCGGCGGCAGCCGGGCTCCACATTCAAGCCCTTCGTCTACCTGGCGGCCTTCGAGCGGGCGGCCGACGAAGCCCGGGCGGACCTCACGCCCGCGACGATGGTGTGGGACGAGCCGACGGCGTGGACCTATGACGAGCAGGAGTGGGCGCCGAAGAACTACGAGGACTCCTACGACGGCCACATCACCCTGCGGCGGGCGCTCGCGCTGTCGCGCAACATCGCCACCATCCGAGTGGCCGAGCAGGTGGGCTTCGACCGCGTCGCCGCGCTCTGGCGGCGCACGAAGCTGGGCCCGGCGGACTTGAAGGGCTATCCGTCCATCTCGCTGGGGGTCTTCGAGCTGACGCCGCTCGAGGTGGCTAGGGCCTACACCCTGTTCGCCAACGGCGGGGTCACCGTGCCGCTCCGGACCATCACACGGGTGACGAGCGGCGAGCAGACCCTGGCGCCGCCCGAGGAGCAGGGCGAAGCCGTGGCGCGGCCGGCGACGAGCTTCCTGGTGACCCACATGATGCGGAGCGTCATCAACGAGGGGACCGGTGCTGGCGCCAGGGCGGCGGGCTTCGCGCTCGACGCGGCGGGAAAGTCGGGCACCACCAACGATCTGCGCGACGCGTGGTTCGTCGGCTTCACTCCGGAGCTGCTGGCCGTGGTCTGGGTCGGCTACGACGACAACCAGCCCCTCGGCCTCAGCGGCACGCAGGCCGCCGTGCCCATCTGGACCTCGTTCATGATGAAGGCGCTGGCGGGCCACTCGAACGTCCCCTTCGAGGCCCCTGACGGGGTGAGCTTCGTCGAGATCGACCGTGACACCGGCAAGCTGGCCACCCCGACCTGCCCAAGGGTGACCAGTGAGGCATTCCTCACCGGCACCGAGCCGCTGGAGGTCTGCCTGCTGCACAGCTGGTAGGCGCGCCCTGGGCTCGCACCGGCCCGCACCCGCCCGCACCTGCTCGCACCCGGCTATAATCCCCCTGTGAACCACGAGATCTTCGCGGCCATCGGCGAGGCGCTCACCAAGGGCGAGGAAGTCGCGCTCGTCACGATCGTCTCGTCGAACGGCTCCACCCCGCAGCGCGTGGGCGCCAAGATGCTCGTGTTCGCCGACGGCCGCACGGTCGGCACGATTGGCGGCGGGTGTTACGAGCACGACGCGCTCGGCAAGGCTCGGGAGGCGCTCCGCCACCGGAGGCCCATCACGGCGAAGTACGACCTCAACGACGACTTCGCCGAGGAGACCGGCCTCGTCTGCGGCGGGCAGATGACGGTCTTCATCGAGCCGCTCGAGGCCCCCCCCGCTCTCTATGTCTTCGGCGCAGGGCACGTCGGCTATTACCTGGCGCGCATCGCTTCGGAAGCGGGCTTCGAGTTGCACATCGTGGACGACCGTGCCGCGTTTGCGAACCGCGAGCGGTTCCCGTTCGCGGCCTCAGTCGTGGTCGAGGACATCCCGAGCTGGCTGGCCCAGACCACACTGCCCGCCTCTGCCTACGCCGTCGTCGTCACGCGCGGCCATCGCCACGACCTCGATGCGCTGGAGGCGCTGGCGCCGCGTGACCTGCGCTACCTGGGCCTCATCGGCAGCCGCGCCAAGGTGGCACGGATCTACGACCAGCTGCTCAGCGAGGGCCGCGCCACGCTGGAGCAGCTCTCGCGCGTCCATGCGCCGATCGGCCTCGACATCGGCGCCGTCACCCCTCAGGAGATCGCGGTCAGCATCGCGGCCGAACTCGTGGCCGTCCGCCGTGGCAAGGCCACGGCCATCGCCGACGCGTCCCTGCGCTGGATGCCGAAGACGAACGTGCCGGGCGCGCCCTAGCCGCCCGCCGTGCCTCTCCCGCTGCTCGTCCGCAACGCCACGATCCTCACGATGAACGACGCCTTCGACGAGTTCGAGGGCGACGTGCTGATCGAGGACGGCCGGATCGCGGCCGTCGGGCCCGTGCCTGCGCCGCCAGGGGCGACCACCATCGACGCCGGCGGTGACTACCTGCTGCCCGGCTTCGTTCAGACACACATCCACCTGTGCCAGACGCTCTTTCGCGGGTACGCCGACGACATGGCGCTGCTCGATTGGCTGCGCGCGCGTGTGTGGCCCCTGGAGGCTGCCCACACGCCACGCTCGCTCGCGGCGGCCGCGTCGCTTGCGGCCGCCGAGCTCGTCCAGGGCGGCACGACGGCGGTCCTCACCATGGAAACCGTCCACGACACCGATGCCGTCTTCGAGGCCCTCGAGCCCACGGGCCTTCGGGCCGTGGTCGGCAAGTGCATGATGGACGAGGCCGGTGAAGGCGTGCCCGCGCGGTTGCGGGAGGCCACGCGCGCGTCGATCGACGAAGGCCTCGCGCTGGCCTCGCGCTGGAACGGCCGAGGCCAGGGCCGACTGCGCGCCGCGCTGGCGCCGCGCTTCGCGGTGTCGTGCACGCGGGAGCTGCTCGAGGAGGTGAGCCGCCTCTCGCGCGAGCACGGGCTGCTGGTGCACAGCCACGCGTCTGAGAACCGCGACGAGATTGCGCTGGTCCTGCAGCGGACCGGCATGCGGAACATCGAGTACCTCGCCGCGACGGGCCTGGCCGCCCCGCACGTCTGCCTCGCGCACTGCGTGTGGGTGAACGATGGCGAACAGGCGCTGCTCGCCGAGGGCGACGTCAAGGTGCTGCACTGCCCTGGATCGAACCTGAAGCTCGGATCCGGACTGGCGCCGGTGGCCGAGATGCGCCGGCGCGGCATCTCGGTCTCGCTCGGCGCCGACGGCGCCGCCTGCAACAACCGGCTCGACATGTTCCAGGAGATGCGCCTGGCCGCAACCCTGCAGGCCGTGCGGCGCGGGCCCGGCTCGCTGTCGGCACGGGAGACGCTCGCGATGGCCACGCGAGAAGGCGCGCGGGCCCTCGGGCTCGGGCACCGAATCGGCACCGTCGAGACGGGCAAGCATGCCGACCTCATCCTGGTCCGCCGGAGCGCTCCGCACGTCGCGCCGGATCCAGATCCGTATGCCACGCTGGTCTACGCGGCGACGCCCTCCGACGTCCGCACGGTGATCGTGGACGGGGATGTGCTCGTGGACGAGGGCCGCCCCACGCGCTGGGATCCAGCGGAGATCGCCGCCACCGCCCGCACCGAAGCCCACGCCCTCGCCGCCCGCGCCGGCCTTCGCTGGCGTTGAGAGTCCTCACCAGCGTCGGCGAGGCGGGCACCCGCTCGCACACCTGCACCCCTGCACCGCCTGCACCCTGCACCCGTGCCCCTCTACCCCTGCTATACTGTTAGCAGTCATCTCGCGAGACTGCTAATGAGCGTTCCAGCCCTTTCCGACCGCACCCGCCGCGTCCTGGCGACGCTGGTGCGTGAGTACATCGAGACGGGCGAGCCGGTCGCGTCGGCGACGCTGATGCGGCGCTCCGGGCTGAACGTGTCGTCCGCGACCATCCGGAACGTCCTCGCCCAGCTCGAGGACATGGGCTACGTCTGGCAGCCGCACACATCGGCCGGGCGCGTCCCGACCGATCAGGGTTACCGCTTCTACGTGGACCTCCTGCTCGAGGGGCGGCGGGCGGCACGCGACGTCTCGGCGGTCGAGGCGCGCCTCCGCCAGGAGGCCGGCGACGCCCCGCTCATCGACGACCTGCTCTCCTCCACTTCACACGTGCTCTCCGAGGCGTCGCGCCACGTGGGCTTTGCCATCGCGCCGGCCAATGAGGACACGGTGTTCCACCGCATCGAGTTCGTGCCGCTCAGCGGCACGCGCATCCTGGTGGTGATGGTGTCGCGCGGGAACCAGGTCTCCCAGAAGATGGTGGACATCGGCGAGGGCGTGAGCCACTCCGAATTGAGCCAGGCGGCCAACTTCCTCAACTCCGAGTTCGCCGGCCGCACGCTCGAGGAGGTCCGGAACGGCGTCCGCGAGCGGCTGCGCGAGGAGCGGACGCTGTACGACCAGCTGCTGGGCCTCGCGCTGCGCCTGGCGAGCCAGACGCTGGACCAGATGCAGGGGCCGACAGCGGTCTACATCGAGGGCGCCTCGGCGCTGCTCGAGCAGGTGGTGCGGGCCAGCGGTATCTCGGCCACCACGCTCGGCGCGCTCCTGCGCATGGTCGAGGAGAAGCAGCGCCTCGTCCGGCTCCTCAACGAGTACATCGACGGCCCGGGCCTGACCGTCGTGATCGGCGCCGAGCACAGCGACCCCGAGCTGCGCCCGTTCAGCCTGATTGCCTCGACCTATTTCGATGGGCGGGCCACGGGGACGGTGGGCGTGATTGGACCGACGCGGATGAAGTACTCCCGAGCCATCGCCGCGGTGGACGTCGCCGCACTGGCGGTTGCCCGAGTGCTCAAGGATGTAGAGTAGGGTGTTGACGTTGCATCATGAGTGACCCGCAGAATCCGACCGAGGCCACGGGCGTGGCCCCCGCAGCCAGCCCCGGGGCAGCGGCTTCCACGGCAGCCCCCGACTCCTCCGGGGCCGGCCCAGCGCTCGAGCAGCTCCAGAAGGAGCGCGACGACTTCTACGACCGGCTCCTGCGCAAGAGCGCGGAGTTCGACAACTACCGCAAGCGGATCGAGCGCGAGCGCAAGGACTTCACCGAGTGGGCCGCGGCCGAGGTGCTGGGCGACCTGCTGGCCGTGATGGACGACTTCGATCGGGCGCTGTCTGCCGAGGCGCCCGCCGCAGCGCAGCCGTACAAGGCGGGCGTCGAGCTCATCCACCGCGCCCTCGCCGATCTGGTGCGCAAGCGTGGCGTGACGCCCATCGAGGCGCTGGGCACCGACTTCGATCCGCACCTGCACCAGGCGGTCGCCTACGAGGCCGTCGAGGGCGCGCGCGAAGGCGAGGTGGTGGAGGAGCTGCGGAAGGGCTACATGCTCGGCGAGCGCCTGCTTCGGCCCTCGCTCGTCAAGGTCGCCAGGGCATCGTGAGCAAGCGGGATTTCTACGACGTCCTCGGGGTCGCGCGCACCGCCAGCGAGCAGGACATCAAGAGCGCCTACCGCAAGCTGGCGCTCAAGTACCACCCCGATCGCAATCCCGGCGACAAGGCCGCCGAGGAGCGTTTCAAGGAGGCGGCCGAGGCCTACGCGGTGCTCGCCGATTCCGAGAAGCGCGCGCGCTACGACCGGTTCGGCCACGCCGGCGTGTCGGGCGCCGGCGGCCCCGGCGGGGTGGACCCGACCATCTTCGCCGATTTCCAGGACATCTTCGGCGGGTTGGGCGACATCTTCGGCTTCGGCGACATCTTCGGCGGCGGCCGGCGGCGCGGCGGGCCGCAGCGCGGCGCCGACCTGCGCTACGACATGGAGATCGCCTTCGAGCAGTCCGCCAGGGGCGCCGAGACGACGATTCAGATTCCGCGACACGAGACGTGCGACACCTGCAAGGGCTCGGGCGCCGCGCCCGGCAGCGCGCCCACGGCCTGCTCCCAGTGCCGCGGCTCCGGCCAGCTGCGCTATCAGCAGGGCTTCTTCACCGTCGCGCGCACGTGCGGCCAGTGCCGCGGCACCGGCAGGGTGATCGCCAAGCCCTGCGTCGCCTGCCACGGGCAGGGCGCCATCGAGCAGCAGCGAAAGCTCACCGTCAAGATTCCCGCGGGCATCGCCACCGGCCAGCGCCTCCGCCTGACCGGCGAGGGCGAAGCCGGCACCCAGGGCGGGCCTCCCGGCGACCTCTACGTGGTCGTCCACGTGCTCGACCACGAGTTCTTCCAGCGCGACGGCAACGACCTGCACTGCGAGATCCCGCTGACCTTCACCACGCTGGCGCTCGGCGGCGACATCACGGTACCCGGCATCGATGGAGAAGAGACCCTCAGGGTCCCCGAAGGCACGCAGACCGGCGCCACCTTCCGGCTGAAGAGCAAGGGCATGCCCGACGTCGGCGGCCGCGGCAAGGGAGACCTGCTCGTCACCGTCCAGGCCGTCACGCCGAAGAAGCTCACCCGCGAGCAGCGCAAGCTCCTCGAGCAGCTGGCCGAGACGCTGCCCGCCCAGAAGTTCGAACCCAGGCGCCGCGAGGATGACGCGGAGGATCGCGGCATCTTCGGGAAAATCTTCGGTTAGGGCACGGTGAGCCGCCTCTGGCCCGCCCTGGTCGTCGAGGCGCCGGCGATCGATGACCCGCCGGACGGCGAGGACCTGGTGGCGGCGCTGCTGGACGACTTCTCGCCACAGGCCATCGAGGATCTGGCGGAGCGCCCGCTGCCGCCCGGCGGGCTCTGGGACCCGACGTTCCCGCCGATCCCCGATCCGCCGCCGACGCCCCTGCGCTGGCGCGTGTTCTTCTCGAGCGCCGGTGTGCGCGATCGTGCCGCGGCGGCGGTCGGTGCCGCCTATCCGCAGCTCCGGCTGACCGCCATCGACGTTCCAGATGAGGACTGGGCGGCGCGGTCGCAGGCGTCCCTGACGGCAGTGACCGCGGGCCGGTTCATCGTCGCCCCTCCGTGGGACATTCCGACGGCTCCCCCGCCCGGTGCCACCGTCATTGTCATCGAGCCGTCCATGGGGTTCGGCACGGGCCATCACCCGACCACCCGCCTGTGCCTCAGGCTGCTCTCGGAGATCGACCTGCGCGGCCGGCGCGTCCTGGACCTCGGGACCGGGTCGGGCGTGCTTGCCATGGCCGCCGCGCTCGGCGGAGCGTCGGACGTCGAGGGCCTCGACGTGGATCGGGACGCCATCGACTCCGCACGCTCGAGCGCAGGGCGTAACCCGCTGCCGCCGGTCATCCGGTTCGAGGTGGGGGACTTCCGATCCAGCCCGCCGCGACCCGCGGACATCGTGCTGGCCAACCTCACCGGCGGCATGCTCCGCACGACCGCCGCCTCACTGATGGGCCTGAAGCGGCCGGGAGGCACGCTGGTGATCAGTGGGTTCGACGAGTCCGAGGCGGACGACGTGCTGGCTGCCTTCGCACCGCTGCGGCAGGTCGCGCGGCTCGAGGAAGGCAGCTGGGTGGCCGTCAGGCTTGCATAGGTCGGAGCTTCTCGGGTTCTCAGGTTCTCGGGTTCTCAGGTTCTCAGGTTCTCGGGTTCTCGGGTTCTCTCATCTGCCGACGGCTCGCTGCTGCCCCTTGGCCCGGCGTTCGTTCCACGCATCCACCAGCCGCCTCAGCTCCTTGATGGGCTCGGGGCTGTCGTCCACCTGCAGCCGCATCACGACGTCGTTGTTGAGCCACACGCCCTGGCCCTTGCCCACGATGAGGATGGCGGCGGACTGCATGCCACGCGTATCGCCCCCGGCCTTCTGGCCGGCCTCGAGCGCTGCGGTGAGGCGGACCGACAGATGGCCGGCCGTCTGCTCGAAGGCCGAGATCATGTCGCCGACGACGGCCTCCCCCGCCAGGATGTTGCCCTGCGCGGTCGAGTACTTCCCCTGCTTGTGCCCCGCCCACGGCGTGGCCTTCGGCCCGGTGAAAGCAGCGGTTCGGCCCTGCTGATCGATGACGGCGAACTGTCGCCCCTGCTTCGTCCAGCGATCGGGTGCCGGATCGGGGTCGCTGTCCCAGATGGCCTTGATGATCGCGTCCGGCCTCATGCCGGCGCGCAGGAGGTCGATGGCTTTCGGCCCGTAGCTGACATCGACGATGGCCTGCGTCGCGGCTGCGCCCACGCCCGCCTCGGCCCAGAGCACGCCGTTCCCCACGCTGAACACGCGAGACTGCACGGCCCCGCCCACCTCACCCGTCGCCGGGTCGTAGCCGAGAATCGAGAACGTCGCGACGGGATCCTGTGCCGCGACAGGCCGCATGAACGCGCACGCCAGGATCACCATTGCCAACACGGCTCTCGCCATCACCGCCTCCTCGCCCTCGCCCGTTGCACCCCAGCCCCGCAGGCCCGAACTCGAACTTCGAACCCAGAACCATGAACCCGTAAGCCTCTACCACCCCTGCCACGCCTCGAAGAGCGCGGCCATGGCGACCACCGGCGCCACGTCGGCACGCAGCGTGCGTCCGCCGAGCGACACGGCACGAAAGCGTGCCGCTTCGAAGGCGGCGCGTTCGTCCTCCGCCCAGCCCCCTTCTGGCCCGACCGCCAACTGCACACCGGGCGCACGGGGCACATCGCCCAGGGCTGCGGTGACGCCCAGGGACGGTTCCTGCAGCACGATGACCGCGTCGCTCTCCGGGCGAGATCGGCCACCATCCGTGCGGTCGGCAGACTCGACAATCCAGGTTCTCAGCTCCACGGGTGGCCGCACGTCGGGCACCGTCGCCCGACCGCACTGCTTCGCGGAGGAGATCGCGATCCTCTTCCACCGCTCCATCCGGTGGGCCCGCGCGAGGGCCGCGAGCCGAACCTCGCTGCGCGCCGTGACGATCGGCTGCAGGGCGACGACGCCCATCATCGTGGCGTCACGCACGACGTCGTCCATCTTGTCGCCCTTGAGCACGGCCATCACGAGGGTCACGCGGAGTGCCGCCTCCGGCGCGGAGGGCGCGGGACCAACCGCACGCACCCGCACGTGCCCACCGGCCACGTCCTCCACACGCGCGTGGAACATTCGGCCGGCGCCGTCGAAGACGTCGATGTCGTCGCCGACTCCCAGCCGCAACACACGCGTCAGGTGGGCCGCCTCGTCTCCGGTGAGCGTGCCCGACCCTCCTTCGTCGAGGCCGGGCAGGTAGAACCGCGGGCGCACGCGCCCATTCTATCTGTGCGCCGCGACTCGATGCCCCAGTGCCCCAATGCGCCCAGCCCCAATCCCGCAATGCCGCAATCCAAATGCACCAATGCCGCACTCACCAATCGCCCGATGAATCGCCCAATCACCAATCATCAATCATCAATGGACAGGGACCTGTATACTTCCTTCGATGTTCTTTCGCGGCCAGACGATTGGGAAGTACCGCATCATCTCGACGCTCGGCAGCGGCGGCTTCGGCGCCGTCTACCTCGCGGAAGACACCTGGATCGACAAGAAGGTCGCCCTCAAGGTGCCGCACCGCCAGAACATGGACTTCGCCGAGCTGCTGCGCGAGCCGCGCCTCCTGGCCTCGCTGAGCCATCCCAACGTCGTGACGGTCCTCACCGCCGAGAAGCAGGACGATGTGTTCTTCATCGTCATGGAGTACGTGCCTGGCGAGACGCTGGAGGTCATCATCGAGCGCGAAGGCGCGCTGGACCTGACGCGGGCGCTCGACTACACGTGCCAGATCTGCAACGCCGTGGATCATGCCCAGAAGCAGGGCATCATCCATCGCGACCTGCGCCCGGGCAACGTGCTGGTCACCGAGCACGGCATGCTGAAGGTGGCCGACTTCGGCACGTCGCGCTTCCTGGAGATCGCGGCCCACGGGACCACGGTCATCGGCAGCCCGCCCTACATGGCCCCCGAGCAGTTCCAGGGCAAGGCCGTCTTCGCCTCCGACATCTACTCGCTCGGCGTGACGATGTACCAGATGCTCACCGGGACGCTCCCCTACGACACCCCGGCTCCGTCGGACCTCGAGCGCCTGATGCGCGGCGAGCTGACCACGCCGCCCCGCGTGCGGAACCCGAAGCTCCCGAAGAGCATCGCCGACATCGTGACGAAGGCGATGGCGCCCGAGATCACCGAGCGCTACCAGCGGGCTGGCGAGCTGCTCGACGCGGTGCTCTCGGCCCGCGCCGAGATCGCCCCGCGGCGGCCATGGCGCCCCGCTGCCGTCGCCGCGGCCGCCGGCGGCGATCCCATGCAGGACATCCAGGCGCGGCTGCGGGCCCGCGAGGCCCCACAGGCGCGGTTCTGCTGGAACTGCGGCAAGGCGCTGCCCGCCCGGGCCGAAGCCTGTCCGTTCTGCAGGGAGCGCCAGTAGCCCACCCCGCTGAGCGATAATCCTCTCATGGCCTTCGACGACAGCGGCAAGGTGTGGATGAACGGCGCCCTCGTGGCCTGGAAGGACGCCACGGTGCACGTCGCCGCGCACGCGCTCCACTACGGCACAGGCATCTTCGAGGGCATCCGGGCGTACGGGACGAAGCATGGGAGCGCCATCTACCGGCTCCCCGAGCACATGCGGCGCCTGTACGACTCGTGCCGCGTCTACCGGATGGAGCCGCGCTGGTCCCTGGAGGTGATGACAGCAGCCGTCATCGAGACGGTGCAGGCCAACGGGTTCCCGTCCTGCTACATCCGTCCGCTGGTTTATCGGGGAGTCGAGCAGCTGGGCCTGGATCCCCGCCCCTGCCCCGTGGACGCGACCATCATCGTCTGGGAATGGAGCGCGATGTTCGGCGCCGAGGGGCTCGAGAAGGGGATCGACGTCGGCGTCAGCTCGTGGACGCGCCTGGCGCCCAATACGCTGCCGGCGATGGCCAAGGCCTCGGCCAACTATGCGAACTCGGCGCTCATCAAGATGCAGGCATCGCTCGACGGCTACGGCGAGGCAATTGCCCTCGACGAGAGCGGGATGGTGAGCGAGGGCAGCGGGCAGAACCTCTTCCTGGTGAGGGACGAGGTGATCTACACACCGGCCATCAGCTCGTCCATCCTGCAGGGAATCACCCGCGACAGCGTCATCGTCATGGCGCGGGACCTGGGATACGAGGTGCGCGAGACGCCGATTCCGCGCGAGTTCCTCTACATGGCGGACGAGGCATTCTTCTGCGGCACCGCAGTGGAGGTGACGCCCGTGCGTTCCATCGACCGGATTGCCGTCGGAGCGGGCCGGCGCGGCCCGGTGACCGCCGCCCTGCAGGAGCGGTTCTTCGGCATCATCAAGGGGGACGTCCCGGACACGCACGCCTGGCTGACGCCGGTGCCCGCAACCGTCTCCCGCTGATCAGGGTTCGGAGATCGGGCCCCTCCGGCCTCCGCTCATCCCGGCGCAGGCCTGCGCACCCCTGCACCTGGACGCCGCCGCGCGCGGCCCGGCGCGGGTTTTGCACCCTTGCACCCCGCACCCTTCTCCATCATCATGGCCCGGTCATGCATGTCAACGATCTGCTGAAACTCGCCGTCGAGCGCGGGGCCTCGGACCTGCACCTGAAGGTCGGCACCTATCCCATGGCCCGCGTCCATGGGCGGCTCATCCGCGTCACCGACGAGAAGAAGCTGGACCACGAGGACCTCGTGGAGATGGCGGCCTCCATCATGTCGGCCACCCAGCGCCAGCGGTTCAAGGATGCGCAGGAGATCGACCTGGCCTACAGCGTGCCCGGCCTGGGGCGCTTCCGCTGCAACGTCTTCCAGCAGCGCGGCACCATCGGCATGGTCCTCCGCGTCATTCCCTTCAAGGTGAAGTCGATCGACGAGCTGGACCTGCCGCCCGTCCTCAAGAAGATCGCGGAGGAGGAGCGCGGCCTCGTGCTCGTGACCGGCACCACGGGCAGCGGCAAGAGCACCACCCTCGCGGCGATGATCGACCACATCAACAACACGCGATCGTCCCACGTCATCACCATCGAGGACCCGATCGAATACCTGCACAAGGACAACGAGGCCATCATCACGCAGCGCGAGATCGGCGTGGACACGCGCTCGTTCGCCTACGCGCTCCGCAGCGCGCTGCGCCAGGATCCCGACGTCGTGCTGGTCGGCGAAATGCGCGACATGGAGACCATCGAGACGGCGCTGCACGCCGCGGAGACGGGCCACCTGGTCTTCTCGACCCTCCACACCCTGGACGCTACCGAGACCATCAACCGCATCATCTCGGTCTTCCCGCCGCACCAGCAGAAGCAGGTGCGCCTGCAGCTGGCCGTCGTGCTGAAGGCCGCCGTGGCCATGCGCCTCATCCCGCGCGCCGACGGCAACGGCCGAGTCCCCGCGATGGAGGTGCTCATCGCCACGCCCTTCATCAAGGACTGCATCATCGACAAGGAGAAGACCCACCTCATCCAGGGCGCCATCGCCCAGGGCACCTCCCAGTACGGGATGCAGACGTTCGACCAGTCGATCTTCAGCCTCTACTCCCAGGGGCTCATCACCTACGACGAGGCGCTCCGCTGGGCCTCCAACGTGGACGAGTTCAAGCTGCGCGTCCAGGGCATCTCCACCACGTCGGACCAGGCGCGGGACCAGATGGCCAGCGCGCTCTTCGGAAGGCCGACCGCCAGTGCGACGGACTCCGAGATCACGCGATTCGGGAAGTAGCGACCCGCCAGACGCCTACACCGCGGCGCTCGTGCTGCTCGGCCAGCGCGAGCTCTCGGAAGCCCAGCTCCGCGCAAGGCTCGCCCGCCGCGGCTGTGATCCGGACGCCATCGAACACGCCCTCGGTCGCCTGAAACAGGACCGCACGCTGGACGACGGGCGCGTGGCCCGGGCCGCGGCCCGACTGGAAGCGGCCGTCCGTCGGCGGGGTCCCGCGCGCGTGCGCCAGCGCCTGCAGGCCATGGGCCTGGCTCCGGAGATCGTGCAGCAGGCGGTAGCGGACACCTTCGACGAGGTGGACGCCTCCGCGCTTCTCGACGCCGCGCTCGACCGCCGCCTGCGAGGCCGGGCCCTCGCCGACCTGGACGACAGGGCCCGCGCCCGCCTCGTGCGGGGACTCGTAGGCCAGGGCTTCTCGCTGGGGGACGTGTTGAAGAAGGTCAGGGCGTGAGCTTCAAGGTTCTCGGGGTCTCGGGTTCTCGGGTTCTCGGGTTCTCAGGTTCTCGGGTTCTCGGGTTCTCTCGACTCCCCACTCCCCACTCCCGACTAAAATATCGAAGTGCACCCGAACGACATCCGCGCGTCCTTCCTGAAGTATTTCGAACGTCACGGCCACCGCATCGTCCCCAGCTCGCCGCTGGTGCCCGGCGACGACCCCACGCTGCTGTTCACCAACGCCGGGATGAACCAGTTCAAGGACGTCTTCCTGGGCCGCGAGAAGCGCGACTACACGCGCGCCGCCACCTCGCAGAAGTGCATGCGCGTCAGCGGCAAGCACAACGACCTCGACAACGTCGGCCCCTCGCTGCGCCACCACACGTTCTTCGAGATGCTCGGCAACTTCTCGTTCGGCGACTACTTCAAGCACGACGCCATCGAGCTGGCCTGGACGCTGCTGACGAAGGAGTGGGGGCTGGATCCCTCCCGACTCTACGCCACGGTCTTCAAGGGTGAGCCCGGCATCCCGCGCGATGACGAGGCCTACGCGCGGTGGCGGGAGTTCCTGCCGGCCGACCATGTGGGCGAGCTCGGCATGGCCGACAACTTCTGGGCCATGGGCGACACCGGCCCCTGCGGGCGCTGTTCCGAGATCTACTACGACCGCGGACCCGGGGTGCCGGGCACCGGCCGGTTCATCGAGGATGTCGAGGGCGGCAGCGAGCGCTTCGTCGAGATCTGGAACAACGTGTTCATGGAGTTCGAGCGCGACGAGACGGGCGCGCTGGCCGCCTTGCCCGCGCCCTCCATCGACACGGGCATGGGCCTCGAGCGCATCTCGGCGGTGATGCAGGGGACGCTCTCGAACTACGACACGCCGCTCTTCACCCCCGTGCTGGCGGCCACGGCCCGGCTCGCGGGCCGCCCGTACGGGCGCTCCATGGAACCCGCCGACGTCTCGATGCGCGTGGTGGCCGACCACCTGCGCGCGATGACGTTCCTCATCGCCGACGGCGTCGTGCCGTCGAACGAGTGGCGCGGCTATGTGCTCCGCAAGATCATGCGCAGGGCGATGCGCCATGGCCGCAAGCTCGGGCTGCACGAGCCGTTCCTGCACGCGCTGGTGGACGTGCTGGTCGCCGAGATGGGCGACGCCTATCCGGAGCTCAGAGCCGGCCGCGACGCCATCGTGCAGGTGGTGCGGGCCGAGGAAGAGCGCTTCGACGCGGTGCTCACCAGCGGGCTGCCGCGGCTCGAAGAGGCGCTGGAGCGCGCCGCCGCCGGCGCGCGCGTGCTGCCCGGCGACGAGGCGTTCAAGCTGTACGACACCTACGGCCTGCCCCGCGACTTCATCGAGGACCTGGCGTCGAACCAGGGCCTGCGGTTCGACGCCGAGGGCTTCGATCGGGAGATGGAGGCGCAGCGCGAGAAGGCCCGCGCGAAGAGCGGCTTCGAGGGAAAGAGGGGCGAGGAGTTCCGATTCCTGTCGGACGAGGCGCGCGCGGCCCTGGCCGAGGCCGGAGACGTGTTCGAGGGCTACACCAGCACCCGCCTGCAGGGAGTCCCGGTCCTGGCCGTGTTCGACGACCGCAAGCAGCAGGTCGAGGCCTTGCCGGCCGGCGCCGGCGGATGGGCCGTCCTGGCCCGCACGCCCTTCTACGTGGAGGCGGGCGGCCAGGTGTCCGACCAGGGGTGGATCGAGACCCCGGCGGGACGCTCGCGCGTCGGCGGCGTCGTGCGCCTCGGGCCGGGGCTCCCGAGGGCGCATCGCGTCGAGAGCACGCACGCGGAGATCAGGCCCCGGGCTCTCGTGACCGCACAGGTGGACGTGCCGCTGCGCGACGCCACGCGTCGCAATCACACCGCCACGCACCTGCTCCATGCGGCCCTCCGCCAGGTGCTGGGACCGCACGTGAAGCAGGCCGGGTCGCTCGTCGCCCCGGATCGCCTGCGATTCGACTTCGTGCACTTCAGCGCCGTCACGGCCGACGAGCTGCGGCGCATCGAGCAGATCGTCAACGAGGCCATCCTGCGGAACGAGGCGGTGACCACGGCCGTGCGAGACACGCAGGAGGCCATCGCGGCGGGCGCCATGGCCCTCTTCGGCGAGAAGTACGGCGACAAGGTCCGCGTCGTGTCCATCGGCGACGGTCACTTCAGCACCGAGCTCTGTGGAGGCACCCACGTGCGCGCCACGGGGGACATCGGCGCCTTCGTCGTCACCGAGGAATCCGGGGTCGCCGCCGGCGTGCGGCGCATCGAGGCCCTGACGGGATTGGGTGCCCTGGCTTACGTGCGCCCGAGGCTGCAGGAGTTTGAAAGGGTCCGGAGCTACCTCAACGCCGACAGCGACCAGGTGCTGGCACGGCTCGAGGCCCGCGTGCAGGCGCTCGAGAAGGCCGTCAAGGACCGTGACCGCAAGCTCGCCCGAGCCGCCGCCGGCGGCGCCGGCGCCGAGGGCGAGCGCGTCAGCATCGGGGACGTCACGCTGGTCGCGCGCCGGGTGGACGAGGCCAGCAAGGACCTGCTCCGCTCCATTGCGGATCAGATCAAGTCCACCCTCACGACCGGCATCGTCTTCCTGGCCGGCCCGACCGCCGAGGGCAAGGTGGCGATGGTGGCGAGCGTGACCGGAAATGTAACCGCACGTATCAAAGCGGGACAGATCGTCAAGGAACTTGCGCCGATGGTCGGCGGAGGCGGCGGTGGACGGCCAGATTTCGCAGAGGCTGGTGGCAAAGATCCTGCACGGGTCGATGCGATGCTCGCGGCCGCCCCGGAGGTGATCAAGCGCCTGCTGGGAGCCTGACGTCGAGCCGATACTACAGGCCGAACCCGCGTGCGCATCCTCGTCGCTGTCCTCGTCATGCTCGCCGCCACAGTGGCCCCGGCGTCCGCCCAGATCTATTCCTGGCGCGACGCGGAGGGTCTGCTCGTCGTCTCGGACCGCCCGCGCGCCGATGCGGGCGAGATGACCACCTACACCGTGCCCAGGGCACCCGCGGTGCGCGCCACCACGCCGGTCACTGGCGCGGGCCGTCCCCCGGAGATCGAAGAGGTCATCGAGGAACAGGCCACCGCGCAGGGGGTCTCGCCCGATCTCGTGCGGGCGGTGATCCAGGTGGAGTCGGCCTATAACCCCTATGCAGTTTCGTCGAAAGGCGCAATGGGCCTGATGCAGCTGATGCCGACCACGGCCCGCGAGCTCGGTGTCTCGAACCCGTTCCACCCCGAGGACAACATCCGCGGGGGCGTGGCCTACCTGCGCCAGCTCCTGGATCTATACGACAGCAACGTCGAGCTTGCCCTCGCGGCCTACAATGCGGGACCTGGCAGCGTCGCGAAATACGGCGCCGTGCCGCCCTACCGCGAGACACAGGCCTACGTGAAGAAGGTCCAGAAGGTCTCGGGGCCCACGCCTCCCGTCAAACCGGACACCACCATCTACAAGTGGATGGAGCTGGTGAACGGCCAGCCCGTCACCCGGTACTCCAACAAGCCCCCGGAGGGAGTCGCCGCGGAGCCCGTGGCGAGAACGCGGCAGTAGTCTTGGGTCTTGGGCCTTGGGTCTTGGGCCTTGGGTCTTGGGTCCTGGGACTTGGGACTTGGGACTTGGGACTTGGGACTTGGGACGCGGCCCAGGAATCGGTGCCCGGCTGGGGGGTCGGCGACTCCCTGGGGCTTGGGGACCAGGCGCGCCTCGTGTTACTCTTGAGTGTTTCTTACCCCATTGACACCGAGGTCCTAGAACGTGGCAAAGCGAACGAAGTCGGCCGTCAAGGCCAACCGGCAGAACATCAAGCGGCGCGAGCACAACCGGGCCCTGCGCTCGAAGCTGCGCACCGGCCTGAAGGCCATCCGTAAAGCGCTGGACGCCAAGGACATCGACACCGCGAAGACACTGCTGAAGGGCACGCAGTCGCTCGTGGACAAGATGGCGACCAAGGGCATCATCCACCGCAATACCGCCGCCCGGTACAAGTCCCGTCTGGTGGCCCGCCTCTCCCACTAACGCCGCCGCGTGGCGGGCGTCAGGCCCGCCGCTCGCGTCCGCAGAGCTCGACGACGAGCCGCTCCAGCAGGTGCCGGGCATTGCCCGCGGACGTCTTCATCTTCAGATCGATATCGAGCACCAGGTCGAGGGCGCGCTTCACGCGCTCGGCCGGACGCAGCTGGCCGGCCCCCCAGCGAATCTGTCCCAGGATGGGCTGCGGCACGACGCCCGCGTCCAGGAGCGCCGCCAGCTCCTGAAGCGCCCGGCGGGCATCGCCGTCACGGATGGCCATGCCCACCGCGGGCCCCTCGCCAGGCTCGGACTGCGGCATCACCAGATCCCTCACGTGCCGCTCGGTCACGGCGGACTCACCCGCCGCGTAGAGCACGAGCTTCTCGACCTCGGCGCGGATGCGGCCCAGGCCCAGGCCGGTCGCTTCGAGCAGCAGGGCCAGCGCCTTCGGCTCGATCGACAGCTCGTCCTTCTCCAGCCGTTTCCGGATCCAGGCCCCCGCCTCCTGCGAGCTCTCGAGCGAGCCGCAGTCCACCACGGCCGCCCGCTTGCGCAGGAGCCTGACCAGTCGCCGGTTGCCGTCGAGCGGGCCGGCCACGAAGACCAGCGTCGTCATCGGCTCGGGCGCTTCGAGGTAGGCCTCGAGCTCCTCGACCGGAGAGGTGGCCGGCACACGACGCTTCCGCCCGCCCGGTGCCGCCTCGAGCGCGGGCTGCTCTGTAGCCTCCTCCTCCTTCGACCGCTTGGGGGAGATCAGGCGCTCGGCCTCGTGAATCACGACGACGCGCCGGGGCGCCATCATCGGCAGCGTCCGCGCTGTGGCGAGAATGGCGCCGATCATCTGGTCTCGCGCGCCGGCCGAGGCGGCCTCGTTCGCGTAGAAGCTCTCGACATTGAAGGCCTGCAGGCCCTCCTCCACCAGCGCCGCGAACTCGCTGGCCAGATCGTGGCGCGACTGCAGGTCGTCGCCCTCCAGGAGATAGAGCGGCCCGGTCTGACCGGCCGCGATCTGGGCGCGGACTTCGACGGGCTTCATGGCGTGGAGGACGAGCTCGCGGGCCGGCGGACTGTCAGAAGGCCTCCAGAATGGCGCTCACGACCGAGCGGGCGAAATCCGACGACAGCCGGTCGATGGCGGCACGCTCCTGGCCCAGGAACGCCGAAGCGTCGAGGCCGATGCTCGAGGCACTCGCCAGCTCGTATTCATCCGAGAAGTTCAGCGCGGGGTTCTCCCACAGCACCTTCTGCTGCTTCACGTCCTCGAACGAGACCCCGACGACGATGGTGAACCGGAAGCGCCGCGCGAGCTGGGCGTCGGTGAAGCCGACTGGCGCGGCCGAGATGCCGCTGATCGTTCCCCTGACCACTCCGTCCACGCCGGTGTCGGCGGGCACCACCGAGTACTGGCCGCGGCTCTGGAACTCGATGCGCACCTTCTCGGTGAACACCTGCTCCACGGTCTGGTACGGCGTCGTGTTGCCGAAGGCCGGGATGCCGATGGCGCGGATGTACGACGGCAGGAACGAGCCCCGGCCGGCCAGGGTGTACCCGCACCCCACCGCCCCAAGCGCCGGCAGCAGCGCCAGCACCTCGCGCCTGTTCAACTTCCGCATTGCGCCGCCCCCCCGAACCTGAGAACCTGAGAACCCGAGAACCTGAGAACCCGAGAACCCGAGAACCTGAGAACCCAAGAACCCGCCAACCCGCCTACCTGACGACGATCGACACCAGGCGTCCCTTCGCCACCACCACCTTGGTGACTTCCTTTCCCTGCGTGTGTGCCTGCACCGATCGATCGGCCAGCGCCAGCGCCTGGAGCTCGGCCTCGCCCGCATCAGGGGCGGCGGAGATCCGCCCCCGGACCTTGCCGTTCACCTGGACGGGGATGACGACCTCCTCCGCCCTGGCTATCTCCGGATCGTACACGGGCCAGGCCGCTGCGGCCAGTCCGCCCTCGTGACCGTAGCGCGCCCACAGCTCCTCCGCGGTGTGCGGCGCAAACGGCGACACCATCACGATGAGCGCCTCGATGGCCTCGCGCACGACCAGGGGCGCCTGCGCGGTATGCGTGCCCCTGTCCGTGAACGTGTAGAGGTCGTTCACCAGCTCCATCATCGCCGACACCGCCGTGTTCATCTGCTTGCGGACGTCGATGTCCTGGGTGACGCGCCGGATGGTGTCGTGCGTCTTGCGCCGAATCGCGCGCTCGTCGGCTGACAGCGCCGCGTGATCGATCGGTCGCCTCCCGCTGGCTTCTCTCCGCCACTGCTCGGCCAGCCGCCATACGCGGGCCAGCCAGCGGTAGCTGCCCTCGAGGCCCGCGTCGGTCCATTCCACTTCCTTCTCCGGCGGCGCCACGAACATGACGTACAAGCGCAGCGCGTCGGCACCCACCTTCTGCAGCATCGTGTCCGGATCCACGACGTTGCCCTTCGACTTGGACATCACGGCGCCGTCCTTCAGCACCATGCCCTGCGTCAGCAGATGGGTGAACGGCTCGCTGTGGTCCACCATGCCCAGGTCCCGGAACACGCGAGCGAAGAACCGCGAGTAGATCAGGTGGAGAATGGCGTGCTCCACCCCGCCGCTGTAGAAGTCCACCGGGCACCAGTACGCCACCTTCTTCGGGTCGAACGGCAGCCGGTCGTTGTGCGCGTCGGCAAAGCGGTAGAAGTACCACGAGGAGTCCACGAAGGTGTCCATCGTGTCCGTCTCGCGCCGGGCGGCGCCACCACACCTGGGGCAGTTGACGTTCACGAACTCCGGGATGCTGGCCAGCGGGGAATCGCCGCGCCCGGTGAACTGCGCGACTTTGGGCAGAGTCACCGGCAGCTGGTCGTCCGGCACGGGCACCACGCCGCAGGATGGGCAGTGGATCATCGGGATCGGGGTGCCCCAGTAGCGCTGGCGCGAGATGCCCCAGTCCTTCAGCCGGAACTGCACGGTGCCCTCGCCGATGCCCCGCGCCTCGGCCTCGGCCGTCAGGCGGCGGCGCGCCTCGGCCGACAGCAGGCCGTTGTACGGCCCCGAGTTCACCAGGACGCCTTCCTCGGGTCGCGACTCCGTCATCTGGTTCACGTCGGGAATCTCGCCGTCCACGGGCCTGATGACCGCCACGATGGGCAGGTTGTACTTGCGCGCGAACTCGAAGTCGCGCTGGTCGCCGAACGGCACGCCCATCACCGCGCCGGTGCCGTACTCCCCGAGCACGAAGTTGGCCACCCAGACCGGCACGCGGTCGTTGGTGAACGGGTTGACCGCGAACTGCCCGGTGAAGAACCCCTCCTTCTCCACCTCGCCGCTGATGCGCGCGGAGCGGTCCTGACCGCGGAAGCGGGCCACCTGCTCGCGAAACCGCACGGGATCGTCCGAGGCATCGGCGAAGGGCGCCACCAGCGGATGCTCCGGGCCCAGCAGCACGAAGGTGGAGCCGTAGATGGTATCGATGCGGGTGGTGAAGACATCGATGCCGCCGGCACGGTCCGCCAGCGGGAAGCTCACGCGCGCGCCCTCCGACCGGCCGATCCAGTTCCGCTGCATCGTCAGGACCTTCTCGGGCCACTGCGACAGCGTGTCGGCGCTGGTGAGCAGGTCGTCCGCGTAAGCCGTGATGCGGAAGAACCACTGCTCCAGGTCCTTCTGCTCCACCGGCGTGCCGCACCGCCAGCACGCGCCCTCGACCACCTGCTCGTTGGCGAGGACGGTGTTGTCCACCGGGCACCAGTTCACGGTCGAGCGGCGTCGATAGGCCAGGCCGCGCTCGAACATCCGCGTGAACAGCCACTGGTTCCAGCGGTAATAGTCGGGCAGGCAGGTCGCCAGCTCGCGCTCCCACGCGTAGCTGATGCCCAGCCGCTGCAACTGCCCCTTCATGTGGGCGATGTTCCCGAGCGTGGAGGCCTCTGGATGGATCCCGCTCTTGATGGCCGCGTTCTCGGCCGGCAGGCCAAAGGCGTCCCACCCGAACGGGTGCAGCACGTTGAAGCCCTGCAGGCGCTTCAGCCGGGCCACCACGTCGCCGATGATGTAGTTCCGCACGTGCCCGACGTGCGCGTGCCCGGACGGGTACGCGAACATCTCGAGGCAGTAGAACTTGGGCCTGGCGGGGTCTTCGGTGACCTCGAACGCCCGGGTCTCGGCCCAGCGGGCCTGCCACTTGCGGTCGAGATCCTGCGGATGGTAGTCGGACACGTCTCGTCTCTCGGGATGAATGATCCTTTAAGGATACTGCAAGGCCGTGTCGACTACCGGCAGGCGTCGAGGACCGCGTCGAGGCACTCGGCGAGGGCCGCGAGGTCGTAGCCGCCCTCCGTCACCAACACGACCCGCCCCTCGCACAGTCGGTCTGCCGCGTTGACCAGCAGGTCGGTCAACTGCCGGTAGCCGGCGGTCGTCATACGGCAGCCGGCGAGCGGGTCGCGCTCGTGCGCGTCGAAGCCCGCGGACACCAGGAGCAGGCCAGGCTTGAACCACCCCAGCTTCGGCAGGGCCTCGCGCTCGTACCTGGGGATGACGTCGCAGTCCCCGGATCCGGCTTCCAGCGGCAGGTTCAACGTGAAGCCGAGGCCCGCGCCCCGCCCGGTCTCGTCAGCCGCCCCGGTTCCCGGGTAGTACGGGAACTGGTGCGACGAGATGTACAGGACCGTCGGGTCCTCGTAGAACATCCACTGCGTCCCGTTGCCATGGTGCACGTCGTAGTCCACGATGGCCACGCGCGCGACTCCGCGCGCACGTGCATGTGCGGCCCCGATCGCCACGTTGTTGTAGAGGCAGAACCCCATCGCGCGTGTCGCCTCGGCGTGGTGTCCCGGGGGACGCACGACGGCCACGGCACGCGAACCGGCCGGTCCGTCCAGCACCGTGTCCACCGCCGTCAGCACGGCCCCGGCCGCCAGGCGGGCCACCTGCTCCGACTCGGGCGAGGTGAACGTATCGGCATCGAGCATCACCGCCCGCCCGCGCGTCCCGCGCATGGCATCCACGTGCCCCTGCGTGTGCACGCGCAGCAGGTCCTCATCGGCGGCCGGGCGTGGCTCGACCACGCAGCCGCCAGCGACGCGAAACTGCTCCACGACCGCGGCCATGGCCATGGCCCGCTCCGGCCGCTCGGGATGACCGGGAGGCGTCAGGTGATCGGCGAATCGAGGGGATGAGATGACGGTCAGCATCGATGGCGATCGCGTTGCGACGAGTCCAGATGGATGCGTCCATCTTCATCCATCTGAGTCCCTGGGCCTCCGCGTCCGAGGAGCTCGTGGCACCGCGCCTCGGCGACACCCAGCTCGCCTTCCAGGCGCTGCCGGAACCGCTCCAGGGCTTCGTCGTCGGCATCGCGCGGCACGACGAACGGCTCACCGATGACGAGGGCAACCGTGGTGAAGGGCTTCGGGATCTGGGTGCGATCCCAGCTGCGCAGCGACCAGTGCCGCGCCGCCTCGGCGTGGAACGGGATCACGGGGTTCCCGGTGGCCTTCGACAGCCAGACCGCGCCGGGCTGCGCCACCCGCGCCGGGCCGCGGGGGCCGTCCACGGTGAACGCCGTCGGGTGCGCCCGCGCGTCGCGCACCAGCTGCAGCAGCGCCTTGCGCGCCCCCCGCGAGGTGGATCCCCGCGCCGTACCGAAGCCGAACCGGCGGATGATGCGCGCAATCCACTCGCCATCGAAGTTCTCGCTCGTGATGACGATGATGCCGCGCTGGCAGAAATGAGCCGTGCCGTGCAGGATGCGGCCATGCCAGAACGCGTGGATGCCGTGCCCACCGGCGCGCTCGGCCTCACGGATCCGCTCCTCCCCTTCGACGCGCCAGCGCCACGTGGCGCTCAACAGCTGCAGGATCGGCGTGGCCAGGGCCGCGATGGCCGCCACTGCCGCCCGCTTCCGCCACGACAACTGCCAGGCCGGGGCCGCGGCCGCTCGATGCTCCTCGTGTGCCACCCGCCTGAATTACACCACAGACCGTGTCCGCCCTTGTCCGGCGGGATCGGGCCAATCGGCTAGAATTGCAGGTGATGAAAGGCATCATCCTGGCCGGTGGCGCGGGCACGCGCCTGCACCCGCTCACCCTCGCGGTCAGCAAGCAGCTGATGCCGGTGTACGACAAGCCAATGATCTACTACCCGCTGACCACGCTGATGCTGGCGGGGCTCCGGGACATCCTGGTCATCACAACCCCGCAGGATCAGGCCAGCTTCCAGCGGGTGCTGGGCGATGGCCGCCAGTTCGGCCTCAATCTCGCATACGCGGCCCAGCCGCATCCGGGCGGGCTCGCCCAGGCGTTCATCATCGGCCGCGATTTCGTCGGCGACGACGCCGCGGCGCTGGCGCTCGGCGACAACATCTTCTACGGCCACGGGCTCCCCGACATCGTCAGCCAGGCCGCGGCGCGCCAGCAGGGCGCCACCGTCTTCGCGTACCGCGTGAAGGATCCCGAGCGCTACGGCGTGGTCGAGTTCGACGCGACCGGGCGGGCCCTGTCACTCGAGGAGAAGCCCAGGGAGCCGCGCTCGCCGTGGGCGGTGACCGGGTTGTACTTCTACGACAACGAGGTCCTCGACATCGCCGCGGCCCTGAAGCCGTCGGCCCGCGGGGAGCTCGAGATCACCGACGTCAACCGCGAATACCTGCGGCGCGGCCTGCTGCGTGTGGAGCTGCTGGGCCGCGGCATCGCCTGGCTCGATACCGGCGCGCACGACGCGCTGCTCCAGGCTTCCATGTTCATCCAGGCCATCGAGGAGCGGCAGGGGCTCAAGGTGGCCTGCCCGGAAGAGGTGGCCTACCGCATGGGCTACATCAGCGCCGAGGACGTCCTTCGGTCGGCGCGCAGCATGGCGTCCAACCAGTACGGCCAGTACCTGCGGCGCCTGGTCGAAGAAGAATCGCCCGTGCGCCTGCGCGACGAGGCCACGGCCTGATCCGCGGCCGCCGCGCCCTCACATCCCGTCGTACTGCGGCCCCTCGCCGCCTTCCGGCGCAACCCAGGTGATCACGCCGTAGGGGTCCATGATGTCGCAGGTCTTGCAGTGCACGCAGTTCGACGCGTTGATCTGCAGGCGCCGCCCGCCCCTTCCGTTGTCCACCATCTCGTAGACGCCCGCCGGGCAGAACCGCACGCAGGGGTGCCCGTACTCCTCGCCGCAGATCGAGTGACACACCTCGGTGTGCACCAGCAGGTGCACCGGCTGGTCTTCCTCGTGGTGCGTGCCCGAGTAGTGCACGCTGGTGAGCTTGTCGAAGGTGATCCTCCGGTCCGGCACCACAGCATTCGAGCCCGTCAGGATGTCGCGCTTGTCCATCCCGTAGTAGGTGTCCAGCGTCCGCATCCTGGTGTGGCCCAGGTGCCCATGGAAGTCGCGTCCCGCGAGCCGCCCATTGGTGAGCATGGCGAACCCGGCGAAGGCGCTGCCGGCATACAGTCCCGGGCCAAAGGCCTGGTGCACGTTCCGCACGGGATAGAGTTCCGCCTTGATGGCGCTCTCGTCCACGAGCGTCTTGTAGCGCTGCAGGGCGTGGGCCGAGGTATCGCCGCCCCGCACCGCGTCGAAGGCGGCCTCGGCGGCCAGCATGCCGCTGCGCATCGCCAGGTGGATGCCCTTCAGCCGCATCGAGTTGACGAAGTTCGCGGCGTCGCCCACGATGAGGCCGCCGTCCATGACGAGCCGCGGCTGCGTGTTCCAGCCTCCCTCCGGCAGCGCTTTGGCGCCATAGCGGATCATCTGCCCGCCCTCGAGAATGCCCGAGACGAACGGGTGCAGCTTGAAGCGCTGGAAGGCCGCGTGCGGATCGAGCAGCGGGTCCTTGTAGTCGAGGCCCACGACGAAGCCGATGGACAGCTTCCCGTCCGGCATCGCGTAGAGCCAGCTGCCGCCGAACTCTTCCTGCCGCAGCGGGTAGCCCAGGGTGTGGATCACGGTGCCAGGCGCCAGGCGTTCCTTCGGGATGTCCCACAGCTCCTTCAGGCCGATGGCGAACTGCGCGGGGTGGAAGTGGTTTCCGAGCTGGAGCGTGCGCATCAGCTCCTTCGTGAGGTGCCCGCGCACGCCGTCGGCGAAGATCGTCACCTTCGCCCGGATGTCGGCTCCGGGCTCGAACATGCCGCGCGGCCGCCCGTCCTTCCCGACGCCGCGATCGCCCGTGCGGACGCCCACGACACGCTGGCCATCGAAGAGCACCGACTGACCTGCGAAGCCCCAGAAGAGATCGATGCCCTCGGCTTCCACCTGCGCCGCGAGCCACTTCGTGAAATGGCTGAGCGAGATAATGTAGTTGCCGTGGTTCCGGAACGGCGGCGGGGTGAGGGGCAGCCGCAGCTTCTTCCTCGGCGTCAGGAAGTAGATGTTGTCCCCGGTGACTTCGGTGGCGAGAGGTGCCCCTTTCGCCCGGAAGTCCGGCACGAGATCGCGAAGCGCCGAAGGGTCGAGCAGCGCGCCCGACAGCTGGTGCGCGCCGGCTTCCCGCGCCTTCTCGATCACGGCGACGGAGAGCGGCTCGCCGCCCTTCTGCTTCTGAAGCTGGGCCAGGCGCAGCGCTGCCGAGAGCCCGCCGGGCCCGCCGCCGACAATCAGGACATCGACTTCAAGGGTTTCTCGGTCCATGGGAGGTCCTGAGGTCCTGGGGTCTTGGGGTCTTGTGGGGGTCTTGGGGTCTTGAACCTCAAGACCACGAGACTTCAAGACCTCAAGACGACTTCTTCAGCTCTTCTATCAGCGCCGGGGCCACCTCGAACAGGTCACCGGCAATGCCGTAGTCTGCGATCTCGAAAATCGGCGCCTCGGCGTCCTTGTTGATGGCGACAATGGTCCGGGAGCCCTTCATGCCGACGAGGTGCTGGATGGCCCCCGAGATGCCGAGTGCCACGTACAGCTTCGGCGCGACCGTCTGGCCCGAGCTGCCGATCTGGCGCTCCATCGGCAGCCAGCCATTGTCGCAGATGGGCCGAGAGGCGGCCAGTTCGGCGCCAAACGCCTCGGCGAGTTGCCGCGCCATCGCGATGTTTTCCTCGGCCTTGATCCCGCGCCCCACCGCGACGATGCGCTCGGCCTGCGACAAGTCCACGGCCTGCTTGGCTTCCTGGAAGGGCGCCTCGGGCGCCTGGCGCACCACGGACGGATCCACGGTCACCGCCGCGGCCGACACCGGCGCGGCCGCGCTGCCCTTTTGCACGGCATCGGCACGGAACGCGCCAATCTGGACCGTCACCAGGTGCGGCGCCGGCCCCTCGAGTGCCACGTCGGCGACGAGCTTGCCCTGGAACATCGGGCGGGCAAAGGCGGCCTGGCCGCCAGCCGACTTGATGGCGATGACGTCGGTGACAAGAGCGCGGTCGAGGCGAGCCGCCAGTACCGGCGCGAAGTCGCGCGTCTGGTAGGTGTGCGCCAGCAGGACGTGCGCGGGCGCCTGCGACGCGACCAGAGCCGCGGCCGCGTGCACGAATGCGTCGGCCGTGTAGCGGCCCAGGACCGGCTGGTCCACGGTCAGCACCTCGGCCACGGCGGCCGCCGCGAGCTCGCCGGCCACGCCGCTTACACCGTCACCAAACACCGCCACCTTCACGGGCACGCTGCCGGCGGAGAGCTGCTGGGCGGCGGCAATGGCCTCCCAGCTGGCGCGATTGAGCTTGCCGTCCTTCTGTTCCGCGATGACCAGGATCACAGTGCCCTCGCCTCCTCACGCAGCCGCCGCACCAGTTCTTTCGCGGCGTCGGCGGGCGAGCCGCCGATCATGACCGTCTGCTTCGACTTCTGCGGCGCGTAGAGCGCCACGACCTTCAGCCGCGACGCCAGGCCCGCGGGCGGCGCCACCTTCCGGATCTCCTTCTTCTTCGCCGCCATGATGCCCTTGAGGGTGGCGTAGCGCAGCTGGTTGATGCCGCTCTGGATCGTGAGGAGCGCCGGCAGCGGCATGGTCACGTGCTGGAACCAGCCACCCTCGAGCTCGCGCTTCACCTTCATGCTCGACGCCGCGGGATCCGCCTGGACCTCCATGATGATGGTCGAGTGCGGCACGCCGAGCTTCTCCGCCAGGACCGGGCCGAATTGCGCGTGCCCCTGGTCATCGGACTGCAGACCCGTCAGGATGAGGTCGAACCGCTCTTCCTGCATCGCCGGCGCAAGGGCCGCGGCCGCGGTGAACGCGTCGGCGGCGCCGAGCGCCTCGTCTTCCACGTGCACGGCGCGGTCCGCCCCGCGGGCCAGGGCCTCGCGGATGACCTGTTGCACGCGAGCCGGGCCGGCGGAGCACACGACTACCTCGCCGCCGTGTTTCTCCCGCAGGCGCAGGCCTTCCTCGAGCGCGTAGGCATCCGGCTCGTTCATCTCGTAACTCGCCTCCTGCTCGCGGATCCACGTCTTTGCGTCGTTCAGACGTGGCTGCCACTCGCGGGTCGGCACTTGCTTGATGCAGACGGCAATCTTCATGACAGGAATCAGGAATCAGGAATCAGGAATCAGGGATCAGGGATCAGGAGTCAAGGGTCAGAAATCCGGAACCGCGAATCGGGACTGTCCTCACCCATGCTGACTCCAGATTCCTGACTCCTGGTTCCTAGGCCTCATACTTCTTGAACAACAGCGATCCGTTCGTCCCGCCGAACCCGAACGAGTTCGAGAGCGCGTAACGCACGGCGGTCTGGCGGGGCTTGTGAGGCACGTAGTCGAGATCGCACCCCTCGCCGGGCTCGTCGAGGTTGATGGTCGGCGGAAGCACCTGGTGCTTGACCGCCAGCGCGGTGATGCCGGCCTCGAGCCCGCCAGCCGCGCCGAGCAGGTGGCCCGTCATCGACTTGGTGGAGGACATCGCCAGGGCACGGGCGTGCTCGCCGAAGACGCGCTTCACGGCCAGCGTCTCGGTGGGGTCGTTGATGGGCGTGGAGGTGCCATGGGCGTTGATGTAGTTCACGACCTCCGGCTCGACCCCCGCCGACTCCAGCGCCGCCCGCATCACGCGGTACGCGCCGTCCCCGTCCTCGGGCTGGCCGGTCATGTGGAACGCATCACCCGACATCCCGTAGCCCACCATTTCGGCGTAGATGGGCGCGCCCCGCCGGCGCGCGAATTCGAGCTCCTCGAGGATCAGCACGCCGCTGCCCTCGCCGAGTACGAAACCGTCGCGGTCCTTGTCGAACGGCCGGCTGGCGCGCTGCGGCTCGTCGTTGCGCGTGGACAGCGCGCGCATCGCGGCGAAGCCGCCGACGCCCATCGCGCAGACCGCCGCCTCGGACCCGCCGGCGATCATGGCGTCGGCCGCACCACGCCTGATGATCTCGTACGCATCGCCGATGGCGTGCGCCGAGGCCGTGCAGGCCGTGCAGGTCGCCGAGTTGGGCCCCTTGGCGCCGAAGCGGATCGACACCTGGCCGGACGCCAGGTTGATGATGGCCGAGGGGATGAAGAACGGCGAGATCCGGCGCGGCCCCCCTTCGAGGAACGCGCGGTGCTCGCGCTCGATGGTGGTGAACCCGCCGATGCCGGACGCGATGAAGACACCGACGCGCGGCGCGATCTCGGGGGTGATCGCCAGTCGCGAGTCGTCCATCGCGAACTGCGACGCCGCGACCGCGTACTGGATGAAGACGTCCATCTTCTTGACGTCTTTCTTGTCGATGAACGCCAGGGGATCGAAGCCCTTCACCTCGGCCGCGAACCGCGTGCTGAACGCCGTCGCGTCGAACTTCGTGATGGGCCCCGCCCCGCTCTGGCCCGCCAGCAGGCCGTTCCAGGTGGCCTCGGTTCCGATGCCCAGGGACGACACCAAGCCGATGCCGGTAACCACAACTCGCCTGCTCACTGTCCCTCCGTCGCCGATGATCGGCGCGCGCCTACTTCTTCTTGGCGTGCGACTCGATGTACTGGACCGCTTCCTTGACGCGCGTGATCTTCTCCGCCTCCTCGTCAGGAATCTCGATGCCGAACTCCTCCTCGAACGCCATCACGAGCTCGACGGTGTCGAGCGAGTCGGCGCCCAGGTCCTCGACGAACGAGGCATCTGGCGTGACCTCTTCCTCGTCGACGCCCAGCTGCTCCACGATGATGCTCTTAACCTTGTCGGCAACGGCCACAGTCGTCCTCCCTTGACAGCGCCCGGAACGGGCGCCCGCTCACATGTACATCCCGCCATTGACGGCGAGAACCTGCCCTGTAATATACGATGCCTCGTCCGATGCGAGGAAGCGCACCGCCGCGGCGACATCCTCCGGCGCGCCCATGCGCCCCATCGGAATCTGGCCGGCCCAGTCCGCCCTGGCGCTCTCGGTGATCGCCCTGGTCATGTCGGTGGCGATGAGGCCCGGGGCCACGACGTTCACGGTGACGTTGCGCGACGCCACCTCGCGCGCCAGCGCCTTGCAGAACCCGATGAGGCCGGCCTTCGACGCCGCGTAGTTCGCCTGCCCGGCATTGCCCATCTGCCCCACGACCGAGCTGATGGCGACAATGCGGCCGGCCCGCTGCCGGATCATGGGTTTCAGCACCGCCTGGCACCACGTGAACGACGCCGTCAGGTTGGTCGCAATCACCTCGTCCCAGTCGGCGCGCTTCATCCGCAGCATCAGCTGGTCGCGCGCGACGCCGGCATTGCTCACCAGGATGTCGATTCTCCCGTGGCGCTCGAGCACGCCGGCCACCAGCGCCTCGACGCCCGCCGTGTCCGTCACGTCCACGCCGTGCGCCTCGGCCGTTCCGCCCGCGGCGGTGATGGCATCGGCCGTGGCCGCCGCGTTCGCACCGCGCGCCACGCACACCACGGTTGCGCCCGAGGCGCCCAGCCGCTCGGCGATCGCGCGCCCGATCCCGCGAGAGGCCCCCGTCACGATGGCAATCCGGCCAGCCAGCTCGCTCATGATCGGACGCCCAGCGCGGCGTCGAGCGCCGCCAGATCGTCGGGAGCCTGCACGCTGAAAACCGCGGCATCGCGCGCGATCTTCCGGACGAGCCCCGACAGCACCGTGCCAGGCCCCACCTCGATGAACGTCGTGACGCCTTCGGCCAGCAGGCGCTTCACCGAGTCCTCCCAGCGAACGGGGCTCGACACCTGGGCAATGAGCGCATCGATGGCCCCGGCGGCGGTCGTGCGCGGCGACGCGTCCACGTTTGCGATCACGGGCATGCGCGGGTCGCGCGCGCGGGCGGCGCGCAGCTCGGGCGCCAGCCGCTCCTGGGCGGGCCGCATCAGCGCGCAATGGAAGGGGGCGCTCACCTTCAGCGGAATGACGCGCCGCGCGCCGAGCGCCTTCGCGCGCTCGCCGGCCCGGGCCACGGCACCGGCCCCGCCGGCGATGACGATCTGGCCGCCGCCGTTCAGGTTCGCGGGGCTCACCACTTCACCCTCCGCACCCTCGGCGCACGCCTGCAGCACGGCTTCCTCGTCCAGGCCGAGAATTGCCGCCATCGCGCCCGTGCCTACGGGCACGGCCTCCTGCATGTAGCGCCCGCGATTCCGCACCAGGCGCAGCGCGTCGGCGAAGTCCAGCGTGCCGGCCGCCACGTGGGCCGAATACTCGCCCAGGCTGTGCCCGGCCACGAACGCCGGCCGCTGGCCCCGCTCGTCCAGCAGGCGCCACGCAGCGACGCTGGCGGTCAGGATGGCCGGCTGCGTGTTCTCGGTGAGGGTGAGCGTCTCGACGGGACCACCGAAGATCACGGAGCTCAGCGGCTCGCCGAGCGCGCGGTCCGCCTCGTCGAAAGTGGCCCGACAGACCTGAAACTCGTCGGCGAGCGCCTTGCCCATGCCCACCGCCTGGGAACCCTGTCCCGGAAAGAGGAATGCAATCACGATATCCGTCCCACGGCAGCCACGTCCTTCTGCATCCGCTCCCACCCGCCTTCACCCGCGAACCGGGCCGCCTGCGCGACGGCATTCCGGATGGCCTTCACCGACGACCGGCCGTGCGCCACGACCACGACCCCGGCCGTCCCGAGCAGCGGCGCGCCGCCGTACTCGGAGTAGTCCACGCGCTTGCGAAACCGCCGGAACGCGCGCTGCGACAGCAGGTAGCCCATCTGGCTCGAGAACGTGCTCTGCAGCTCTTCGCGCAGCAGGTCCTCGACCATCTCGACGACGCCCTCGCTCAACTTCAGCGCGACGTTGCCCGTGAAGCCGTCGGCGACGACCACATCGGCCTCGCCCGCGAAAATGCCGCGCGCCTCGACGTTGCCGACGAAACACACGGGCGCCTGCCTCATCAGCCGGTGCGCCTCGCGCGTCAGCTCGGTCCCCTTCGACTCCTCTTCCCCGATCGAGAGCAGGCCGACACGCGGCTGCTCGATCCCCAGCACCACCCGGGCATAAGCCGAGCCCAGGATGCCGAACTGCACGAGGTGCGGCGGCCGGCACTCCACCGTCGCGCCGGCGTCGAGCAGCACCGCCGAGCCCTTCTTGGTCGGGATCACAGGCGCCAGTGCCGGCCGATCCACGCCGTCGAGCATCCCGAAGACGGCATGGGCCGCCACGACCGCCGCGCCCGTATGCCCGGCGCTGACCAGGGCCGCCGCACGGCCGTCCTTCACGCGGCCCGCCGCCACCATCACCGAGGAGCGGGGCTTGCGCCGGAGGGCCTGCGCGGCCGACTCGTGCATGTCGACCACATCCGGCGCGTCCACGACCGAGACGTCGAGCGCCTCGGCGTCGGGATGCCGGACGAGCTCGGCTCGAACGAGGTCGGACCGCCCCACGAGGTCGATGCCGAGGCCGAGGTGCCGGGCCGCGGCAAGCGCGCCGTCCACGGGACGCCGCGGCGCATGATCGCCGCCCATGGCGTCGACCGCTATGCGCATGACGGAATCGGCTGGCTACTCTTCGTCGACGGGCCGCACCTGGCGGGCGCGGTAATGGCCGCAGTAGGCGCACACGCGGTGGGCCGCCTTCGGCTCGCCGCACTGCGGGCAGCGCCCGGCCGTGGCTGCCGTGAGCGCGTCGTGGGTGCGGCGCTTGCGGCCGCGGGTCTTGGAGTGGCGACGTTTTGGATTAGGCATCGTCGGGCTTTCGATCGGTGATCAGGGCTTTCAGGCCGGCAAGCCGTGGGTCCTCCCACTGAGGCTTGCACGCGCACGCTTCCACGTTCAGGTTCACGCCGCACTGCGGGCAGAGCCCCTTGCAGGACTCCCTGCACAATGGCTTCATCGGCAGCGCAAGATAGAACTGCTCCCGCAACAGCTCCGAGAGATCGATCTCCTCGTCACGGTAGAACGTCGTCGAGACGTCGTCGTCCTCCGTTTCCGATTCCTCCGACGTCTCCTCGTCGGCCGCGGCCCCCTGCGGGAGGTACCGAAGGTCGAACGCGGCGTTCACCGGCAGCGTGAACGGTTCCAGGCAGCGGCTGCAGGCCAGCTCGAGCGTCGTCGCCACCCTGCCCACCAGCCGGAACCGATCCTGGTCCTTGTGGATGGTGAACTCGAGCGACACCGGCGCGACGACCCGGTACTCCTCGTCTTCCCCCGTGAAGGCCGACGGCTCGTACTGGCGCAGAAACGCCGTTTCCGCCTGCCGAATGTGGGAAAGATCCAGCCGCATCAAAACGACGATTATAGCATGTGCGGGCCATCGGACACGGTCACCCAGGGTTTCGGGATGTACAACTGCTCGAACAAGTTAACGGCATAGCGGTCCGTCATCCCGGCCAGGAAATCCTGGGCGGCCCGGTCCAGGCCCTCCACTTCGACGGTCCTGGGGTCCAGGAAGTCACCCGGCCGCTCCCGGACCTTTTCCCACAGCCCTCCCAGGATGCCGTCGGCCTTGGCGAACTCCGCCGTCGCCACCTGGTTCTCGTACACCGCCTCGAACATGAACGTGCGCAGGGCGAGCATCGCCTCCAGCACGTCGTCGCTCATGCGGACCTCGGCCATCCCCCCGGCAAGGGTCTGCTCCACCACGTTGGTGACCAGGCGCCCGATGCGCTCGGCCGGGCTGCGGCCCAGCACTCGCACGGCGTCCCGCGGCAGCTGGTCCTCGCTCAGGATCCCGGCGCGCACCGCATCGTCGATATCGTGGTTCACGTAGGCGACGATGTCGGCGACGCGGGCAACCTGGCCCTCGATGGTGCTGGCCCGCTGATCGGGCGGCGCGCCGACGGGCAGCCCGCTCTTCCCTTTCGAGTGCCGGGCGATGCCGTCGCGCACCTCCCAGGTGAGGTTCAGGCCGCGGCGGTCCTGCTCGAGCACGTCCACGATGCGCAGGCTCTGCTCGTAGTGGTTGAAGCCGCCGGGGGCCAGGGCATTCAGGACACGTTCGCCGGCGTGCCCGAAGGGCGTGTGGCCGAGATCGTGGCCGAGCGCGATGGCCTCGGTCAGCTCCTCGTGCAGGCGCAGCACCTTGGCGATGGTGCGCGCGATCTGCGAGACCTCGAGCGTGTGCGTCAGCCGCGTCCGGTAGTGGTCCCCCTGAGGCGAGAAGAACACCTGGGTCTTGTGCTTCAGGCGTCTGAACGCCTTGGTGTGGATGATGCGGTCGCGGTCCCGCTGGAACGCAGGGCGGATCGGGTCCTCGGTCTCGGGCCGCAGGCGGCCCCGGCTGGCGCCGCTCAGGGCGGCCTGCGGTGCGAGGATCTCGCGCTCGCGCTGCTCGAGCTGTTCACGAATCGTCACACGATCTCCCTCAGGAAACTCACGCCGTGCCGAAGAGCCGGCACGCCGAACACCTCGGCCAGGGTCTGTCCGAGGTCGGCGAAGCTCGCGCGCGTGCCCAGGGATCGTCCGGCCTTCACGCGGGCGCCCGTGACCAGCACCGGCACGTGCTCGCGCGAGTGATCCGTGCTGGGCGTCGCCGGGTCGTTTCCGTGATCGGCGGTGATCACCAGCAGATCGTCTTCACGCAGGAGCGGCAGCAGGCCGCCGAGCCGCGCGTCGAAGCGTTCCAGGTTCCGCGCGTACCCCGCCACGTCGTTGCGGTGCCCATACAGCGTATCGAAGTCCACGAGATTCACGAACACCAGGCCGGCGTCCCGGATGACCATGCGGGCCTCCAGCAGCTCCATCCCATGCGCGTCGCTCGTCGTCGGGAACGACTCGCTGATCCCGCGTCCGGCGAAGAGGTCCCCGATCTTGCCGATGGCCGTGACGTGGTGGCCCCGCGCGGCCATCGCGTCGAGCAGCGTCTCGCCGCGCGGCGGCATGGCGAAATCGTGGCGGTTCGCCGTTCTCGTGAACCGGCCGGGCGTGCCGACGAACGGCCGCGCGATCACGCGGCCAATCCCGGCGCCGTCCACGGCGATCTCGTACGCCGCCTGGCACCACTCGTAGAGCTGCGGCACCGGCACGATCTCCTCGTGCGCCGCGATCTGGAAGACGCTGTCGGCCGAGGTATAGACAATCGGCTGGCCGCTCTCGAGGTGCCGCGCTCCCAGCTGCTCGATGATGGCCGTGCCCGACGCGACCACGTTGCCGAGTACCGGGCGGCCGATGCGCCGCTCGAACGCCGCGATCATCTCGACGGGAAACCCGCCCGGGAACGTCGGGAACGGGCGATCGAGCACGACCCCCATCAGCTCCCAGTGGCCCGTGACCGAGTCCTTGCCGGCGGACCGCTCCGCCATCAGGCCGAAGGACGCGCGAGGCGACGTGGGGCAGGGGATGCCGTGCAGAGGCACCGCACAGCCCAGGCCGAGCGCCGCCAGCGTGGGCACGTCGAGCGCAGACCGCTCGGCGATGTGGCCCAGGGTGTGGCTGCCCTCGTCGCCGTACAACGCGGCGTCGGGCAGCTCGCCGGCGCCCACGCTGTCGAGCACGATGACGATGGCGCGGCGGAACACCCCTCAGGGATGATGGGACGAGAAATAGTTCGGCACGCTGCGCGGCGTGCGAATCGTCGCGATCGCGTGCTTGAACACGAGGTGGTCCATGCCGTTGTGCTCGACGATGAGCGCGAAGCGATCGAAGTTCTTGATGCGCGCCTCGAACTCGCGGCCGTCGAGCAGGTGGAGCACGACGGCCAGCTTCTCACGGCGTGCGTAGTTGAGGAAGACGTCCTGGATGTTCGGGGCGCCTGTCTTCGTGTCTGCCATCGCGGCACAACTCCTTAGGACTGCAACAGGCCCCGTTCGGCCAGCCACTCAAAGACGCGGGCCTGCACCTCCGCAGATTCGCCGGGACCGTCAAACCACATAAGCCTAGGCTCTTTGCGAAACCAGATCAACTGGCGCCGTGCGTAACGGCGGTTCTCCCGTGCAATCAGGTCCCGGGTGTCGGCCTCGTCGCGGACGCCGCGCAGGTGCTCCAGCGCCTGGCGGTAGACCAGGCCCCCGAAAGGCCGTGCAGTTTCGGGTACGCCGGCGGCGAGGTTGGCGCGGATCTCGACAAGCAGCCCCGACTCGAACTGCTGATCCACCCGCCGCCTCAGGCGCTCGGCGAGGGCCTCCGCCGGCATCCGCAAGGCAACGGCCGTGACCGCGACGTCGGGACCGAGCGGCGACACCGTGTCGGCGAAGTGCGCCGTCAGCGGCTTCCCTGTCTGGAAGTAGACCTCCAGCGCCCGCACGATGCGCTTGCGATCCCGCCGCTGGATGCGGGCAGCCGACTCGGGGTCCACGCGCCACAGCAGGCGGTGCAGGCGCTCGGGACCGTACCGGCCGGCCAGGCGATCCAGCCGGGCACGGATCACGTCGTCCTTGCCGGGGCCGGGAAACAGGCCGCGCGTGAGGGCCCGGTAGTAGAACCCGGTACCGCCCACCAGGATGGGCAGGTGGCCGCGCGCGTGGATCTCGCCGATCACCCGCGCCGCGTCGCGCGCGAAGTCCGCCGCGTTGTAGTCGGCGATCGGCCCGACGATATCGACCAGGTGATGCGGGATGCCGCGCCGGGCGGCCACGGGCACCTTGTCGGTGCCGATGTCGAACCCGCGATAGACCGCCGTGGAGTCGCAGTTGACGATCTCGCCGCCGACGCGCTCGGCAATGGCCAGGGCGAGCGCGCTCTTGCCGGTGGCCGTGGGCCCCAGCACCGCCAGCAGGTGTTTCATCGGCCGCCTACTGCCCCTGCGTGCGTCCGTCCGGCGACTCGTTGTAGAAGAACGTGACGGTGAAGAACGCCTTGTCGTCCGGATATTCGGGCGGCAATGGCTCGGTGGGGTTCGACGCCAGCAGGGCGTTGCGCGCCGACAGGTTGAACGAGTCCACGGCCGAGGGCGAGATGACCGTCACGTCGGTGAGCGCGCCGTTGCGGTGCACGTAGAACGTGATCACCACTCGCCCGCGCAGCGACATCGCGGCATACGGCACGAACCAGTTGCGCTTCACCTGCGCGACGAACCGGCGCACCCACGGTCCGAACTCGACGCCTTTGGTGTCGAATTGCAGCGGCCCGAACTCCTGCGAGGAGCCGCTCTGGTTGTTGAACGACTCCTTGTCCACGTAGCGTTGCAGGTTCCGCAGCGCCTCCCCGAGCTGCCCACCGGGCGGAGGCTGCGCGCGCTGGGGCTGCTGCATGGCGAGGCGGCCGTCCTTCGCCGGATCGAGCGCCTGTTCCGGCATCTCCACCTGCGGGGGCGCCTCGGGAGCGGGCTCCTCGGCGGGACCGCGTCCGCGGGCCCGCTCGTCCGGCATCGACTCCACGCGCTCGGTCGAGTTCCCACGGGCGAAGGGCAGCGGGTTGTCGATGATGGGCGGGCGCTCACGGTTGCGCGCCTGTCGGTCGATATCCGACAGCTCCGCCCGCTCCGGAGGCTTCGGCGCGGGCAGGTCGAGCCTCGGCTGGACGAAGACGAACCGCGGCGCCTCGGCTTCGGGCTCTCGCTCGAGCCGCACGAGCTCGTCCTTGGCAGCGAGCGGGCGCTCCGGGAGGAACGCCGGAGCAAAGAGCAGCCCCACGATGATGATGGCGTGGACCAGAACAGACACGACAACGCCATCGCGCAGGTTGATGGCGCGCCCGACGGGCTCGACGTCGGAGTAGCGATCGTCGAAGTCGAAGTACATCAGCTATTTGTGAGTATACAGGGACTTGGGACTTGGGACTTGGG
>JBFWQE010000005.1:47749-87624 GCA_050249615.1 Vicinamibacterales bacterium
CCCAAGCCCCACGTCCCGCGACCCTAGGTCCCCTTCCTCGCCGTATACAGATAGACGATGCCCAGGCTGAGCGGCCGGGCCTTGACCTGTGAAAATCCCGTGGCGGTGAGTATGCGGCCGAACGCATCCCCCCAGGGGAAGGTGCCCACCGACTGCGGCAGGTAGTCGTAGGCCATGGCATGGCGCGACACGGCACGGCCGATGCGCGGCAGGACGTGATTGAAGTACCAGAGGTAGAGCGGCCGCACGGCCGGGACGACTGGCAGGCCAAACTCCAGGATCGCCAGGCGCCCGCCGGGCTTCAGCACCCGCCGAAGCTCGGCGCAGGCAACCTCCGGCTGCTGTACGTTGCGGATGCCGAAGGCGATGGTCGCCGCGTCGACCGAGGCGTCTGCTACCGGCAGGTGCATGGCATCGCCGCGCACGAGCTGGATGTTCCCATCCAGCGCCTCCTCGCGGATCTTGGTGAGGCCGTGTGCCAGCATCGCGCCGGCGAAGTCCACGCCCACGACCCGCGCCGCGCCCGCCGTCGCCCGCGCGCCTGCCATGGCCACATCGGCCGTCCCGGTGCAGACATCGAGCAGTCGCTCGCGCCCGGTGAGCTGCAGGCTGCGGATCGCGCGCCGGCGCCAGTAGCGGTCCAGTCCGCCGGAGAGCACCGTATTGAGCAGGTCGTACCGCCCCGCGATGGCATCGAACATGCCCGCGATCCTCGCGGGGCTCTTGTCAACCGACATACACGGCCAGCGCCGTCACGAGGAAGTACACGATGCCCACGTATCCATTCATGTCGAATGCCCGCTTCACCTGTGAGAGGTCGGCGGCGCTCACCATCGACTGTTCGTACACCAGCAGCGCCGCGACGATGCCGACTCCGACCAGGTAGATCCCGCCCAGGGGCTCGACCCACGCGAGCGCGATCATGCACCCGACGGTGCCGACGTGCATCAGTCGTGAGATGAGCAGCGAACGCGTCACGCCGAAGCGCACCGGAATCGAGCGCAGCCCCTGCGCGCGGTCGAACTCGAGGTCCTGGCAGGCGTAGAGCACGTCGAACCCGCCCACCCACAGGCCGATGGCCAGGCCCAGCAGCCACGGCTCCCAGCCGGCACCGCCCCCGGCCGCCAGCCAGCCGCCAACCGGCGCCACGGCCATGGCCAGCCCGAGAAAGGCCTGCGTATAGGACGTGTAGCGCTTCGCCAGCGAGTACCAGAACACGATGGCCAGGGCCACGGGCGACAGCAGGCCGCACAGCCGGTTGATCTGCCACGACACCAGCACGAACGCCGCCGACGACAGGACGACGAACAGTGCGGCTTCCCGCTGGGACATCGCGCCCCGCGGCAGCTCGCGCATCGCCGTCCTGGGATTGAGCGCATCGAAACGCGCGTCCACCAGGCGGTTGAATCCCATGGCCGCGCTCCGCGCCGCCACCATGGCGAGCACGATCCAGCCGACCTGCGCCCAGGTCACGGCGTGCTCACGCGCCGCGAGCAGCGCGCCGGTGAGCGCGAACGGCAGCGCGAACACCGAGTGGCTGAAGCGCACGAACGACAGGTAGGTGGTGAGGCGGGACAAGGTTCTCGGGTTCTCGGGTTCTCAGGTTCTCGGGTTCTCGGGTTCCGGGGTTCTCGGGTTCTCGGGTTCAGGCCTGGTGCGCCCAGGACACCTGGCGCACGTCTACACCCGAGACCAGGTGCTCCTCCACGTCGGTGACATCCTCCGGGAGCGCGACGGCGACGATTTCCGCGAGCTTGCCCGGCGTCAGCGAGCCCAGGTCGGCGTCGAGGCCGAGCGCGCGGGCCCCGGCCAGCGTGGCGCTTTCGAGGAGGCGGCTCGCGGGCACCCCTGGCGCCAGCCAGCGCATGGCCTTCAGCTCGGAGAACAGGTTCAGATCCTCCACGCTGGCCAGGCTGTCCGTGCCGACCGCCACCGGCACGCCGGCCTCGTAGAACCGCTCGATCGGCGGGACGCCCACGCCCACCCACTGGTTGCTCCGCGGGCAGGTCACCAGCGTCGCGCCGCGCGCGCGCACGACACCGAGGCTCTCGTCGGACAGCTGGACGCCATGCACCACCATCGTGCGGGCATCAATCACCCCGAGGCCGTCCAGGTACTCCACCGGGCCTGTCCCGGGCGCCTGCCAGTCGTCGCGCCAGGCGCCAATCCATCGGAGGATCCGCACCCATTCGCCGGTGCCAGCCGCCAGCAGTTCCATCTCCTCCGGGGATTCCCCCACGTGGACGCTGGTGAACGGCACCGCACTGCGATCCACCTCTGCCCGAATCGCCCGGAACAGCTCCGGCGACACGGAGTACGGGGCATGAGGCGCCACGCTCACCCGAACGCGCCCGTGAACTCGTGACGCCGCTTCCCGAGCGCTCCCGGTCCGCGCGACCAGTTCTCCGGTGGTCTCCTTGAAGCCAATGAGCTCGTGAAATACCAGCCCGCGCATGCCGCTCGATGCGATCGGCAACACCGACGTCAGGGAGTTCCCGATGTCGCCCACCGCCGACGTGCCCGCGGCGCGGGCCTCCTTCGCAGCCTCGGCGGCCGTCTCGAGCACGCGTGGATCGTCCGGGCGCTCCAACGAGGCACCACGGGCGGCGAACAGCTGCGTCACCCAGCTCGTGAACGCGTTCGACGGAGGCACGCGGTTTCGGAGCCACGACAGCTCGAGGTGCACGTGCGTGTTGACGAGCCCGGGAAGCAGGGCAACCTGTCCCAGATTCCTCGTGGGGCCGTCCAGGCAGGCTGGCGCCGACCCGCTTCCGACCGCGACGATGCGGCCATCGTCCACGGCCACCCATCCGTCGGCCAGCGGCCGCTGGTCCACGGGCACCACCCACGCAGCGCGAACCAGCGTCATGCCACCGGCGAGGGCGGCGGCTGCGCACGCTGGCGCTTCCCGGCCGCGCTGCGGGCGGGATAGTTCATCAGCTCGGCGGGCACCGACGTGTCGCCGGCTTCCCGCGCCGTAGCCAGCTCGAGCTGCCGTGGCACGTCGCGCTGCCGGAAAATCGGCTCGCCGAGGAGCTCGTAGTGCATGTTCCGCCGCATGGCTGTGAAGCCGGCGTCCTCGACGTTGCGGACGATCTCGGCTTCGTCCATGCAGTACGCCGCCCCGGCCGCGCGGACGACGTTCTCCTCGATCATCACGCTGCCCATGTCGTTTGCGCCGAAGGCCAGGCTGAGCTGCCCCACCTTGCCGCCCTGCGTCACCCACGACGCCTGCAGGTTGTCGAAGTTGTCGAGGACGAGGCGGGCCAGCGCCAGCGTGCGGAGGTACTCGATGCCGGTGGCCTCGCGCCCGCCACGCTCGGTGTGCTCCGGCTGATAACTCCAGGCGATGAACGCGGTGAACCCGCCGGTCTCGTCCTGCAGCGCGCGCAGCCGCAGCATGTGCTCCAGCCGCTCCTCGTCCGTCTCCACCGTCCCGTACATCATCGTCGCGGTGGTGCGGAGCCCGGCCCGGTGCGCGTGGCGCATGACGTCCAGCCACTCGTCGGCCGTGGCCTTGCCGTAGCAGTTCAGGAGCTTGCGCACGCGATCCACGAGGATCTCCGCGCCGCCGCCCGGGATGCTGTCGAGCCCGGCCGCGATGAGGCGCTGGATCACCTCGGGCACCGCCAGCCGGGACGTGCGTGACAGGTGCAGCACCTCCGGCGGTGAGAGCGCGTGCAGCCTGAACGATGGGTAGCGCGCCTTCACAGCACGGAACAGGTCCTCGTACCAGGCGATCGGGAGGTCGGGGTTGTGCCCGCCCTGGAGCAGGAGCTGCACGCCGCCAAGCGCGATGGTCTCGTCGATCTTCCGGAAGATTTCCTCGAAGCCGAGGACGTACCCCTCGCCGTGGCCGACGGGTCGATAGAACGCGCAGAAGTTGCAGCGCGCCACGCACACGTTCGTGTAGTTCACGTTCCGGTCGATGATGTAGCTGACGATGCCCTCGGGGTGCTTCCGGCGGCGCACCAGATCGGCCATCCGGCCCAACCACCACGTCGGCGCCGACCGATACAGGTACAGCGCCTCGTCCGCGGTCACGCGGCCGCCGCCGTCGATCCGGGCCTGCAGGGCATCGAGGTCGTGGCTCATGGGAAGAACCGGAGGGGCCGCGTGCCGGGCGCCAGGCCCAGCTCCACGGCCAGCTCGTGGAAGCGCTCGAGGCCGGCGACCTCGCGCTCGCCCAGCCCGTACCTGAGAGTATCACGCAGGTAGCGCAGCACCTTGTTTGTGCCGGCGGCGTCGCCCGGCGCCGTCTCGCGGGCGATGGCCTCGAGCTCGGCTTCGCCGCGGGCTCGCGCGGCCTGCAGCGCGGCTACCTGTTCCTGGTTCAGGGCCCCGTCGCGGCCCGTCCAGGCGGCATAGACGAACGGCAGGCCGGTCATTGCTTTCCAGGCCTCGCCGAGGTCGATCTTCGTCGCGCCCACGCGGGCCGGGTCGATCTCGAGGGCCGGGTCGCCGATGACCAGTGCGGCGTCGGCGCGTGCCAGCATCCTGGGCACGTCGGGCTCGGCCGGTGTGAACGCGGGCGCAATGCCCCAGTGCTTCGCGCAGAGGATGCGGGTGAGCGCAACCGACGTTCGCGAGCTGGTGTCCAGGGCGAGCGTCTGGACCTGCTCGACAGGCACCTTCGCGAAGATCGCTACCGAATCCACGACGCCGTCCGAACCGATCGCGATGTCGGGCACGATCCGGTAGTCTCCGCGCAGGTACTCGACGGCCGGGATCAGCCCGACGTCCACGTGGCCCTCGTGCAGCAGCGTCGCGCAGACGGCCGGCACGTCGAACCGCACGTCGAACAGGTCGGGGCGCGAGTCGAGTCCGCGCACGAGCGGCTTCGTATTCAGGTACGACACCGCCCCCAGGCGGGCGGGCCTCATGCGGGCCCCTGCTCCACCGGCCTGAAGCCGGCGGCCTCGATGTTCCGTCGCACCTCCTCGACGCTGGCACGGCGCCATCCGAGCGCCGGATCGGCAGTGGGCGCGACCCGATCGAGGTGGTTGGCGCCGAAGGTCAGGGCCACCTGCGCCAGCTTCGGCCCATACTGCTGCCAGTCCACCTGAACGGTGCGGACCTCCGGCAACGCGATGCGTGCCAGCGCCACGAGGCGAACGTCGCCGTAGCCGGTCGTCGGCGTCGCCACCGATTGCTCGCGCGCCAGCGGCGCAAAGGCCGTGATGTGCGGGTTGGCCTCAAGGAGGGCTCGTGCCTGCTCGAGCACCGCCAGGCGGCCCCCGTCACCCAGGCGCTGTACCGAGAGCGTCCCCAACCCGAGGCCCACTTCGCGCAGCGCGGCCACCTGATCCGGCGTCACGAGATCCACCGGCGCTTCGGCAATCGCATCGAGCCCGGCGGCCTTGAGTGCGGCCAGGGCCTCCCCGAGCGGTCCCCACGACCGCGACGCGATGTCCGCCAGCGAGAATCCCGTGAGGCGGACGCCCGCGCCAAGGACCGTGCGGAGGCGCTGAACCAGGTCCACGGTGCCCGCGAGCGTGTCGGCCGGAAGCGAGAGCCGTACCTCCCCGCACGAGGCCGCACGCGCGCGCAGTGCATCGTCCAGCGGCTCGCCGGCGGCGATGTCCAGGACGCGGACGTAGCTCACGGCGTCGCCCACCCGGGTGCGCCGGATCTCGTCGGCCAGCATCCCCAGCGACAGCACGTCCGAGGCGTCGAGCTCCGCGAGCTCGGCGGCGGTCAGCCGCTCGCCGCCCCGCGCGCGCTCCGCGATCGCCGTGTTGATCTCGATCTCAATCATGATGAGGCTCTCCGGTCACGAACGCCGCCTGGGCTTCGCCCATCCGCGACACGATCTCGTTGGCGAGCACAAGCGCGGCCCGCCCCTGCTCGCCCGTGACGCCGGGCGGCCGGCGCTCGCGCACCGCGGTGACGAAATCCGCCAGCTCGCGGCGGAGGGGCTCGTCCTTCTTCACGTCCAGCTTGCCGCCATCGATACGCGGCATGGCGCCCGGCTGGGGCACGAGACGCCAGACCTCCACTTCCTGCGCCTTGTAGTCGATGGACAGGTACGTGCTGCGCTGGAAGAACCGGATCTTCCGGACCTGCTCGCGGCTGATCCGGCTCGCCGTGAGGTTGGCGATGCAGCCGTTGGCGAACTTCAGCCGGGCATTGGCGATGTCCACGCGCGGCGTCAGCACGGGCACGCCCACGGCCTCGATGCCCACCACCTCGCTCCGCACGAGGTCCAGCACCAGGCCGATGTCGTGGATCATCAGGTCGAAGACCACGTCGATGTCGAGGCTGCGTTCCGGGAACGTGCCCAGGCGGTGCACCTCGATGAAGCGCGGCTCGCGCAGGTGGGGGCGTGCGGCCTCGACTGCGGGGTTGAAGTGCTCGATGTGCCCCACGGCCAGGACGACGCCGGCCCGCCGCGCCGCGTCCAGCAGTTGATCCGCCTCGTTCAGGGCCCGCGTCATCGGCTTCTCGACGAGGACGTGGACGCCGGCGGCCATCAGCGGGATGGCCACCGCCGCGTGCGCCTCGGTCGGCACGGCGACGCTCACGGCATCCACCCGCCCCACGAGGTCCTCCACGCGCCCGATGGCCTCGGTCCCGTGGATGCGGGCAATCTCCGCCGCGCGATTAGCGTCCGTATCCACCACCCCGACGAGCGACACGCCGGGCAGGGTGGCCAGCACACGTGCGTGGTGCCGGCCCAGGTGTCCCACGCCCACGACCGCGGCACGCAAGGGGGCGGCGGTGCTCACGGCTTCTCCGTCGCCGCCTGCGGGCGTCCGACGACGGCGATGCCCGCCTCGTCGGCAGACGCCAGCATGTCTTCGCGCTCGAACATCAGGGTCTTCCCCGCGTCCAGCGACAGCAGCGTGGCGCCGGCCAGGCGCATCGCCTGGATCGTCGCCAGCCCGACCACCGGCACGTCGAACCTCATGTCCTGCCCGGGCTTGGCCACCTTGACGATGGCCACGCCGGGACCGGCGAGATGCCCGGCCCGCGCGATCGTCTCGTCGGTGCCTTCCATGGCTTCCACCGCCACCACGGCCTGGTGCTTCACCGCGATGGTCTGCCCGATGTCGAGCCCCGCGATCACATCGGCCATCCGGTAGCCGAACGCGAGATCCTTCTGTTCGTCCTCCGTGGGGCGGCGCCTCGTCATCACGCCCGGGCTCGCCAGCATCGGCTGCAGGAGCGCGGTGGAGTCGATCAGCTCGACTCCGTGATCGCGCATCACGTCGGCCACCGCCGCGATGATGGCGTCGGTGTTGCGTGCCTTCAGTCGCGTGAGGACCGCGAGCCCCGCCATGTCGGGCACGATACCGCCGAACAGCTTGGTGTGCTTCACCTGGCCCGCCATCACGGCCCGCGTGACCCCCGCCGCCTTCAGGATCTTCAGCCAGCCGCCGAGCTGACCGAGGCCGATCCAGTGGACCGAGGCAGCAGGCCCGACGGCCGCGGCAGCCTGCTCGAGCTCCTTCGACGCCTCTTCCCTGATAGCGACGACGGTGACCTCGTGGCCCATCGCACGGGCAGCATCGAGCACGAGGAACGGGAACCGGCCGTTGCCGGCGATCAGGCCCAGCTTCATGGCCCGTCAATCGTCCGTGAAGTCGTCCGAGCGACGGCCGCCGCGGCGCAGGATGGCCCCCCGGGTGGCCGTGCGGATGAACTCGACCAGGTAGGCGACTTCCTCGCAGGCCAGCGTCGGATCCTGCTCGATGTGCTGCAGCGCCTGGGTGGTGTTCAGCTTCGACTGGAGCAGGTACCGGTAGGCGCGCTTGAGCTGCCCCACCCGCTCCTCCGTGAACCCCCGCCGGATGAGCCCGATCTTGTTGAGGCCGTAGACCCGCGCGCGGTTCCCCACCGACTTCGCGAACGGCAGCGCGTCCTTGGTCACCACCGAGTACCCGCCGATGAACGCGTGGCGCCCGACCCGGCAGAACTGGTGGACGCCGGAGTAGGCGCTGATGGTCGCGTAGTCCTCGACGGACACGTGGCCACCGAGCGTGGCCGCGTTCCCGAAGATGGTGTGGTTCCCGATGTGGCAGTCGTGAGCCACATGGGCATAGGCCATGAAGAGATTGTCGTCGCCGATGGTCGTCGCGCCGCCGCCACCGGCCGTCCCGCGGTGGATCGTCACGAACTCGCGGAAGATGTTACGCCGTCCGATGACGAGCCGGGTGTCCTCGCCGCGGTACTTCAGGTCCTGCGGCGGCAGGCCAATCGAGGCGAACGGGAACACCTCGGTCTCGTCTCCGACCACGGTGTTGCCGTCGATGACGGCGGACGCGCCGACGCGCACGCCGCGGCCCAGCACCACCTTCGCGCCAATCACCGCGAACGGCCCGACGACCGTGCCGTCCCCCACCCGCGCACCGTGATGAACGCGCGCGGACGGGTCAATCTGCGGGCTCTCCGGGTAGACGGCGAGCAGCAGCTCGGCCTCGGCCACGGTCTGGCCCCCCACGGACGCGACGCCGTGCGCGCGTACCAGCGGCCCGTTCCGTGCGCCGAGCGTGATCTCCAGGTGGAGACAATCGCCCGGCACGACCTGGCGACGGAACTTCGCGCGGTCGACGCCGCGCAGCGCGACCTGTCCGGCCGGCCGGCCGCCCCGCTCCTCGACGAGCAGCAGCGTCGCCACCTGCGCCAGCGCCTCGATGGTGAGGACGGCCGGCAGCAGCGGCGTGCCCGGGTAGTGCCCCTGAAAGAACTCCTCGTTGACGGTGACGTTCTTGACGCCCACCATGCGCCGGCCGGGCTCGTGCTCGTCGATGCGATCGACGAGCAGCGAGGGGAAGCGCAGGCAGAGACGGTCGAGGACCCGCGGGATGCCGGCGCTCACTGCACCGGGGGCTTGCCGCCGGCCGGCTTGGCCGCGTCGAGCTTCTTGATGACGTCCGTCGAGATGTCGAGGGCCGCATCCGCCCACACGAGCCCGGCGTCGGGACCGTTGAAGATGAAGTGCAGCCCCTTCTCCCGACCGATCTCCTGGAGCACGGGCTCGAGCCTCACCTGGAACTCCTGCTGCAGCTGCTGCTGGAGCTCCTGGACCTCGGCCTGCGCGTCCTGCGTGAACCGCTGAATCTCGACCTGCAGCCGTTCGACCTGCTTCTGCAGTTCGCCCGCGGCCGTCACGCTGAGCACGCCGGCTTCCTTCTCGAGCTTCTGCTGCGCCGTCTGCAGCTGCTTGTTCTTCTCGTTCAGCTCCGCGGCCTTCTTCTGCTGGAGCGCCTGGATCTTCGTCGTCGCGGCCTTGCCCTCGGCCGACTCGTTCGCGATGCGCTGCAGGACGACGTAGGCGACTTTCGAGCCTTCGGGGAAAGGGCGCGGTGGGGCGGGCTGTGCCGCCTGCGGCGCCGGGGCGGGCGCGGTGGCCTGCGGCGCGGGCGCCGCCGGCGCCTGCGCGAACACGGGCGCGGCCGCCATCAAGGTAATCGTGCCGACAACGGCGAAGGCTCTCATTCCAGTCAATCCTTTCATATGCAATGACCAACCCGGCATCTTATACTACTTTCATGTTCCGTTCCGTGTTCCGCCCGGTGGCGCTCGTCGCCCTGCTCACGGTGATGCCGGCCTGCAGCGATGACCAGCCCACCACGCCGACGACCCCCACCAACCCGCCGGTCACCGAAACCTTCAGCGGCTCCATCAACCCGAACGGCGGCGCCACGCACACGTTCACGGGCTCCACGGCGGGCAACGTCACCGCCACGCTCAGTGCCGTCGGTCCCGACAGCGCCGCCATCGTCGGCTTCCTGCTCGGGGTCTGGAACGGGAGCAGCTGCACCACGGTCACCGCCAGCGACGCGGCCTCCCAGAACACGGTCCTCTACGGCAACCTCTCCGCTTCCGCTGTTCTCTGCGTCCGCGTCTACGACGTCGGCCGCCTCACCGAAGGCGCCACCTACGAAATCACCGTCGTTCACCCCTGAACGGCGTCAGAACGTCGAGCCCACCGCGAACCGGAACTGGAAGGCCTTCGCCGGCCGCAGGCTGTTCGTGTAGACGCCGCCGCGCTGCGGGTTGAAGGCGAAGATCAACCGGAACGGCACGTTCAGCACGGGCATGAAGAACCGGATCTCGGCGCCGGTGGATGTCTTGAACGCGCTCCGCTCCCCAACGACCCGCTTCGTCGGCGGAGGCGCGTTCGGATTGGCCAGGTAGCCGGGGTTGAATGGGTCCGTGAGCACCGTCGACGGATCCGGCACGACCTCGGTGATGTCCTCCTTCATCGCGAAGGACTCGCCGCGCACCCGCACCTGGCCCGCGTCGTAGAACAGGATCAGGCGGACCGGGCCGGCGATGGAGATCATGTACTCCGCGTTGAACAGCAGGCTCTTGTTGCCGCCCAGCACGAGGCCCGTGTTGAGATCGCGGGGGCCGATGGAGCGGATGTCGAATCCGCGCACGCTGTACTCCCCGCCCAGGAACAGCGTCTCGTAGATGGGGAGGTTCTCCGTGTCGCCGTAGGGCCGGACGTACTCGATCTGCCCACGCACGCCGAACGTGGTCCGCGGCGTCATCCGCCACAGCTGAACGGCCTCGAAGCGGGGCTTGATGAAGTAGGTGTTCCCACCCGGGCCCGCGAAGTCGAAGCTGCTCGTGATGCGCCGCCCCATGTTCGGGAAGATCGGGTTGTCGATGGTGTTGTGAATGAAGCTGGGCGTGATCTTGCTGATGGTCCGCCGCCCGCCGGCGCCCAGCAGCAGCGAGTCGGCCAGGAACGGGTTCTGCGCGATGATCGCGGGGTTGTTGTAGAACGGGTTCAGCTCCGAGACCCGGACTCTCTCGTAGCTGTACGTGAAGAACATCCGCGAGAAGTTCGCCACCGGGAAGCCGGTGGTGAGGTTGCCGCCCGTGGCCTCCTGCGTGAACTGGTCGATGTAGCGCAGCGTCCGCTTGTAGACGTCGAAGCCGCCCGTGATGGCGCGGTCGAAGAGGAACGGCTCGGTGAACGCCAGCTGGTAGTTCTCGGCGCGCGAGCCGACCTGGACGGAGAGCGTGAGCGACTCGCCGCGGCCGAGGAAGTTCGCCGTCTGGAACGACAGCTGCCCGAAGAATCCCTCGAACTGCGACACGCCCGCGCCGAAGGTGAGCTGATTGCGGTTCTGCTCCTCCAGCTTGAGCGTGACGTCCACCTCGTTCTTGGTGTTGGGCGTCTTCTGGACGTCCACCGCCTGGCTGCCCTGCTCCTCGATGGGCTTGAAGTACCCGAGCTGGTTCAGCCGCCGCACGCTGAACTTGAGCGCCTCGGTGCTGAAGATGTTCCCCTCCAGCAGCCGCATCTCGCGGCGGATCACGTTGTCGCGCGTGGTGGTGTTGCCCGTGAACGTGAGGCGGTTCACGAAGTACTGCTCGCCTTCGGTGAGCCGCATGGTGACGTTCACCGTGGGCTCGGCCGGCCCGGCGATCGGCCCCTCCGCCGCTTCCTGGAACTCGAGGTCCGGGAAGCCGGTGAACTCGAAGTAGCCCCCGCCGCCGTACGCCTCCCGCGCCTTGATGAGGCCGTCCCGGATCCGCTTCTCGCTGTACCAGTCGCCCTGGTCCAGCTTGAACAACGGGCGCAGGAATTCCGACTTGATGACGGTGTTGCCGTCGAAGGTGAACTGGCCCACCTTGAACCGCGGTCCCTCGTCGATGGGGATGTCCAGCTGGACCCAGCGCGTCTCCTTGTCCGGGCTGTCCTCCAGCACCTTCAACTCGGGCTGGCCGACGCGCGCCTGCACGTAGCCGCGGTTGCGGTAGAACTCGATGATCTTGTCGGCGTCTTCCTCGAACTTCGCCGCCTGGTACTTGCCGCGGCCCGTGATCCACGACAGGAACCAGTGCTCCTTCGTGGCGTCCATCTGCCGCTTGAGGCGGCCGTCCCCGATGGCCGAGTTCCCCTCGAAGTTGATGGTCCGGACCTTGACCTGGGGGCCTTCCTGCACGTCGAAGACCACCTTCACCAGCTTGGGCCCGCCGGGCAGCGGCTCCACCGAGGAGGTCACCTCGGCGAACTCATAGCCCTTCTCGGCCATCAACCCCTGGACGATGCCTTTTACGCGGCGGACGACGCCCTCGTCCAGGAACGAGTCGAGGCGGAGCGAGATACCCGCTTCCTTCATCTTCTCGTCCACCTTCGTGCGCTCGACCTTGGTGGACCCGGTGTAGTCCACGATTTTCACGCGGGGCCGCTCTTCCATGTGGTAGATGACCCGCTTGCCCACCACCCCGTTCGGGTAGGCGTCGTCGTTCACCTCGATCCACAGGTTGTCCAGGAAGCTGGTCCCCCAGAGGCGCTTGAAGTCCTCGAGAAGCACCTTCTCGGTATCGTCGGTGTAGGGCACCCAGACGCCGTCGCTCGGCCGGCTCGCCTGCGTCTGGATGTAATACAGGTACGTCTGCGGTTCGATGAGCGACTCGTTTACCGGGTGGAACCGGAGCTCGAGAGAGCGCACGACCGGGGCCGATCCATCCGGCGGGGTGCGAATCGGGGCGGCCTGAGCCGCGGGGGCCTGGACGGCGTCGGCCGCCGGCGCGAACGCGCCCGGCGCGGGCGACCCAGCCGACGACGGTACCTGTCCGGCCAGAGCCGGCACCACGCTGAGAGCCCAGAGGGCCAGGATCAATGAAAGACGCACGTACACACCTGCCGGCGCTGGCTTCGCTCCCCTCGACCGGTCGAGGGGGGCTAAACCCCTGATTCTACTTCACGTCACACGATCAGACGTTCGCCGTGAGCCGGCGGCCGGCCGCGACAGGGGCTCCGGCCGGGCGGTAGGCCAGCTGACCGCCTTCGAGATAGACCTCGATCTCGCCGCCCTGCAGGTGGCCGCGGATGAGCTCCTCGGCCAGTGGGTCCTCGACGTAGCGCTGAATGGCCCGGCGCAGGGGCCGCGCGCCGTACGACCGGTCCTTGCACGTGATGTCGATGATCCAGTCGCTGACCTCGGGTGTCAGCGTCACCTTCATCTTGCGGTCCAGCAGGTTGACGTTCAGCTGGTCGACCAGCAGGGCCAGGATCTGCCGGAGATCGTCGTCGGTGAGCGCCTCGAAGACGATCAGCTCGTCCACGCGGTTGATGAACTCGGGATTGAACGTGCGCTTCACCTCGCCCAGGACCATCTCCTGAACGCCCTTCTGCTGATCGGCCTGGTCCGCCTGGAACCCCATCGACGCCTTCTTCTGGATGAAGCGCGCGCCGATGTTCGACGTCATGATGAGGATCGCGTTCTTGAAGTTCACGCGGTTCCCCAGGCCGTCGGTGAGGTGCCCGTCCTCGAAGACCTGCAGCAGGATGTTGAAGATATCCGGGTGCGCCTTCTCGATCTCGTCGAGCAACACCACCGAGTAGGGATTGCGCTTCACCTTCTCGGTGAGCTGGCCGCCCTCCTCGTGGCCGACGTACCCCGGCGGCGAGCCGATGAGCTTCGACACCGAGTGCTTCTCCATGTACTCGGACATGTCGAAGCGAATGAGCGCGTGCTCGCTGCCGAAGAGGAACTGCGCCAGCGCGCGCGCCAGCTCGGTCTTGCCCACGCCCGTGGGCCCGAGGAACATGAAGCTGCCGACCGGCCGGTTCGGGTTCTTGAGCCCCGCGCGCGAGCGGCGGATGGCACGCGAAACCGCCGAGATGGCGCGCTCCTGGCTCACGACGCGGCGGTGCAGCTCGAGCTCCATCCGGAGCAGCTTGTCGCCCTCGTCCTGGTTGATGGACGACAGCGGCACGCCGGTCCACTTCGAGACCACTTCGTCGATCTCCGCGCGAGAGACGACCACGCGGCGCGTGCTGGATCGCACGTCGAACTTCTCGCGCACGAACTGCAGGTTCTCCCGCGCCGACTGCTCCTGCTCGCGGTAGAACTGCGCCTTGTCGAAGTCCTTGGCCGTCACCGCGCTCTCCATCTGCTCGACGGCCACGCGGATGCTCTTGTTGATCTCGCCGAATTCCTCGCTGTAGCCGGCCTCGCGCAGCTTGGCGCGGGCACCCGCCTCGTCCACCAGGTCGATGGCCTTGTCCGGCAGGAACCGGTCGGTGATGTAACGGCTGGACTGGTACACGGCCGCCTCGATGGCCTCGCGCGTGTACTCGACATGATGGAACGTCTCGTACCGATCCTTGATGCCCATCAGGATCTCGATGGTCTCGCCCTCCGAGGGCGGGTCCACCTTGATGGCCTGGAAGCGGCGTTCGAGCGAGCGGTCCTTCTCGATGTACTTGCGGTACTCGGCCGGCGTCGTCGCGCCGATGCAGCGGATCTCCCCGCGCGACAGAGCCGGCTTCAGGATGTTGGCCGCGTCGAGCGACCCTTCCGCGGACCCGGCGCCGACCAGCGTGTGCAGCTCGTCGATGAACACGATGATGTTCGGGTTCTCGGTGAGCTCCTTCATGATCGCCTTGAGGCGTTCCTCGAACTGCCCCCGATACTTCGTGCCCGCGACGATGAGCGAGATGTCCAGCGCCAGGATGCGCTTGTCGGCCAGGAAGTGCGGCACGTCGCCGTAGACGATCTTCTGGGCCAGTCCCTCGACAATGGCGGTCTTCCCCACACCGGGCTCGCCGATGAGCACGGCATTGTTCTTGGTCCGCCGGCAGAGCACCTGCTGGACGCGCTCGAGCTCGTAGTCGCGCCCGACCAGCGGATCCAGCTGGTTCTTCATGGCCGACTCGGTGAGGTCGCGGCTGAACTCCGCGAGCAGCGGCGTCTCCTTCACGCGGGTCAGTGTGGTCTTCTCGTTCAGCAGCTGGACGATGTCCTCCCGGACCTGGTGGAGGCGCATCCCCTTCTCCATGAGAATGGTGGCCGCCACCGAGCGCTCCTCGCGGAGGATGCCCAGGAGCAGGTGTTCCGTGCCGATGTAGTTGTGCAGGAGCCGATCGGCCTCTTCGGCCGCGTATTGAAGGACGCGCTTGGTCTCGGCGCTGAACGGGATCTCGACGGATGTCGAGACCTTCTCGCGGAAGACCGTCCGGCCCTCGATGTCCTTGCGGATGTTCTCCAGGGAGAGGTGCGAGCGGGCGAAGATCCGGCTCGTCAGCCCCTTGCCCTCGCGGATCAGCCCGAGGAGCAGGTGCTCGGTTTCAATCGAGATGCTCCCGAGCTGGCTGGCTTCGTAGCGGGCAAAGAACAACACCCGCCGTGCTCGTTCGGTGTAGCGTTCGAACATCCGACGCCCTGGCCCCCTTATCGGTCATTATACGGCAGAACGGCAGGGATCCGGACGACTGACGTCGGCTAAGTCACTGTGCTTCTGTGACTTCGGAGATTTGGATCGCCGCGCCAACCGCACGGGCCGTCGGTCCCCGCCGCGGCCCTACCGGACGGCCGACTCCACGAGCGTCTTGAAGCGCTGCCGGATGCCCTCCGGGTTGGCCGGCGCGCTTTGGGTCATCAGGATTGTCACCAACTGCCGGCCCGGATCGTTCCAGAAGATCGTGCCCGCCGTCCCGTCCCAGCCGTACTCCCCCACCCGGGCCGGGTAGTTCACACCAGATGGGTCGAGCACGACGTTGACGTTGGCCAGTCCCCACCCCATCCGACCCCCGCGAGCCTTCAGCACGGCCGGCGGCAGGCCGTTGCCGACGATGCGCGCCGCGGTCTCGGCCTTCAGCAGCCGCGCGCCCTCCAGTTCGCCCCCGTTGAGGAGCATCTGGCTGAATCGCAGGAAATCGGGCACCGTCGACACCAGCCCGACCGCGCCCTCCATGAGCGCGGGACGCTCCGTGAACGGAACCTCCTCGACTTCCACCGGGCGCAGCCCACCGCCGTCCGCCGGCGCATACACCGTGGCCAGCCGTGCCCACTCGTCCGGGGGCACCCAGAACTGCGTGTCGGTCATCTTCAGCGGGCGAAGCACCCGCGAGGTCAGGAACCGGTCGAAGGGCATCCCGGACCAGACCTCGACCAGGCGACCCAGGGCGGTAGTGGCCTCGCTATACCGCAACCGCGTGCCCGGGTCCTCCATCAAGGGAGCGCGAACCAGTTTGGTGACGAACCGGGACAGCGTGTCCCGCCGCGAGCGAACGCCGAGTTCGCGATAGAGGTCCGAGGTGCGGTGGCTGAGGCCTGACGTGTGGAGCAGCAGGTCTTCGACCGTGATTGGACGCGCCGGCGGACGGGCGGCGAGGCCGCTTCCCACGCGCACGTCTGCGAACTCCGGAAGGAACTTCGCGACGGGATCGTCCAGGCGGAACCGCCCTTCGTCGTGCAGCATCATCACGGCCACGGCTGTGACGGGCTTTGTCATCGAGTAGATGCGGAAAAGGGTCCGGGGCGTCATCGGCGCCCTCGTCTCGATGTCCTGGACACCCACCGCCTCGAGATACGCGATCTGCCCCTTCCGGGCCACCGCCGCCACGGCCCCGGCGATCGTCTGCTCCGCCACCAGCTGCCGCAGCAGGGCCGTGGCCCCGCCGAGCGCCGCAGGATCGAGCCCGACCGCGACCGGATCGGCCTTCGCCATCTGTCCGTGCACGTCGCCACGCGACATGGCAACAGCAGCGAGGAGGACGACGAGCACGACACCGGCAGCACGAGAGGCGACGCTCATACAGGCCGGATTCTACTGGTCCCCCCGCACGCCTCAAACTTCGAACTTGGCACTTTGGACTTTCGGGTTACCTTACCCTCCATGTCGACCCCGATTGGCTTCATCGGCCTGGGCCTGATGGGCAGGCCCATGGCTCTCAACCTCCGCAAGCACCTGTTCGACGTCGTCGTCCACAGCCGGAGCCGCGGCCCCGTGGATGCGCTGACCGCCGCCGGCGCCACGGCCGCGCGTTCGCCCGCGGATGTCGCGCGACAGGCGCGCATCATCATCACCATGCTGCCGGATGGCCCGGATGTCTCGACGGTACTCGAGGGCCCCGACGGCATCTTCTCGGCGATGCAGCCCGGTACCATCATCGTGGACTCGTCCACCATCGCGCCGGCGACGGCTCGGCACCTGGCCGCGGCCACCAAGGAGAGGGGCGGGGCGTTCCTCGATGCGCCGGTGAGCGGTGGTGAGATTGGCGCCATCGATGGGACGCTGACGTTCATGGTGGGCGGCGAGGCTGCGGCGCTGGAAGCCGTCACGCCGGCGCTCTCGGCCATGGGCACGCCGGAGAAGATCGTGCACGTCGGCGAATCGGGTGCGGGCCAGATCTGCAAGGCGTGCAACCAGATCGTCCTTGCCGGAACGATGACCGTCGTGGCCGAGGCCATCGCGCTGGCCCGCAAGAGCGGCGTGGACCCGATGAAGGTGCGTACGGCGCTGCTCGGCGGCTTTGCCCAGAGCCGCGTGCTCGAGGTGCACGGCGAGCGGATGATCACCGGCAATTACAAGCCCGGCTTCAAGGGGAAGCTGTTCAAGAAGGACCTGGGAATTGCGCTCAGCGCGCTGGCCGAAAGCGGCGTTCCCGCCCTGGGGTCCGCCGTCGCCGCGCAGCTGGTCCAGGCACAGGCGGCCCAAGGGCGAGGCGAGGAGGACTACTCTGCCTTGGGCGACCTCGTCTTCAAGCTCGCCGGCCTCGCGGGGAAGGAGTAGGCGGCGCTCGTCAATTCGCGCGTCTCACTTCTCACTCTTCAACTGTCCCCCTTCCACCCTCAGCACGCGATCGCACTGCTCGGCCAGGCGCGGGTTGTGGGTGGCGAGGATGGCGGTCAACCCGAACTCGCGGTGCATGTCGCGCAACAACTGGTGCAGCGCGTCGGCGGTGGCTTCGTCCAGGTCGCCGGTGGGCTCGTCGGCCAGGAGCAGCGAAGGCTGCGTCACCAGCGCGCGGGCGACCGCCACGCGCTGCTGCTCGCCGCCGGAGAGCATCCCGGGGCGATGGTCCAGCCGATCGGCCAGCCCGACGCGCGAGAGCAGCGCCGTCGCCCGCGGGCGGGCCTCGGCTACCGGCACCCGCGCGATGCGGAGCGGCATCTCGGCGTTCTCGACCGCCGAGAACTCCGGCAGCAGGTGATGGAACTGGAAGACGAAGCCCACGTGGCGATTGCGGAACGCCACCAGGTCGGCGTCGGCCATTCCCGTGATGCTGTGCTCGCCCACCTGGATGGCGCCCTCGTCCGGGCGGTCCAGGCCGCCCAGCAGGTGCAGCAGCGTGCTCTTCCCGACGCCGGAGGCGCCCATGATGGCCACCATCTCGCCCTTCTCCACGGTCAGGGACAGGTCGCGGAGCACCTGGAGGCGGCGGCCCGCCACCGGGTAGGACTTCGACAGGCTCGAGGCGATGACGAAGGGCATGGGGCGGCTACTCGTACCGGAGCGCCTGCGCCGGATCGAGCCGGGCGGCCTGCCGCGACGGATACAGCGTGGCCAGGAAGCAGACGACGACCGCGCCGGCCACGACGGTGACGAGATCCCAGGGCAGCAGCTTGAACGGCAGGTAGGTCACCTGGTACACGTCGCTCGGGATGCTGATGAGCCGGTAGCGGTCGAGCACGTTCGCGACGAGGGCGCCGAGCGAGGCCCCGACCAGCGTGCCAACGACGCCGATGATCATCCCCTGCATCAGGAAGATCAGCATCACGCTGCGTGCCGAGGCGCCCATGGTCTTCAGGATGGCGATGTCCCGCGTCTTCTCCATCACCAGCAGGACCAGCGAGGCCACGATGTTCAGCGCCGCCACCATCACGATGAGGCCGATGCCGATACCCATCGCGATCTTCTCCAGCCAGAGGGCCGAGTAGAGCGACTGGTTCATGTCGGTCCAGTCCTGGGTGATGTAGTCGGTGCCGAGCCGCTCCTGGATGTCGTCGGCCACCGCGGGCGCGTTGTAGATGTCCGTCACGCGAATCTCGAGGTGGTCGGGCCGGTCCTGGCCGGTGAGGCGGTACGCCGTTTCGAGATCGACGAACCCGTAGGCGTGATCGAACTCGAACAGCCCAAGCTGGAAATTGCCGGCGATCCGGACGCGCCGCTGGCGGGGCATCAGCCCCATGGGTGAGAGCGATCCCTCTGGCGTGACGAGCGTGATCACGTCCCCGGGAAAGGCGCTGAGCGTTCCGCTGAGGTCCTTGCCGATCAGGATGCCGGCGAACTCCTCGTCCGTCGCCGGGTGCAGGTCCTCGACCGCGCCGGCGGTCATCGACCGCCGGATGTCGGTGACCTCGCCTTCGAGTGCCGGATCGATTCCCTTGACCGTGATGAAGCTCTCGCCCTTGTCGCTCGTCACGAGGGCCTTGCCGAGGAGCGCCGGGGCCGCGCCCAGGACGCCCGGGATGGCCTTCATCTTCTCGACCTCGTCGCGGTAGTCCACCAGCCCGCTCGGCTTCCAGACGTAGACGTGCGCCGATGAGCCGAGGATGCGGTCCCGCAGCTCGCCCTGCAGCCCCGTCATCAACGCGAGGGCGATGACCAGGGCCATGACCCCGACCGTGACGCCGACGGTGGACACCAGCGAGATGACGGAGATGAACACCTGCCGGCGCTTGGCCAGCAGGTATCGGAGCGCGATCTGCAGCTCGAAGGGCATGGCTAGTCGCGCGGGCGCATCAGCGGGAAGAGGATGACGTCGCGGATGGACGGCGAGTTCGACAGGATCATCACGAGGCGGTCGATGCCGATGCCCTCCCCGCCGGCGGGGGGCATGCCGTACTCGAGCGCGCGGATGTAGTCCTCGTCCATGGCATGCGCCTCGGCGTCACCCTTCGCGCGTTCGGCGAGCTGCGACTCGAACCGGCGGCGCTGCTCGGCGGGATCGTTCAGCTCGCTGAAGGCGTTGGCCACCTCGAACCCCCCGATGTAGAGCTCGAACCGCTCCACCGTGTCGGGATCGTCCTCGCGCTGCTTGGAGAGCGGCGACACCTCGGTCGGGAAGTCGTAGATGAACGTCGGCTGGATGAGCTGATCCTCCCAGAGCTTCTCGAAGATCTCGGTAGCGACCTTGCCCGGGCCCGCGGTGTCGGGCACCTCGATGCCGAGCCGCGCCGCGATGGCCCGGGCCGAGTCGAGGCTCCGCAGCTCCTCGACGAGCACCGGGACGCCCAGCCGCTTCGACGCCTCCTCGGCCGCGGCATGGCGCAGCGACAGCCGCCGGTAGGGCGCCTGCAGGTTGATCTGGTGGTCGCCGAACGGCACCTGCTCGGTGCCCACGGCGGCGCGCGCCACGAACGAGAGCAGCTCCTCGGTGAAGCGCATCAGCACCTGGTAGTCCTGGTAGGCCCAGTAGAACTCGAGCATCGTGAACTCGGGGTTGTGCTGCGTCGAGATGCCCTCGTTCCGGAAGTTCCGGTTGATCTCGAAGACGCGCTCGATGCCGCCCACCGTGAGGCGCTTCAGGTAGAGCTCCGGCGCGATGCGCAGGAAGAGCTTCATGTCCAGCGCGTTGTGATGCGTCACGAAGGGGCGCGCGAGCGCGCCGCCCGCGATCGGCTGCATCATCGGCGTCTCGACCTCGAGGAAGTCGTGGCTCGTCAGGAAGTCGCGGATCGCCGTCACCGTGCGGCTCCGGATCTCGAACACCCGCCGCACATCGGGGTTCACGATGAGATCCAGATACCGCTGGCGGTAGCGGATCTCGACGTCCTGGAGCCCGTGCCACTTCTCGGGCAGCGGGATGAAGCACTTCGCCAGGAACTCCAGCCTCGCCGCCCAGATGGAGAGCTCGTTCGTCTTCGTCCGGAACAGGTGGCCGGCGACGCCAATCTGGTCGCCGAAGTCCAGCAGTCTGTAGAGCTGGTAGTCCCGCTCGGGGAGCGAGTCCTGGCGCACGTACACCTGGATGCGTGAGCGGCCATCGGAGAGCACCAGGAACGCCGCCTTCCCGAAATGGCGGATGCTGATGATGCGCCCGGCCGTGACCGTCTCGACGCGCGAAGCCTCGAGGGCCCCGGCGTCGGAGTCGCCGTGCGCGGTCACGAGCGCGCTCACCGTGTGCGTGGTGGCGAAACGGTTGGGATAGGCACGGAACCCCAGGGCGACGATCGCGTCGAGGTTGGCGCGGCGCTGCGCGATCTGGGCTTCTTCGTTGCTCGACACTCGGAACTTCTCCTCGCTCGGCCTCGCCGCGCTACTCGACGACCTTGCCGTCTTCCTTCAGGGCGCGGAAGACACCGTCGAGCACGCCGTTCACGAACTTCGCGGCGTCCTCGCCGCTGTACGCGCGGGCCAGCTCGATGGCTTCGTTGATCACCACGCGCGGCGGCGTCTTCGGATGGGCCAGCCACTCGTGCACCGCCAGGCGCAGCACGAGGCGATCCAGCGCGGCCATGCGCTCCACGCGCCAGTGGCGTGCCGCGGTCGCGATGCGCTCGTCCAGCGCCGCCTGGCTCTCGATCACGCCCCGCGCCAGGACAGCCGCGAAGGCCCGGTCCGCCTGGCCGAGCGCCGGCGCCTCGGGCTCCCCCACCCGGTCCAGCACGCCGAGCGCCTCGGTCACCGTGAGGCCGCCGACTTCAACCTCGTACAGCGCCTGCAGCGCGGCCGCCCGCGCCTGGCGCCGCCCGGCCCATCGCTCCGTCCCGTCGCTCACGGCGGGCCCCCGGCCGTGGCGAGCAGGCGCGCCATCTCGAGTGCGGCGTCCGCAGCCTCGCGGCCCTTGTTGCCGGGTCCCTCGACCGCGCGCTCCAGGGCCTCCTCGGCCGAGTTCGTGGTCAGCACGCCAAACGCCATGGGGACGCGCGTCTTCGATGCCGCCGCCACGATGCCATGCGCGCAGGCCGAGGAGATGTACTCGAAGTGCGGTGTCGCCCCCTTGATGAGGCACCCGAGGCACACCACCGCCGAGACGCGCCCGCTTGCGGCCACGGTCTCGGCCGCCAGCGGGATCTCGAAGGCGCCCGGCACCCACAGCACCTCGATGTCGGCTTCGGCGATGCCGGCGTCGGCCAGCCCGGCCCGGGCGCCGGCGAGCAGGCGCTCCGTCACGAAGTCGTTGAAGCGCGCGACGACGATCGCGATGCGCACGCTAGCGCCCCTTCCAGGTCGCCTTCCGCTTCTCCAGGAATGCGGACGTGCCCTCCCTGGTGTCCTCGGTGGAGGCGATCGCCCCGAACAGCGCGGTCTCGAGGAACTGCCCCTGGCCGAGCGGCATCTCGAGCCCCTGGTTCACCGCCTCGATGATGTAACGCGTCGCAATCGGGGCCTTGCCCGCCAGCGCCGCCGCCAGCGTCTTCGCCGCCGCCATCAGCTCCACGGCCGGGACCACCTGGTTCACGAGGCCAATCTCGTACGCGCGCTGGGCGCTGATCATGTCGCCGGTCAGCAGGATCTCGAGCGCCCGCCCCTTCCCGACCAGGCGCGGCAGCCGCTGGCTGCCCGCGTAGCCGGGGATGATGCCCAGGTTGATCTCCGGCTGGCCGAGCCGAGCGGTGTCCGCGGCCACGCGCAGCGTGCACGCCATGGCCAGCTCGCAGCCGCCGCCGAGCGCGAAGCCGTTGATCGCCGCGATAACGGGCTTCCCAAGCTGCTCGATGCGATCGAAGACCCGCTGCCCGTGCCGCGCATGTTCCTTGCCCTGAGCGGGTGTGAGGACGGCCAGCTCGTTGATGTCGGCGCCGGCGACGAACGCCTTCTCGCCGGCCCCGGTCAGCACGATCGCGCGCACCTCGTCGTCCGACTGCAGCGCGTGGAGCGCCGTCTCGAGCTCGCCGAGCGTGGCCGCGTTGAGAGCGTTCAGAACCTTGGGGCGATTGAAGGTGAGGATCGCGACCGCGCCGTCGCGTTCGAGCAACAGGTTGTCAAAGGTCATGATGGCCGTCTGATGATACTCCACGCCCACGCGGCCGCGAGCCCGAGCGCCGCGCCCACCGCGTCGGCCGCGACATCCCGAACGTCGGCCATCCGCCCCGGCACGAACGCCTGGTGCCATTCGTCGGTCACGCCGTACAGGGCCGCGATGACCCAGGCCAGCGAGACGGCCCGGGCCCCGACACCGGACCAGCGGCCGCCCGCCGTCGCGCGCAGCGTCACGATCGCCAGCCCGGCGTAGGCCATGCCGTGCTGCGTCCAGTCTGGCGTCAGCGACACACCCGGCAGCGTGGCCTGGGATGACAGCGCGAAGAGGGCGGCCATGTAGGCCGCGACGGGCCCCCAGAGTGTCAGGGACATGCGGGCTGAGGCGGATCAGAACGGCAGCGGGTACATGATCCAGCCGAGCACGAGACCCGCGCCCATGAATCCGCCGAAGAACTTCAGCCAGAGGGCGAGCTGGTCTCTCGGTGCGTCGCGGCCGATCACCGCGAACACGAGGGCCACGAAGAACGAGAAGAGCGCCATCAACCCGAGATGCGTCGCCATGAACGGCTCACTTCCTCCCCAGACGCACGTCGTAGGCATCGAGAGCGACGAGCATGTTCAACAGGCCCGACACGATGAGAAAGGCGTTCCCGTACTCGTAGTTCACCGCCGTCACGACGCCTTTGCCAAGCCCCAGCGCGGAGGCAATCACGTACGGAAGGCCCATCCCGAGGTTGGCCAGTGCGGCCAGGCCGACAAGGGGCTGCGAGAACTCGAACGGGAAGAGCCGGCCATCGAGAGCCAATCCGATGGCAAACATCACGGGGAGGGCGAGAAGAAACACCAGGCCCTTCTGCCGGCGGCCCAGGAGCAAATGTCCAGCCCCGGGCACCAGCCAGGAGGCCAGCCAGACGGCGACGGGAGGCACGACAGAGGAGTTTACTTCAGGTGTTCCGAGACGACGGCGCCGACGACCAGCCCGCCGGCGAGTCCGAGTGGGATTGCCAGGGCAAACCGCCATTCGTTGGGCGGATCCCCTAGGCCGATCAGCGCGGATGCCACGGTCGCGAACGTCGGGACTGCCGCTGCCGTGAGCACCGTCAGGGCGTGAGCGCGCGGCCACTCATCGGTCCGGCTGCGGCCGTACGCGATCCAGGCGAGCACGCCGAGGGCCGCGCCCACGTAGAGCCCCTCGCACCGCGCGCAGACCGGCACCTGCGCGCCCGCCAGGTAGAACGACCGACCCGGTTGCTGGTGGCAGATGAGCGACCCGACGGTGTACAGCAGTCCGCCGGCTATCCGAGAGATCCGGCTCACGTACGGCGCCAGCGCCAGCCCGGCGGCCCAGGCTGGGACGCCGAGGGCCACCGCAACTCCAAGCCCCCGGTTTCGCACGGTCACGGAACCTGTCTCCAAACGTCGCCGTCTAATGGCGTTAGGTCCCTGAACACTGTTAAGTTCGACCTCATGGGCATCAAGGAACGTCAGGATCGCGAGAAGCAAGCCGTGCGGCAGTCCATCCTGGACGCCGCCAGGGACCTGTTTACCACCGAAGGCTATCGTAACGTCTCCATCCGCAAGATCGCGGAGCGGATTGAGTACAGCCCGGCTGCCATCTACAGCTATTTCGCAGGAAAAGACGACATCTATCTTGCCCTGGCCGAGGATGGCTTCCGCCTTCTCGACGAGAAGGTGAAGTCGGCCCGCGGCGATGGCTCGCCGCTCGCGGAGGTCCGGGCTGGCTGGTGGGCCTTTTACGAGTTCTCGAAGGAACAGCCCGCCTATTTCGAGCTCATGTTCGTGGACCGGTCGGTTCCGAAGATCACCGAGGGCTGGGAAGGCTTCGAGATCCTTCAAGCCCTGCTGACCGACGCCACCGCCGGCCTCCAGCGCGCTGTTGAAGCGGGCGAGCTCCCGCCGGCGGTGAATCCGTGCGCGGCCATGCACGTGCTCTGGGGCGCGCTCGTGGGGCCTTCGGTGCTGGGCCTGTGCCAGCGTCTCGCGCCCGGAGAGGACGCCGACCTGCTGGCCCGTGACGTCCTCGATTCGGTCCTCGCCGGCCTCGCGTCCGGCCGCCCGCTGACCTTCAATCCCCGCGAGTGCTTTGTCGAAAATCCGGTCGCGCCCGATCCCGTCGGAGTTCCCGTCAATGAATCGTAGTGCTCTGGTCCCAGTCGGTTTCCTACTCGCCCTCGCGCTCACCGTTTCCGGATGCCAGTCGCCCGAGGCCACGGTGCAGGCCACCCCAGGCGCCGCGGAGCCGCCGGCCGCTGACGTACCGGTGGTTACCGCCACAATCGGGGACATCGAATCGGCGCTCGAAATCTCAGGAACGCTGGCGCCTCGCAGCCGTGTGCCGGTGAAGCCGCGGTTGCCTGGCGCACTGGATCGCGTCCTCGTGGAGCTCGGTGACGCCGTCACCGCGGGCCAGGTGATCGCCACGATCGACCGGCGCGAGATCGACGCGCAGGCCGATGCCGCGGTCGCCGCTGTGGCCGTGGCGAGGGCCGCACTCGAAAGCGCGGAGGCCTCCCTGGCCAACGCGGTGCTGGAACGGGACCGGGCCCGGGCCCTCTTCGAGAAGGGCGCCCTGCCCCGGCAGCGCCTGGACGGCGCCGAGACCGCGCATCGCGCTTCGGCTGCGCAGCGCGACCTGGCGGCGGCGAACCTCGCGCAGGCCCAGGCGGCGCTACGCCGCGCCCGTGAGGTCCAGCGCGACGCCACCGTCACGTCCCCGGTCACCGGCTTCATCGTCGAGCGCAATTACGACGCCGGTGCCATCCCTGGTGACCGGCCGGTGGTGGTCGTGGCGGACCTGCGGCAGATGAAGCTCGAGGCCGGCGTGTCCGAGCTGCAGGCGGGCCGGCTTCGCGTGGGCATGAAGGCGCGCGTGGAAGTCCAGGCCCGGCCGGGCGAGTCGTTCGACGGCGAGCTGGCGGCCATCGCGCCCGAGGTGGACGAGCGCAACCGGCATTTCCGCATCGACGTGCGGGTTCCCAATGACGGGCGCGGGCTGCTCTCGGGGATGTACGCCACCGCGCGCATCGTGGAATCCACGGAAGCGGGCGCCGTCCTGGTGCCGCGCGAGGCCGTCACCACGCGCGACGGAAAGCGCACGGCGCTGAAGGTGCAGGACGGCACGGTCACCCCGGTCGAGGTCACCGAGGGTCTCACGGACGGCGCGCGCGTCCAGATCGTCAGAGGCCTGCAGTCCGGCGACACGGTGGTCGCCGATGCCCGCCGCCCGCTGGCAGCGGGTGCGCAGGTACGCCCGGTGGCCACCCGGTAAGCCCGCGGTCGCCTCCGGCGGCTGCCATTCCGCATCAGTGCGAGTCGAAGGTCATGTGGATTTCTGACACCTCCATCAAGCGTCCCGTCTTCGCGACGATGGTGATCGCCAGCTTCATGGTGCTGGGCATCGTCTCGATGACACGCCTCGGCATCGACCTCTTCCCGGAGGTCAACTTCCCGTTCGTCAATGTCTCAATCATCTATCCCGGTGCGGCGCCGGAAGAGGTCGAGACGCTGGTGACCAAGCCCATCGAGGACGCGGTCGCGGGCATCAACGGTGTCAAGCGGGTCATCTCCACGTCGACGGAGGGCTTCTCGCGCGTCGGCATCGAGCTCCGGCTCGAGGTGGACGCGCAGGCGGCCACGGCGGAGGTGCGCGAGAAGGTGGCGGCCATTCGCTACCGCCTGCCACAGGAGATCGAGGACCCGACGATCGAGCGCTTCGACGTCGCGGCGCTGCCCATCATGGTGTTCGCCGTCGGCTCGACACAGCCGAGCGACGTGACGCGACGGCAGGTGGAAGACGACCTGAAGCCCCTCCTCGAGCAGATCGACGGCGTCGCCGCAGTCCAGGTGAACGGTGGCGAGGTGCGGGAGATTCAGGTCAACCTCGACCCGCGCCGCCTCGAGGCCCTGGGCCTCCCGCTGTCCGAAGTGGCCGCGAAGCTGTCGGCCGAGAACCTCGACGTCCCCGGTGGCCAGGTGAAGCGCGAGGGGCGGTCGGTCTCCCTGAGAACGAAGGGCGAGTTCCGCTCCGCGGCCGAGATCGAAGACGTCATCCTGCGATCGGCCGGCGGCTCGACGGTGCGTGTCCGCGACACCGGCACCGTGGTGGACGGCTACGAGGAACGGACGTCGACCACGCGGCTCGACGGCACCGACGCGGTGTCGTTCGCCATCCGGAAGCAGTCCGGCGCCAACACGGTGGACATCGCGACGAAGGTCGAGGCGGCCCTGGCCCGGCACGCGGGCAGCTTCCCCCAGCTGCAGATCCGCCCCGTCCACAGCGACGCCGACGGCATCCGCGAGAACGTCCGCGACGTGCGAGGCCACATCATCTTCGGCGGCCTGATGGCCGTCCTCATCATCTTCGTCTTCATGCGCGACTGGCGCTCCACGCTCATCTCGGCGCTGGCGCTGCCGACGTCGGTGATCGCGACCTTCTTCTTCATGTACGTGGTGGGCTTCACCATCAACATGATGACGCTGATGGCGCTGTCGCTGGTCATCGGCATCCTCATCGACGATGCCGTCGTGGTGCGCGAGAACATCTACCGCCACATGGAGCACGGGGAGGACCCGGTCACCGCGGCACAGAGGGGCACCTCGGAGATCGGCCTGGCCGTGATGGCGACGACCTTCACGATCCTCGCGGTGTTCCTGCCGGTCGGCTTCATGACCGGCATCGTGGGCCAGTTCTTCAAGTCCTTCGCCCTGACCATCGCGTTCGCGGTGACGATGTCGCTGCTCGTGGCCTTCACGCTGGATCCGATGCTCTCGTCCCGGTTCGTGCGCTACATCCCCCCCGAGGAGCGGACGAGGACGCGACTGGGCCGCATTCTCGAGAGGTGGGGCGACTTCTACGACCGCATCGACCGGAAGTACCACGCCGTCCTCGGCTGGAGCATCCGGCGCCCGTGGGCTGTCGTGGCCGTGGCCACCCTCGTGTTCGTTGGGAGCATGTCCACGCTGGGCGTGATGGGCACGGAGTTCGTACCGGTCGAGGATCGGGGCGAGTTCGTGGTGAACATCGAGGCGCCGCCCGGCACCTCGTTCGAGCAGTCGGTGGCCTACGCCGCCCAGGTGGAGTCCGTCGTCCGCCAGGAGCCGGAGATCCGGCAGATCTTCACGACCGTGGGGGTCGAGGGCGACCCGCTGAAGACCAACCTGCGGATCAAGACCACCAAGAAGCACGAGCGCGAGCGCGGGCTGCAGGTGATCAAGACCGAGATGCGTGAGCGCCTGCGGTCCGTCCCGCTCCTGAGGATGACGGTTGCGGATCCCGAGTTCATGCAGGGGGCCCCGTCCGAGGCGCCGCTCAACGTCTTCGTTCGCGGAGACGACATGGAGGCCCTGCAGCGGCTCAACGACGAGATCGTCGCGAAGGTGCGCGCCGTGCCGGGAGCCGTGGACGTGGACAGCACGCTCGAGAGCGGGCAGCCCGAAATGGTGGCCCAGGTGAATCGCGCGCTGGCGGCCGATCTGGGGTTCGACGTCGGTTCGGTCGCCATGCAGCTGCGCAGCATGGTCGAGGGCGTCGTCCCGACGCGCCTGCGCGAAGGCGACAAGGAGTACGACATCCGCGTGCGCCTGGCCCCGGAATTCCGCAACGACTTCCAGGCCATCGCCCGCACGCCGCTCTACTCGCCCACCGGCGCGGCGGTTCGCACGGCCGACATCGTCGGCATGGAGCCGGGCGTGGGCCCGACCAACATCCAGCGCGAGGCGCGCAGGCGCCAGGCCAAGATCGGCATCGAGCTCGAGGGGCGTCCCCTGGGCGATGTCACCAACGACGTGGCCCGGGTGATGCAGACCGTCCAGATGCCACCGGACTTCGAGTGGGGATTCGCCGGAGACGTCGAGCTCATGCAGGAGTCGGCCGCTGCCATGGGCCTCGCCCTGCTGCTCGCCGTGGCCTTCATCTACATCGTCCTGGCGTCGCAGTTCGAGTCGTTCCTCGAGCCGTTCCTCATCATGCTCTCGCTGCCGCTGGCCATCGTGGGTGCCCTGCTGGCCATCCTCCTCACGGGCAACAACCTCGGTATGCCGGCCATGATCGGCATGGTGATGTTGATGGGCCTGGTCACCAAGAACGCCATCCTGCTCATCGACCTGACGAACCAGTACGTGCGCGAGGGCCACACCGTCGAGGATGCCATCCTCAAGGCGGGCCCCATCCGCCTGCGCCCGATCCTCATGACGACCATGGCGATGATCCTGGGCATGCTGCCCTCGGCGCTGGGCCGGGGTGAAGGGGGCGAGTTCCGCGCGCCCATCTCCATCGCCACGATCGGCGGGCTCATCACGTCCACCGCCCTGACCCTCGTCGTCGTGCCGGTGGCCTACCTGCTGCTGGCGCGGCTCGTGGAGCGCGTGAAGGCCCGCCGCGCACAGCCTGCTGCCAAACTCCACCCCGCGACACGCATCGCCGGCATCGTCCTTGTGCTGGCACTGGTGGGCTGGTTGCTCTCGGCCACCAGCGCCTTCGCACAGGAGAGGCTACACCCTTCCTCCCCGACGTCATCTGCGGCTCTTGCGCTATCTGCAACTCCCGAGCAGTCTGCGGGCCCTGCGCCATCTGCGCCATCTGCGCCATCTGCGCCATCTGCGGCCCCTGCGCCATCTGCGGCCCCTGCGCCATCTGCGGCCCCTGCGGCATCTGCGGCCCCTGCGCTATCTGCGGCCCCTCTGAGTCTGACCTTCGATCAGGCCCTCGAACGCGCGCTGACCGCCAACCAGGGCCTGAAGGCCGTGCAGGAACGCGTGCGCGAGAGCCAGGCCCGGGTCACCGAGGCGAAGGCGAACTACCTGCCGCAAGTGAGCTTCAGTTACCTCTACACGCCCTCGCAGAAGTTCCCGCTCATCCGCATCCCGGCGGGCGTGTTCGGGCCCAACGAGACGACCTTCCAGGCGGGCTTCACGCGGGAGAACATCATCGCCCTGGACCTGTCGCAGCCGCTCTACACGGGCGGGCGCCTCGCCAACGCCCACGCCATCCAGGAGTCGGGCCTCGACGCCAGCCGGCTCGAGCTCGATCGTGCCCGGCAGGACCTGCAGTACCGCGTCGTCGAGGTGTTCTACAACGCGCTGCTGAAGCAACAGGGCATGGGGGTCGCCGACGAGCAGATCCGCCTGGCAGAGACGCAGCTGGGCCTCGCCCGCGTGCGATACGAGGCGGGCACGGTGGCGCGCCTGGACGTGCTGCAGGCGGAAGTGCAGCTGGCCAATGCCCGCGCGCGCCGCATCCAGATGAAGGCGGACGTCGACGTCGCGATCCAGGCCGTGCGGACCGTGCTGTCCCTCCCGCAGGGGCAGGCGCTCACGCTCGTGGGCACTCTCGACGACGGCCGCGAGATCCCCGGGCGCGAGACCCTGGACCTGGCCCTGCCGACGCGTCCGGACCTGCGCGCCTTCACTGCCCGGCGCGACCAGGCCGAGTACGCGTCACGGCTCGCCAGCGCCGAGTGGAAGCCGAGCCTCGCCTTCCGCGGCAACCTGCAGTTCCAGGAGGACCGCTTCTCGAAGGCGTTCGGTTCCGACAACCAGAGCTACACGTTCGGGCTGGCCCTGCAGATGCCGCTGATGGCTTCGCCAGGGGCCTCAGCCCGCCGCAGTGCCGCCGAGGCCCAGAAGCGGCAGGCCGAGCACGGCCTCAACGCCTCGACGGACCAGGCCCGGCTCGAGCTCGAGACCGCATGGACAACGCTCCAGGCTTCGGCCGAGGTGGTGTCGATGCAGCAGAAGGCGCTGGAACTGGCGCGCGAGAGCGTCCAGATCGCGCAGGTGTCCTACGAGAACGGCGTGATCACCTCGGCCGAGCTCAACGACGCGCAGGTCCGTCTGCTCGAGACCGAGTGGAACCTCCTGCAGGCGAAGTTTGGGAGGATCGTCGCCGCGGCACGCGCCAAGGTGGCCGCGGGGGTGGAGTAGCGTTCAGACCGGGAGTCGGGGGTCGGGACTCGGAAGTCGGAGGTTGGAAGAAGACGCCAGGGGCGGAAATGGCCGAGCGTCCCGAATCGCCGACTGCCGACTCCCGCTTCCCGCCTCCCGACCGTCTCACAGTTTCCCGAAGTGCTGCTCGTAGCGGGTCCTGAACTCGTCCCACGTGTAGGCGTGGTAGGTCCCGCCCAGGTGCTCCAGCGCATAGGTCGCGGCGACGCTGCCGAAGCGCGCGCACACCTCGTAGCTGGCCCCCATCGCCAGCCCCTTCATGAAGCCGCCGCGGAACGCGTCCCCCACGCCCGTCGGATCCTCGATACGATCGGGCGCCACGGCGGGCACGTCAACCGCGCCGCCGCGGGTGTGGACCGTGCATCCCTGCTCGCCCCTGGTCACGACCAGCAGCGGCACGTGCGCCAGCACGTCCTGTTCCCCCATCCCCGTCTTCTGCCGGATCAGCTCGAACTCGTAGTCGTTGGAGATCACCATGAACGCGCCGATGATGCCGTCCTTCAGCTGGTCACCCGCCATGCGCGCGCACTGCTGCCCCGGGTCCCAGATGTAGCGAATGCCCATCGTGCTGCACTCTTCCGCGTACTGCACCATCGCCGCCGGATCGTTCGGCGAGATGATGACCAGCGTGTCAGCGCCCAGCCCGTCCAGCCCGCGGAACGACAGCTCCGCGGCGTTGGCCATCGCGCCCGTGTAGAACGACGCGATCTGGTTGTTGTGCTCGTCGGTGCTGCAGAAGAACGATGCGCAGAACTTCCCGTCGACCACCCGCACCAGCGAGGTGTCGATGCCGGCGCCTTCCATCCAGTGCCGATAATCCGCGAAGTCCTGCCCCGCCGTGGCCATCAGCCGGGGGCGCTCGCCCAGCAGGGCGAGCGTGTAGGCGATGTTGGGGGCGCAGCCTCCGCGCCGCTTGTCCATCGAGTCCACGAGGAAGCTGAGCGAGACACGGTCCATGTGCTCCGGGAGGAAGTGCTCGGTGAACCTCCCTGGAAAGGACATCAGGTAGTCGAACGCGATCGAGCCGGTGACGATCAGTTGCATGGCGCCCATTGATGATGACCGATTGGCGATTGACGATTCATTGGATCATCCGGCGGTTGTGGGAGTGAGGCATTCACTTGACGTACTTCCCGATGAGCGGCGCCAGGTCGCACTTCACCGAGTCGGGAATGGCGTCGGGCCGCGTGATGATGGCATGCTTCAGCGCCGAATGAGCCGAGACCCGCATGGTGACGTCCAGCCGCTCCACCACGCCGGCAATGACCCGCTGCGCGGTCTTCGCGTTGTGCGTCAGGTTCTCGATGATCATCTCCACCGTCACGGCATCGTGCTCCGGGTGCCAGCAGTCGTAGTCGGTGATCAGCGCCATCGTGGAATAGGCAATCTCTGCCTCGCGGGCGAGCTTGGCCTCCTGCAGGTTCGTCATCCCGATGACGGCCCCGCCCCACGAGCGGTAGAGCTCGGACTCCGCGAGCGTGGAGAACTGGGGCCCCTCCATGCAGACGTAGGTGCCGCCTTCGTGCACGCGGACACCGAGGCCGCGTGCCACGTCGGCCGCCAGCGCGGACAGCGGCTCGCAGAACGGGTGCGAGAACCCGACGTGCGCCACGACGCCGTTGCCGAAGAACGTGCTGACACGTCCGCGTGTCCGGTCGAGGAACTGGTCGGGGAACAGGATGTCCAGCGGGCGATATCGTTCGTGCAGCGACCCGACCGCGCTGGCCGAGAGGATCCACTCCACCCCGAGCAGCTTGAAGCCGTAGATGTTGGCGCGGTAGTTCAGCTCCGACGGCGACAGCCGGTGCCCGGCGCCATGCCGCGCCAGGAACGCAACGCGCTTGCCGCGGAGCGTTCCGAGCACGTACGGCCCCGACGGATCCCCGAATGGCGTCGAGAGCAGGCGCTCGTCGCGGTCCGTCAACTCCGCCATGTCGTACAGTCCTGACCCGCCGATGACGCCAATCTGTGCTGACATGCGCTCCCCTAGATGATGCGTTCCACCGTCCGCCTGCCGCCGGACTCGCGGATGATGCCGGCGGCCATCGCCGGATCGTGCTCGAAGAAGACGAGGTACTCGCGCTCCACGGCCTCGCGCGCGAACGCGCGCTTGAAGCCCAGCGTGTCCATGGGATACAGGTCGTAGCCCATCACCCACGGATCCGGCACGTGCGCGGAGGTCGGGTACATGTCGGCGGTGAACGCGGCCGTCGCGCCACCCGACTCGATCATCACGACCTGGTGGTGCGCCGTGTGCCCGCCGCTGCGACGATAGCGGACGCCCGGCATGATCTCGGCGCCATCGTCCACGAGCGTCAGCACGCCCGCCTCCTGCAGCGGCACGAAGTTCTCCTGCAAATAGCTCGCGCGGTTCCGCTCGTGCGGGTGCGTCGCGTCTTCCCACTCCTGGCGATGTGCGACATAGCGGGCCCGCGGGAACCTGGGCACGAGGCGGCCGCCGGCGTCGCGCGCCGTGAAGCCGCCCACGTGATCGAAGTGGAGATGGCTCGCCAGGGCGATGTCGATGTCCTCGACGCCCAACCCGGCCTCGGCCAGCGCGTGGTCCAGGTGATAGGCGCGATCGAGCCCGTAGATGTCGGCGCTCTTCGCATCCATCTTGTCGCCGCACCCGGCGTCGATGATCATCGTCTGCTCGCCGCGGACGATCAGCGGGCGCAGGCCGAGCGGAATCCGGTTGCGGTCGTCCGGCGGCAGGCGTGACTCCCACAGGGTCCGCGGCACCACGCCGAACATCGCGCCGCCATCCAGGCGGAAGAAGCCGTCCGACAGGGTGATGAGCTCGAGGCCGCCCAGGGCGTGCCGCGTGGGTGTCCGGAACCGCTGCACCTTCGGCGCCGGCTCCTTCAGCTCCACCAGCACGCCGTGCGCGGCCGACGGGTGGATGAAGGCCACGCGCGCGCCCTCCGCACCCGGTCGCGCGACCGTGTCGATGAGGCGCACGCCCCGCGCGCTCAGATACGCCAGGGCCGCGTCGATGTCCTCGACGCGCAGGGCCACGTGGTGGAGGCCCGGGCCCCGCTTCTCCGCGAACTTCGCGATGGCGGAATCCGGCGCAGTGGCCTCGAGCAACTCCAGCGACGAGGGTCCGAGGTGCAGAAAGTGGGCGCGGACGCGCTGGCTGGCCACCTCCTCGGGCGGCTCCACGTGCAGGCCGAGCACGTCCCTGTAGAACGCCAGGGCCTGGGCCAGGTCCTGCACGGCGATGCCGACATGATCGATCCAGGCCCTCATCGCTGCCGCAGGCTCCGGGTCATGATCTCCTCGGCGGCCGAGTACGGATCGATCTCGCGCGCGGCAATCCGGTCGACCAGCGCCTCGAACTCGCCCGGGCCCAGCAGCGTCTGCTCCACGTGTTCCAGGTAGCGCTGGACCAGGAGGTCGCGGAGCCGGAACTGGTTCCGCGCCTTGAGCCGGCGCACGCGTGTGCTCGCCGAATGCGCGCGGAAGGCCTGGATGGCCTGCCACAGCTCGGGGACGCCGCGGCCGGTGGTGGCCTCGGTCTTTACGATGGGCGGCCGCCACTCGCCCTCTCCGAACGCCTGCAGCGAGAGGTTCGACTCGATGGAAGTGACCATCCGGTCGGCGCCCTCGCGGTCGGCCTTGTTCACCACGTAGACGTCCGCGATCTCCATGATCCCGGCCTTGAGCGCCTGCACGTCGTCGCCGGTGCCGGGCACGAGGACGACCACGGAGATGTCGGCCGTGCGGACGATGTCCACCTCGTCCTGCCCGACGCCGACGGTCTCGATGATCACGAGGCTCTTGCCCGCGGCGTCGAGCACCAGGGCCGCGTCGCCGGTGGCCCGCGCCAGACCGCCCAGGTGCCCGCGAGTGGCCATCGAGCGGATGAACACGTGCGGGTCCTCGGCGTGCGCCTGCATCCGCAGGCGATCGCCGAGGATGGCGCCGCCCGTGAAGGGGCTCGTCGGATCCACCGCCACCACGCCCACGGTCTCGCCCTTCTCGCGGGTTTCCGCCGTGAGCCGGTCCACCAGGGTGCTCTTCCCCGCACCCGGGGGGCCGGTGACGCCGATCAGGTAGCTCCGGCCCGTATTCGGGAAGATGTCCCTGACCAGCGCCGCGGCGTGCGGCGACTCGTCCTCGATGAGGGAGATGGCGCGCGCGATGGCGCGCACATCGCCGGACCGCACGCGGTCTGCGAGGGATGCGTGAACAGCCACTTCAGGCAGCCAGCAGCTGTCGGGCAATCACCAACCGCTGCACTTCGCTGGTACCTTCGCCGATGGTGGTCAGTTTGACGTCGCGGAAGTACTTCTCGGCCGGGTAGTCCTTCACGAAGCCGTACCCACCGAAGATCTGCACCCCGTCTTCCGACGCGCGCACGGCGATCTCGCTGGCGAAGAGCTTGGCCATCGACGACTCGAGCGTCGTCTTTCGCCCCTGGTCCTTGAGCCAGGCCGCGCGGTAGGTCAGCAGCCGCGCCGCCTCGACCCGCGAGGCGTTGTCGAGCAGCTTCCAGCGAATGGACTGGAAGGTGTCGATCGTCCGGCCGAACTGCCGGCGCTCGCCGGCGTAGGCCTTCGCGGCCTCCCAGGCACCCTGCGCCAGGCCGACGGCAAGCGCCGCGATCCCGATGCGGCCCGCATCCAGGACCTGCAGCGTCTGGATGAAGCCCTGCCCTTCTTCGCCGATCATCTGCGCAGCCGGCACGCGGCAGTTCTGCAGGATGACCTCGCAGGTCTCGCTCGCGCGCATGCCGAGCTTGTCTTCCTTCTTGCCGGCGATGAGCCCGGGCGTGCCGCGCTCGACGATGAAGGCCGAGATGCCCTTGCTGCCCCGGGCCCTGTCGGTGACGGCCATGACCACCATCGTGTCGCCGGACTTGCCGTGCGTGATGAAGGCCTTCGAGCCGTTGAGCACCCAGTGGTCGCCGTCGCGCACCGCCGTGGTGCGCATGGCCGCGGCGTCGCTGCCGGAACCGGGCTCGGTGAGACCCCAGGCCGCCAGCCGCTCGCCCCTGGCCAGCGGCGCGAGGTAGCGCTGCTTCTGCGCCTCGCTGCCGAACATCGCGATGTGGGCGGCACCCAGGCCGTTGTGCGCCGCGACCGACAATGAGATGCTGGGATCGACGCGGGCCAGTTCCTCGATGCAGATGCAGTAGTCCACCGCGCTCATCGCAGCGCCGCCGTACGCCTCCGGGAACTGGATGCCCATCAACCCCAGTTCGGCCAGCTTCGGCAGCAGTCCCAGCGGGAAGTGCTGGGCGTTGTCCCACTCCATCACGTGCGGCCGGATCTCGGTCTCGGCGAACTCGCGCACGCTGCGTCGCAGCAGCTCCTGTTCCTCGGACAGGCGAAAACTCATCCCTCAAGCGTATCAGTAGAACACCGTCACGCGGAAGCTTCCCGAGTTGTCCTCCAGGTACTCGTCGTTCACGCCCAGGTAGAGGCGTCCGCTCGATCGGACGCGAATGGCGTCCCGGGAATCGCCGATGAAGAACACGTCGTCGCCAATGCGGCCGATGAGCGCGGCGCCGGGCCGGTTGGGCATCGGGCGCGCCTGGTTGTACGGCGAATTGCGCTCGCCCTCCGGACCGTCCCGGCGGTCGCGGCCCCACCGAACCTGCCCGGAGGCCTCGAAGTAGAGCAGCTGCCCGGCGCGCACTTGAACGCCGGCATCGGTCCAGTCCGACGTCGCCGAGACGTTCACGTGGCGCTCACGCATGCCGTTGGGCCGCCCGTTGTCGCCGCTGCCCCAGCTGCTGTTGCCATTACCGCCGCCCCAGTTGCTGCCCCACCCGCCGCTCCGGTCGAACTCGATGCGGTCGACTTCGTCGCGGTCGATGCGAACGGTGCGCGCCCCGCCGAACCCGCGGCGCTCCTCGAACTCGATGGTCCCGCCACGCACCGCGACCAGCTCGCCCTGGATGCGGCTGCCATTCCTCAGGTAGAGGGTGTCGGCGGCCAGGCTCAGCGGCATGCTGAGCACGAGTGCCGCCGTGGTGATCAGACGAGAGGTCGAAGCCATGTGCGTCCTCCAACACGGTCAGATCGCGTGATTCGTGGGGGGCAGTCGTGCGATCATAGCCGGATGCTGACTCGACCGTGCATCACTCGTGCCAGCCGGTTGGCAGTGTTCACCTTCCTCGCACTGCTCGCTTCTGCCCGTCCCGCATCGGCGGATCTCACGGCGTTTCTGGGTGTCACGCCCACTCCCGAGAACAGGACCGTCCGAGGCTTCGCCGGCGGGCTCGGGCTCATCATCGTGGCCTTCGAGTTCGAGTACGCCACCACGAGCGAAGACGAGACCGAGGCCCTGCCAGGTCTGCGCACCTGGTCAGGCAACGCCCTGGTGCAGACACCCATCGAGGTCTCGGGCGTACAGGTGTATGGAACGGCCGGCTTCGGCGCCTATCGGGAACAGCTCGCCGACACTCGCGAGACGAACACGGCCGTGAACCTTGGGGGCGGCGCGAAAATCCGGTTGCTCGGTCCCCTGCGCCTTCGCCTCGACTATCGGGTCTTCCGACTGAACGGCACCCCGCTCCACGAGACGTACCACCGCTTCTATGCCGGCGCCAACCTGACGTTCTAGGGCTCTGTGCGCGGGGTGCCCTATTTCTTCACGGGCGCCACGCCCATGTTCGCCAGCTCCGTGAGCGACAGCCGCATCGGCGCGCCGGCCAGTGCCTCCTTGTACTTGGCCAGCATCTCCGCAGGCGCGTCCTGCAGCAGTTCATCGATCAGAAGGGACGGGCGGTAGTCGGCGCCGGGGACCGTGGGCAGCAGGGCGTGGACATAGAGCACGTTCCCCTTGGCGTCGGGCTCGCTCGCCTTGAAAACGCGCCAGCCCTGCGCCAGCGGACGCCGCGCCGGATCGGTGGCCACGGACAAGGCGGCCTGCAGCGCGGCGATCGCGGCCTCGTAGTCCGGCGCTTTGTCCGGCTTCACGGGCACGAGCAGGAGGCCGACCGCCGTCGTGAACGACGCGGTTGCCGGATCGACGGGCGCCGGGGCCGGAGGTTGCTGTGGTGGGGGGACGTCGGGAATAGCGCCGCCGGGCGCCTGGAAGACGAGCAGGGAGGACACGAGCCAGGCGAGCACGATCAGAGGATACCGCGCGACGCGACCGTCCGGGGCGGGTTGGCCCCGGACGGGATCCACGCCTTACGGAACCTTGTTGAGCGACGTGATCGCGCGACCCGCGAAGGCGTCCTTGTACTTCTGGAACAGCTCCTGGACCTCCACGGGAAACACCTCCGCGATGACGCGCGAGATGTCGTACTCCTGGTCCTTGACGACCGGGTCCACATACAGGATGTAGACCGCGTTGCCCTGGGCTTGCTGGGTGGACTTGAAGATCTTGAGACCGGCCAGCTGCTCCTTTCGGGCAGGCTTTTCGCTCTTCTCCATCGCTTCCTTGTACTTGGCAAGGACGGATTCGAAATCCGCGGTCCTGTCGGGCTTGATCAGCATGGTGATGACGACCGCATCACCCTCGAGCGGCAGAACGGGCTTTTCCGGCTCCTGCGCCTGCGCCACGCCAGCCCCCGCCAGCATGCACGCGGCGAGCGCCACTCCCGACACGACAACCTGAACACCTCGAAGCATTGAGCAGCCTCCTTCGCGAAAGGCGGTTACTTTACCGTACTGTCCCGCCGATGAAAACCATCATGATCTCGCTGGCCACGAGCATGCCCTCGCGCGTCAGTGCCAGGCGCCGACCGGGCTCGTGCACCAGCACCCCGAGATCGACGAACCGCGAGAGTTCGTCCCGATACTGGTCGAAGACATCGACGCCGTGTCGGGCCGCCAGCGCCTCCAGGTCGAGGCCCTCCGTGAGCCGGAGCCCCATGAAGAGCGCTTCCTCGAGGCGCTCCCGGGCCGACAGGGTCCGCGCCTCCACGCGCACGCTCCCCCCTGCCGCCATCCGCTCCACGTACTCGGCGCTCGACGACAGGTTCCGCCATCGTACACCGTCCCACGTCGAATGCGCGCCGCAACCGAGGCCCAGCCAGTGGCCGGCCTGCCAGTAGAGCATGTTATGCCGGGCCCGCCGTCCGGGGCGGGCGGCGTTCGAAATCTCGTACTGCTCGAACCCTGCGGCATCGAGCCGGGAGAGTCCCTGTAGATACATCTCAGCGGCCACCTCGTCCGGCGCGACTGACCAGCCGCCGCGCGCCATCTCGTCCCTGAGGGGCGCATTCGGGTAGATCTCGAGCAGGTAGATCGACGCGTGCTCGGGCTCCAGCGCCACGAGGGCGTCCACCGACTCCAGCCACTCATGCAGGCGCTGCCCGGGCAGCCAGAGCATGAGGTCCAAGCTGATGTTGTCGAAGCCCGCGCCTCGCGCCAGGCGCACTGCGTGCCGCGCAGTATCCGCCGAATGCAGTCGACCGAGGCGCGTCAGTTCCACATCCCGGAACGACTGCACGCCGTAGCTGAGCCTGTTGACGCCTGCGCTGCGGTACCCGGCCAGGGTCTGGTGGCTGACCGTTTCAGGATTGGCCTCGAGCGTGACCTCGGCGTCGGCTGCCACGGGGAAGGTGTCCCGGCAGGCGCGGAGGATTCGTGACACCTCGTCTGGCGCCAGCAGAGAGGGCGTGCCTCCGCCGAAGAAGATCGTGTCGATGGGCGCCCCGGCCTCAGGACAGCGTCGAATCTCCTCGACGAGCGCGTCCACGTAGCGGCGCTTCAGCCCCTCGTCGAGCAGGCCGCGATTGAAGTTGCAGTAGTTGCAGATGGCCGCGCAGAACGGAACGTGGACGTAGAGCCCCCGGGCCACTATCCCTTCGTTCCCGCGCGGCCGCCCGGCCAGGCCAGTTCCACCGGGGCCTGCTCCCGCAGGCGGGCGCGTGCCATGCCCTTGCTCTTGCCCGGCAGACCACCGGCCCGCCGCAGGTTGTCGGGCGAGGCCGGCGACTCCTTCTGCCAGCGCTGGATCACCTCGGGTGATGCGTGCGTGCCCGTCTCCCGGATGTCCACGCCACGCATCTCGACCCAGTGGCACATCTCCGTCAGCCGCGACCGCGTGCGCGCGCCCAGCTGGTAGATGAACGAGTTGGGCTCGGTGCTGTCGGCGGGATCCGTCAGATTGCTCGTGAAGATGGTCGCCCGGCGCTCGTTGTACCGCGTGCTGACCACGAGCCCCAGGGTCTCCTGCACCCACTCCGAGGTCCGCTCGGCCCCGAGGTCGTCGAGCACGAGCAGGTCGGCCTTCAGGACGGGCGCCAGGACGTCCATTTCCGTCTCGTCAACGGAGCGGTTGTAGGTGTCCCGGACCAGCCGGAGCAGCTCACGAGTCTC